>NZ_JBEYUH010000002.1:0-390511 GCF_040643435.1 Rhodococcus sp. NPDC047139
TGGTGCCGTACGCCCAGGATCTGGCGCGGTTGCCGGCCTATCTGCAGCAGCTGACGATGGAATCGAACGGCAAGTCGGTGCGCGCCGACGGCGCACCGGTGAGGTGCCCGACCGGGGAGGTGTTCTGGGGGGAGCCGGGCACGGGCGGGCAGCATGCGTTTTTCCAGTTGCTGCACCAGGGCACCGAGATCGTCCCGGTCGATTTCCTCGGCCTGGCCCGCAGCCCGGAGGATCTGATGGCGCGGGACGGGCGGACGTCGATGCAGGTGTTGTTGCTGGCGAACATGTTCGCCCAGGCCAAGGTGCTGGCCTTCGGGCGCGACGCCGAGCAGGTGCGGGCCGAGGGGGTGGAGGAGGTGTTGGTGGCGCACAAGGTGATGCCCGGTGATCGGCCGTCGACGACGATCCTGGCTCCGGAGCTGACGCCGTCGGTGGTGGGTCAGATCATCGCGTTCTACGAGCATCAGGTGTTCGTGCAGGGGGTGGTGTGGGGGATCGATTCGTTCGATCAGTGGGGCGTCGAACTCGGCAAGGCTCAGGCCACCGCCCTGCAGGCCGTGCTCACCGGCGACGACACCCCCGACACCGGCGATGCCTCCACCGACCACCTCATCGACATCTACCGCGCCATGCGCGCCGGAGGGTGACGCGCTCGGTCAGGCGGCCTTCGGGTCGGACCAGGCAGTCGTGGTACGCACCCGCCCGTGTGAGTCGACGAGACGCGCAGGAAGGTCGTACTGCTCGAGCCACGAGAGCGCGCCGATCCCGCGCTGCACTGCCGTGGCTGCGGCTGCGTCGGCCCACACCGCGTCGGGAGCGATGACGCTGACGATGCGCCATTGCTCCGGATCGGCGACATCGCTGGTGTGCGACGCCATCGCCGATCCGGATGGCAACTCGACGGCGCCCCTGTCCGGGAGAGGCACCTGCCATCCCCCGGCCGGGGCAGGACCGGCGGTGGCCATGACCGTGCCCACACGCACGAGCGCCCCGCATTCGAGCAGGCTCGCAACGAGCGCCGCGGCATAGTCGACGGTGTCGGCGACCGCGGTCGCCCCCAGTTCGAGACTCACACCGAACGGCGCGAGCACGGTATCTCCCTCGACCTGCACGTCGCGGTAGGTCGGCAGTGGATGGATCGGCGGAATCGCGCCGACGTCCACGGATGCGTCGTCGGAGTCGACGGGAGTGATCGCGCCGGCCGTCATCCGCGCCGCCCACAATGCCGACCGGACCATCGACGCGAGGCGTGGACTCATCGTCACCGGTGTGCCCTGCGCGAGATTGACGGAATGGATCTCGGCGTCACCGAGGCGGCTGTCGCTCACTGCTTCCGATTCGGCGATGACGCCGCGCACGATCATGCGGGCACGGTGGATCGCATGCGGCTCGGTCACCGCGAGTGCGACCTGCCGACCCCACTCCCACCATTCGTTACTGCCGATCATCAGGCCTCCACCGCTGGGCGATTCCTCGGAGGACGTAGTCCAAGTATGCCTTCGGCCTCCGACACGTGACGACGACGCAGGATCGCCCGGGCGTCAGATCCGCTCGAGGACGGCGGCGGTGTCCACGCCGGTCGGCAACGTCCCCATCGCGATGCCCCAGTCGTCGTCGAGCCGGCTACGGCAGAACGCCTCGGCGACTGCGGGGTGTCCGTTTCGCACGAGCTGCGCTCCCTGCAGAACCAGGGCCATCAACTCCACGACCCGCCGCGCCCGGTACTCGGCATCCTCGAGATCGGCGAGTTCCTTGCCCACCCGGGAGATCGCCGAGTCGAGCCGGGGATCGGCACCCTCGGCGCGCCGGACCTCGGTGAAGAAGGCGTCCACGGTGTCGGGTCGACGGGCCATGGCACGGAGGGCGTCGAGTGCCGCGACGTTGCCCGAACCTTCCCAGATCGACATCAGCGGCGATTCGCGGTACAGCCGCGGCATCCCGGATTCCTCCGCATAGCCGTTGCCACCGAGACATTCGAGGGCTTCGACCGCCACGGCGGGCGCCCGCTTGCACACCCAGTACTTGGTGACGGCCAGCGCGATCCGACGCAGTGCGGCTTCCTGCTCGTCACCGGACGCCCGGTCGGTCGCCCCGGCGAGTCGCATCATCATCGTCGTCGCGGCTTCGGATTCGACCACGAGATCGGCGAGGACGTTGCGCATGAGCGGCTGGTCGACGAGCAGCGCACCGAATGCTGTGCGATGCCTCGCGTGGTGTACCGCGCGCAACGTCGCGACCCGCATGTTCACCGCGGACCCGATGACGCAGTCGAGCCGCGTCATGTTCACCATCTCGATGATGGTGTTGATGCCCCGGCCCTCCGGGCCGACGAGCCAGCCGATGGCGTTCTCGTACTCGATCTCCGACGAGGCGTTCGACTTGTTGCCCAGCTTGTCCTTCAGACGCTGGATACGGATCGCATTGCGGCTACCGTCGGGCAGGACCCGAGGCAGCAGGAAGCAGGACGGCCCGTGTTCGGTCTGCGCGAGGGTGAGGAACAGATCGGACATCGGCGCCGAGGTGAACCACTTGTGCCCGACGATGGTGTACGAGCCGTCCGCGTTGGGGGTGGCGGTGGTGGTGTTGGCGCGGACGTCCGAGCCGCCCTGCTTCTCGGTCATCGACATTCCGGCGATGAGACCCCTCTTCGAGGAGGGCTCCCGCAGCCCGAAATCGTAGTGGGGCGCGGCCAGCAACGGCTCGTAACGCTCCGAGAGTTCGGCGTTGTGACGCAGAGCCGGGATCGCCGCGTACGTCATCGAGATCGGGCACATATGTCCGGCGTCGGTGTGTCCCCACACGTAGAACTTCGCGGCACGGGCCACGTGCGCGCCGGGGCGCGGGTCACGCCAGGGGGCCGCGTGCAGGCCGTTCTCCACGGCGACAGTCATCAGATCGTGCCAGTGCGGATGGAATTCGACCTCGTCGATGCGGTGGCCGTACCGGTCGTGCGTGTGCAGCACCGGCGGATACTCGTCGGCGAGACGACCCCAGTCCTGGCTACGCGCGGTACCGGCCAGGGCACCGAGTCCGCGGACCTCGTCCTCGGCCCAACCCGCTCCCTCACGGCGCAATCCTTCGAGCAGCGCACGATCGTCGGCGGCCTGATACGGGACGAGATCCGGAACCTGGTTGAACACCTCGTGGGTGACGGGAAAATTCACGGCTTCACTCCTGAGACGATGTCGTTCCGGCCGGCGACGCCCCGGCCGCCCGCAGGGCGAGGGTGACGAGGTCGGGCACGGTGGATTCGGTCGCTCCGCCACGCAGTCGACCGGTGAGAACTTCGCCGACTGCCCCGACCAGCGCGGCGGCGGTGAGTGCGACGTCCTGCTCGGGGAACTCCCCGGTGCCGACCCCGTGGTTCACAGCGCTCTCGAAAGCAGCCGCGAACGCGCGGCGCAGCACGAGTCGTTCGGCATCGACGGCGGCGTCGACGGGTTCGGCGAGCAGCGCATAGGCGAGTGTGGGATTGCGCAGGGCACGCCGGGCGAAGGTGTCGACCACCGCGCTCACACGTCGTACACCGGATCCGCTCGCCGCCGCGGCTGTCACGGCTTCGACCTCGCGGGTGCACAGTTGCCGGAAGATCCGCACCATGAGGTCCGACTTGTCGACGTAGTGCCGATAGACGCTGCCGGTTGCGACGCAGGCCCGCTCGGCGACCGCGGCGACGGACAGTCCTCCGTATCCGCGCTCGCTCAGCAGATCCACCGCGGCAGCCGCGATCGCCTCGCGCTGAGCGTCGAGCCGTTCCTGCACTGCGGGAGTCCGCCGGTATGCCACATCAAGGATTGAACCCCGGTTCAGTGCTTCGGTCAACGGTCGGCGCTACGGTCGGAACCGTGAATCGATTGAGTGTGGTGGACGAGATGTTCCTCCACCGCCACAAAGGAACCGGCCTGCCGTCGGTCATGCAGGGGTTGTGGCGTACCGACGAGACCGTCGACGCGACCCTGTTGCTGTCCCTGCACGATGTGCTGTCCGAGGGTCCTCTGGGGCGGCGCGTGGTCCGGTCCCGGATACCGGGCGCCCGCCCGCGATTCGAACCGAACACGCACGTACATCCGCTGCGCTATCCCACGACACCCATTCCCGACGACGAGCTTCTCACCTGGGCCGACGCCCACGCGAACGTCGATGTCGATCCCGAACTCGGTCCCGGCTGGGCCCTCGCGGCCACCCACCTCGCGAGCGGGGGAACAGCACTGTCGATCGTGTGCTCACACGTCCTTACCGACGCACGCGGGTTCGTTCGCGCAGTCGCCGACGCCCTCGCCGACCGGCCCCGCCGGCCGGATCCTCTTCGCAGCTCGGACGTGCGCGACGCGATGCAGTTGCTCCGACGGGTCGGACGAGGACTGCGCGCCGTGCAGTACACGCCTCGCACGGAGAAGCCTCCCGTGCCGCGGACGGTGCGCGTGCAGCCGCGCACTGCGGTCGTCGACGTGGATGCCGACCTGTGGGAGAAGGCCGCAACGGCGGCGGACGGTACTCCGAACTCCCTCCTGCTCGCCGTGGTCGCCGGCGTCACCCGACGCGCGCGGATCCCGTTCCCGGTACGCGTCTCCGTCCCGGTCGACGACCGAGGAGACGGAACCGTCTCCAACGGCGTGTCGATGGTGGGGATAACCATCGACGAAGGCGACACCGTTTCCACGATCCGCGCACGTGCGACGGACGCGTACTCCCGGCCGCGAGAGGGGGCACCGCACAACCTGCCGGCCGAGATCCTGCAGCTTCTGCCCGACCGGCTCGCAGCCCGCGCTTCCCGAGGAGCGGGCGAGAGAGATGTGCTGTGTTCCAATATCGGCGCGGTCCCCGACGAACTCACCAGCTTGGGCCCGTATCGCACCACCGGAATCGCGATGCGCGCGATGCACCCGGGACTCGGCACCCGGCCGGCCCGCACCGCGACCCGGCTGTCGGTGTACGCGTGCCACACCGCCGATCGGTACACGCTGGCATTCGTCGCCCTCGACGAGGAACACTTCCCCGATACCACCGCCTTGCGCACCCATGTCCGGACCGAACTCGCCGAGCGAGGACTCGAACCCCGTTTCTGGTGACACGTCTCCTGTCACCTCCGGTCACGTACAGTGGCGAATCATGACGTCCGAGACCCTCGTCACATCGGCCGACGGAACCGTCCGCGGTATCCGGCTCGGTGACCTTCTCGCGTGGCGCGGCCTGCCCTACGCCGCTCCCCCGGTCGGTCCGCTGCGACTACGCGCTCCGCAGCCGGTCGAGCCCTGGTCGGGCGTGCGGGATGCGACGCAGTTCGGGAATGCGGCCTCGCAGCATCCGCGCGGGGTCGCGACCGGCCGCCGCGGGGTGCGGATCCGCCCCGACGAGGACTGCCTGACCCTCAACGTGCTCGCCCCGGCCGGGAAGGTCCACACGCCGCGACCGGTGATGGTGTTCATCCACGGCGGCGCATTCACCCTCGGCACGAGCGCACTGTCGTTGTACGGCGGCGAGTCGCTGGTGCGTCGCGGCGACGTCGTGTACGTGTCGATCAACTATCGGCTCGGAGCGCTCGGCTACCTCGATTTCGGTGTCTTCTCGACGGATTCGGTGCGGTTCGATTCGAATCTGGGGTTGCGCGACCAGGTGGCGGCACTCGAGTGGGTGCAGCGCAACATCGCGGCCTTCGGCGGCGATCCCGGCAACGTGACGATCTTCGGCGAGTCCGCCGGCGGTACCTCGGTGACGACCTTGCTCGCGACCCCTGCTGCGAGCGGGCTGTTCTCCGCCGCGATCGCGCAGAGCCCGGCACCGAATCTCGTCGTCACCGCCGACCGCTCGGCGGAATGGGGCCGCAAGTTCGTCGAGCTGATCGGCGCCGATACCGAGTCGGCGGCGCAGGCGCTCCTCGATGCCTCGCCCGCCGAACTCGGGCGCGCCGGATCGCGACTCGGAGCGCAGGTACTGCGCGCGACACCCGGCCTTCATCCGTTCGGGCCGGTCGTCGACGGCGACTTCGTTCCGGTTCAGCCACTCGAAGCGTATGAGACGGGCGCGGCGAATCCCGTTCCTCTGATGCTCGGAACGAACGACCGGGAGGGTGCGCTGTTCCCGAAGTTCCTCGATGGGTTGCCCACCGATCCGCAGCGGATCGACGCATTGTTCGCCGCCACCGATCCGGACGCGAAAGACCGTATCGCAGCGGCCTATCCGGGATATCCGAACGAGCGGGCCGCGATCGATCTCGGCGGCGACCTCACCTTCTGGCATCCGTCCGTGCAGATCGCCCAGGCGCATTCCCGCTTCGCGCCCACCTACATGTACCGGTTCGATTTCGCACCGCGATTGCTGAAGATGACGGGCTTCGACGCCACCCACGCAATCGAGTTGCTCGCGGTGTTCGACCAGGCCGACGAACCGGTCGGCCGGGCACTCACGGCACTGGGCGGCCGACGCGGACTGCGTACTGTCTCCGCCACGATGCAGCGTCACTGGTTGAGCCTCGCCCACCACGGCGAACCGTTGCCTTCGTGGCCGCGTTACGACGAGAAAGACCGCGCGACAGTCATTTTCGACGAGGTTACCCGCGTGGAGCACGATCCGCGCCGCGAGCGGCGCCTCGCGTGGGAGGGTTACCGCGGTTACGCCACCCCCGCGCCTCGTCCGATGAGAGCGACTACTTCGTCACCGTGAGCAGAAAGGCCACGTCCTCGATGGCGCTCACACTGTGCCGCACGGGAGGGACGACGAGCAGGTCACCGGCCGACCCCTTCCACACGTCGTTGCCTGCGACGAGCTGCAGCTGACCCGACAGCACCTGCACCGTCGCCTCCCCCGGACTGTCGTGTTCGCCGAGTTCGCGGCCCGCCAGCAATGCCACGACGGTCTGCCGCAGGTGCTTGGCATGCCCACCGAAAACCGTCTGGGAACTACGCCCGCTGCTGGAGGTCGCCGCGAGTTTGAGCTGCTGCCGTGCCATGGCGGTCAAGGAGAGCTTGTCCATGTACCGCAGTATCGCTCAGATGCCCCCGTGAGGACTCAGCTTCGCGTGTACCGGACCCAGCGGAATCGAATTCCCTTCGCAGATGTCTGCCATTCCCCTGCCTCTGCCGCCCATTCGGGTCCGATCGGGGGCGCGGTGGCGTCGCCGTCGACGTCGAGATCCACCTCGGTGACGAGCAGCCGTGTCGCGAACGGCATGGCCTGCGCGTAGATCTGACCGCCCCCGATCACCACCACGTCGCCGTGGCGGGAGAGAGCGAGCGCGTCGTCGAGGCTCGCCGCGGTCTCGGCGCCCTCGGCGGACCACTCGGCGTTACGGGTGACGACGATGTTCCGGCGTCCCGGCAGCGGCCGGAACCTCGGGGGCAGCGAGTCCCAGGTGAGCCGGCCCATGATCACCGGCTTGCCCATCGTCGCGTCCTTGAAGAACGCCAGGTCCTCGGGGATGTGCCACGGGATGGTGTTGTCCCGGCCGATCACACCGCCGCGGGCCTGGGCCCACACCAGAGTGACCTCGCCCATCAGACGGCCACCGGCGCCTTGATCGCAGGATGATGCCGGTAACCCACAACCTCGACGTCCTCGTAGCGGTAGTCGAAGATCGACTCGCGAGGGTGCAGCTTCAGCGTCGGGTAGGGATACGGTTCGCGGCCGAGTTGCTCGGTGACCTGCTCGATGTGGTTCGAGTAGATGTGGCAGTCACCGCCGGTCCAGATGAACTCCCCCGGTTCGAGGCCGGTCTGCTGGGCGACCATATGGGTGAGCAGCGCATAACTTGCGATGTTGAACGGGACACCGAGGAACATGTCGGCGCTGCGCTGGTAGAGCTGGCAACTGAGCTTGCCGTCGGCCACATAGAACTGGAAGAAGGCGTGACACGGCATGAGTGCCATCTTGTCGAGCTCGGCGACATTCCACGCGGAGACCAGGATGCGGCGGGAATCGGGGTTGGTGCGCAGAGTCTCGATCACCTGGGCGATCTGATCGATGTGCTGCCCATCGGGGGTCGGCCACGAGCGCCACTGCACGCCGTAGACAGGGCCGAGATCACCGTCGGGCGCGGCCCACTCGTCCCAGATCGTCACGCCGTGATCCCGCAGCCACTGGACGTTGGAGTCGCCGCGCAGGAACCACAACAGTTCGTAGACGACGGACTTCAGGTGCACCTTCTTGGTCGTGACGAGCGGAAACCCTTCGGACAGGTCGAAGCGCATCTGATGGCCGAAGAGGCTGCGGGTGCCCGTTCCGGTGCGGTCGGCCTTCTCCGCTCCGGTCTCGAGGATCAGGCGCAGGAGGTCTTCATAGGGCGTCGGCACAGTCACGAGGGCAGTCTATCGGCGAGCCGAACGTGCTCGTCGCCACCCGAGAAGGCCCCGACGACCGTAGCCTGTTCCCATGCCCGAGCTCCCCGAGGTGGAAGCACTTGCGGTGTTCCTGCGCGAGCATGCGGTCGGCAGCGTCGTCGGACGCATCGACGTCGCGGCTCTGAGTGTGCTGCAGACCGCCGACCCCCCGATCACGGCGCTGCAGGGACGCGACATCAGCGGCGCCTCGCGGTTCGGCAAGTTTCTCGCGATCGACTGTTCCGGCCTGCACCTGGTCACCCATCTGTCCCGGGGAGGCTGGTTGCGCTGGCTCGACGAGCCGTCGCAGACTCCACCGAAACTGGGGCGCGGCCCGCTCGCACTGCGGGTCCATCTGTTCGCGCCGGATGCGACCACCCCTGCCTTCGACCTCACCGAAGCCGGCACGAAGAAGCGGCTGGCGGTGTGGATCGTCGACGATCCGCGGAAGGTGCCGGGAATCGCGCGACTGGGCCCCGACGCCCTCGCCCTCACGCGCGACGAGTTCGCCGCGCTCCTGACCGGCAGCACCGCGCGACTCAAGACTTTGCTGACCGACCAGAAAGTTCTCGCCGGTATCGGCAACGCCTATTCCGACGAGATCCTCCACGTCGCGCAGCAGTCACCCTTCGCCACCGCAGGCCGGCTGACCGAGCACGAGGCGACCGTGCTCTACGGGGCGGTGCGGTCGGTCCTGACCGACGCCGTGACCCGCTCCGTCGGTCAGGACGCGGCGCGGCTCAAGGGTGAGAAACGGTCGGGGTTGCGCGTACACGCCCGCACCGGGCAACCGTGCCCGGTGTGCGGAGACCTCGTCCGCGAGGTCTCCTACACCGATCGCTCGTTCCAGTACTGCCCCGCCTGCCAGACGGGCGGGAAGGTTCTCGCCGACCGGCGACTGTCGCGCCTGCTCAAATAGGTCGCGTCGTGGCGGGAGCGCGGATCGTCGAGATGGGCGCCGCGCCGATGGTCGATGCCACACGCGGTCTGATCGCCGGCCTCGCCGGGGTCAACCGGCCCGATCGAGGATCCGTTCGGTCCGCGATCGGGCGCGCCCGGCTTCGCCGTACCAGCGCACCGCGAGGACGACGGCGATCGCCACTCCCACCGCATCGCCCCCGTAGTACATCAACTGGGCACCCGCCTGCAGGTCGGACGACTCGAACATCGTGCCCGGAGGTGGATGCGCGTACAGCATCTTGGCGAGCACCGCGTGGGCCGCACCCGCCGCGAGCAGCACCACCGCGAGATGCGGGAATCCGTATCGGCGCCGGAGAGGGTCGAGGCGGCAGATCGCGAAGGTGAACAGCATCCCCGCTGCGAAGACGTGCAGGTGGACGACAGCCGAGACGACACGGCTGTCGTGCATTGCGGCGAACAGGGAGGTCCGGTAGAGCACCCACAGCCCGCCCATGTCCAGAACGGCACCGACGACAGGCACCGTCAGCAGTTCGGCCGGCCGCGAGTGCAGAGCGGTGAGCAGGCCCGTGCGAACACGACCTGCGGGCATGGACCTCAGCAGCAGAGTCACGGGTCTGCCCAGCACGATCGACAACGGCCCGATCATGCCGACCAACAGATGCGAGGCCATGTGGGAGGTGAACGGACCGCCGGGCAGCGAGACGAACGCCGGCGCGACGACGGCACCGGCACCTGCGGCGAGACCGGCGTCACGCCACCACGGCCAGGCGTCCCCGCGCCTGCGGAGCCGGGTGGCGGCAGCGACGTACAGCGTGACGCCGATGACCGCGGCAGCCAGGACGAACAGTGCGAGAGCGCCCGGTCCGGCGTCCGCGTGCGCCGAATGGTCGTGCACCGGCGACCTCCTCTCCGTCTATCCGTCGGTGGTCGCGGCAGTTCGGGGCGTCCGCTTCGTCGACCACCACAGGACGGCACCGGCGATCAGGAACACGACCGCCCCCGCGATCCACGCCAGGTCGTAGGGCAGCACGTCGACGTCGTAACGGATCTGGTGGATGCGGAAGACCTTGTGGTTGACGAGTCCGTCGAACAACTGGAATCCCCCGGCTCCGAGCAGCAGGGCGGCCCAGAAGTGTCTCACTGCAAGGGCGTGCCTGCGGCGCACATCGGCAAGCAGCGCGAATCCTGCCACCAGGACCAGTAACTCGGCGGTGTGAAGCAGGCCGTCCGAGGCGAGACCGATCGCCGGTGTCGATCGGTCGTAGAAGTGATGCCAACCGAGGATCTGGTGGAAGACGATCTCGTCCACTGCGGCCATGAGTGCCACGCCGAGCAGGGCACCGCTGATTGCGGAGTGCCGCACCGAGATTCCGTCGCGCGCACTCACAGGTCGGCTCGCGCCGGTCATCGCTGTCCTCACTGTGCCGTCCGGAGAACCTGGTTGTTCCGATCCCGGGGCGGGTACCCGAGCGACCATGCTGAGAAACGCACTGTGGGAAGGCATGGTCGCAGGAGCGGCCGGCGCCGCCGTCATGACGGTCGGAGAGAAGATCGAGCAGGCGATCACGGGACGACCGAACTCGCACGTCCCAGCTCGTGTGCTTGCACGACTGACGGGTGCATCCGAAGCCGCCGGGAAGCACTCGACGGCACTGAACTGGACGATGCACTTCGGGCAGGGCGTTGCACTCGGGGTCTTGCGTTCGGTCATGGCCGAGGTGGGCCTGCGGGGGCCGCTCGCGTCTGCGAAGTTCACCGTCGTGCGACTGACCAACGATCAGATCCTCGAGAACGCGACCGGCGTCGGGGCTCCGCCCCAGACGTGGCCACGCTCGGAACTGGTGATCGACGTCCTCCACAAGGGTGTCTACGGCTTCGTCACCGGTGCGGTCGCCGACGCACTCGCAGCCCGCCGAGGGCCCGGTCCTGGAGGGTTGCATGCCGAACTCGTGCCCGGCCGCCACGCCGATGTCGGCCCCTTGCCTCGCAGCATGGCCGCGGGACGTAAGGCCCACCGCGGAACATGAACGCGCCGCCGGAGGGGCACCTCGCGGCGGTCGGGGCAACGGTTACCGTATCGGTGTGAGCGCCGAACCGCTGGATACCGACACCCTGCGCGGTCACCTGCATGTTCCTGCAGGGATTCCGCGGGGAGCCGTCGCGCTGACGCACGGTGCCGGCGGCAATTCCGAGGCCCGGATCCTGCAGATGATGTGCACCCGTTTCGCTGACCGCGGTTTCCTCGCCCTGCGCTACGACCTTCCGTTCCGGAGAAGAAAGCCCAAGGGACCCCCGCAACCGTCCCGCGCCGCCGAGGACCGCGAGGGGGTGGCCGTTGCGGCTGCATTTCTGCGGAATCGCGTGTCCGGGCCCATCCTGCTCGGCGGGGTCTCCTACGGCGGTCGGCAGACGTCGATGCTCGCGGCCGACGAACCCGGCATCGCCGACGCGCTCGTTCTGCTGTCCTATCCGCTGCATCCTCCGGGCAAGCCGGAGAAGGCGCGCACCGAGCATCTGCCGAAGATCACGATGCCCTCGGTGTTCGTGCACGGCGACCGCGACCCCTTCGGCACTCTTGACGAGTTGCGTGTCGCGACGGAACTCGTGCCCGCCCCCACCACCCTCGTGGCGGTGCCCGCCGCGGCCCACGACCTGAGCCGCGCGAAGTCCGATCCCTCGGAAGCCGCGGTGGCTGCTGCGCTGCGACTGCTGGAGGAAGCGAAGTCATGACCCGTTCGAGCGATGTCACCATCGACACCCTGCTCGCCGAACTGCGCGAGCGCCTCGACGACACCGTCACCACGCCGGAAACACTCCGGGGATTGCTCGAGGCCGTCCTCGTCGTGGGCTCCGGTCTCGAACTCGACTCGATGCTGCAGCGGATCGTCACAGCTGCCACCGCCCTCCTCGATGCGCGCTACGGCGCCTTGGGTGTGCGCTCCGCGGACGGCGGGCTCTCGGAATTCGTGTACGTGGGAATCGATCCCGAACAGCGCGCGGTCATGGGTCATCTCCCCGAGGGCCGGGGGCTGCTCGGGCTGCTCATCAACGACCCCAGGCCCGTCCGCCTGAGCGACCTGTCGAAGCATCGCGCCTCCATCGGCTTCCCTCCGAACCACCCGCCCATGAACAGCTTCCTGGGAACACCGATCATGGTGCGCGGCAAGGTTTTCGGAAGCATCTATCTCACCGAGAAGATCGGTGCGCCGGAGTTCACCGAGGAAGACGAGATCATCCTCAAGGTGCTCGCGACATCCGCCGGTATGGCGGTCGACAACGCGCACCTGTTCGAGGGTTCACTCGCTCGCGAGCGATGGCTCACCGCAATGGCTTCCATCAACGCCCGCCTGCTGGTCGGCGGTTCCGTGGACGAAACACTGTCGATGCTCACCGGCCAGGTTCGCGAACTCGCCCGCTGCGCAGGGGCATATGTCGTACTCGTCGACGGTCACCACGGCAGCCTGCAGGCCGCGGCGCCCCCGGTCGCGCGGGCCGAGGACACACACTTCGATCTCACCGGATCTCCTGTGCTGCAAGCGCTCAGAAGCCGGCAGATAGTGCACGTGGACAACCTCGAGGGCATGCCTCAGGCGGGCCCCGACAAGGTGGGACACGCTGTGGTGCTGCCGCTGTCGGCGACCTCGGCCGTTCCGGGCGTGCTCGTCGCGACTCGCGAGGGCGGCACCGAACCGTGGGACGACGAAGAGGTGGCCCGCTTCGAGTCCATGGCGAACCTCGCGGCCGTAGCACTCGAGTTCGCCGAACAGCAGCGCAAGAAGCGCCTGCTCGATGTCCTCGCCGACCGCGACCGCATCGCACAAGACTTGCACGACAACGTCATCCAGCGACTGTTCGCGACCGGCATGAGCCTGCAGAGCGTCACCGCAGAAGGTGTCGACACCGAACGTGTCCTGGAGGTGGTTCAGCACGCGATCGAACAACTCGACCGTACGGTGCGCGAGATCCGCACGACCATCTTCGATCTGCACACCACCGGCGCAGCCGCATCGAGCAGTCTGCGCCGGAGGTTGCTCGACGTGGTGGGCGACCTGAGCGTCCATTCCACGGTGACCCCGAACATCCAGTTCGTCGGACCCATCGACACCCTCGTCCCGATGCGCATCCACCCGCATGCCGAAGCCGTCCTGCGCGAGGGATTGAGCAATGCGCTACGCCACTCGCGGTCGGAGAACATCTCGGTGTCGGTCTCGGTCCAGGAGGACTTCCGCATCGAGATCGTCGACGACGGCACCGGCCTCCCCGACACCCCTCGTCGCAGCGGGCTGGCGAATCTCGAACGTCGCGCCGTGCAGTGCGGCGGTTCGTGCGAGATCGGTCCCGCCCGCCCGAGCGGCACCCGAGTGCTGTGGGTCGTCCCGCTCTGATCCCGAGCGACCGGAAACGCCGCCGGGAACTAGGACGTCGACCTACCGCGTTCGTTCCGCAATTCGGTGGCGAGTACCGCGGCCTGGGTGCGGCGTTGCATGCCGAGCTTTGCGAGGAGCCGGGAGACGTAGTTCTTCACGGTCTTCTCCGCGAGGAACAGCCGCTCGGCGATCTCCCGGTTGGTCAGACCCTCACCGATGAGTTCGAAGACCGCGCGCTCCTGCTCGGACAGTTCGGCGAGTGGATCGGCGGTCCGGGAGGCTCTGATCCTCTCCATGAGTGCCGCAGTGGCCCGGCTGTCCAGCAACGAGCCGCCCTCACCGACGGTGCGGATCGCCGAGACGAGATCGGTGCCCAGGATCTGCTTGAGAACGAACCCCGAGGCTCCTGCCATGATCGCGTCGAACAACGCCTCGTCGTCGGCATACGAGGTGAGCATCAGGGCGCGTAGTTCCGGCATTCGGGCACGCAGTTCACGGCAGAGTTCGACACCGTTACCGTCCGGCAGGCGCACGTCGAGCACCGCGACATCGGCGCCGCTCTCGGGCACGCGAGCCAGCGCTTCGCCTACCGACGCAGCCTCACCGACCACGGTGAAGTCCGGCACGCTGCTCAGCAGATCCACCAGGCCGCGCCGCACGATTTCGTGATCGTCGACGAGGAAGACGCGGGGCATTTCGGGCACCTTTCGTAGGCAGGATGTCCGCATATCCTCCCAGGTGTACCGCGAAGCCCGCCGTCGCGGGGCCGTTCGACACTCAGATCAGGACCTTCTCCCCCTGCCGTGCAGGCTCTCGGTAGGAGACGCTGAAGGTACTACGCGATAGGTGGGACGAACGAGCCACCGAGGAGGATGTCGTGACCATCGATGCCGGAACCTGGTCGCTCGGCGACACCGAGATCATCGCGCGTGCGGTGGTCGAAGCGCCGTCGGTACACGACACGCAGCCGTGGAATCTGCGCCTTCCCGATCACAACGCCGAGCTCGAGGAGCGCCTCGAGTTCGCCGAGCCCGGTCCGGACCCCCTACGTGCCGACCGGTTGATCTCCTGCGGCACGGCGCTCGCCAATCTCGAACTGGCAATCCGGGTCCTCGGGAACAAGGCACGAACCACCTTGCTTCCCGACGCGCAGCGTCCCGAACTCGTCGCACGGATCGAGACCCTCGGACCGGGCACCCCGACGAGCCGCGACCTGCGGTTGTACGCGGCGATCTCGCATCGGCGCAGCCACCGCGAGTCGTTCGCCGACATCCCGGTGCCGACGGAGACGCTCGCCGACATCGTCTCCGCAGCCGCGGACGTGCCCGAGGTGGACGTACGCTTGCTTGCGACCGACGAAGCCGTCGCCCTGGCACAGGTACTGGCGTATGCGGCCGAAGCCCGCCGGCTCCATGCGCATTACCAGCGCGAGATGTTCTCGTGGACCTCGCACTGGCAGCCGCGCGGCAACGCCGAGGTGGTCACCACGTGGAGCGCGAGCCTCGACGAGCGGGGAGCGGCCGGAAAGGCTCTGGTCACGACGGGCATTCCCGACATCGATCACCTGGCTGCGGCGATCGCTCGCGAGTCGGTGCTGCTGTTCTCCGCGCCGTCCACCTCCCCCGCGGACCTGATCCGGGTCGGCGCATCGGCCGAACGTGCATGGTTGGCCGCGGTCGACGCGCGACTGTCGGCGTCGGTACTGACACATCCGCTGCGGGTGGAGGACGCGGGTGCCCGCCTCGCCGAGATGCTCGACCTGCCCGTGTCGCCGCTGGTCATCCTGCGCGTGGGATTCTGAGTCGACGAGAGGCCGAGGCACCGATGAGCGTACCGACCGAGAAGCCCGTCGAGGACCCGACACAGGAGTTGTTCCACACGGCCCTCGACATGGCGCAGGCCGCGAAGGCCGGAAACGTGTCCGGCTGGCTCGCCGCCCGATATCAGAGCGGACGCCTCGAGGACGTGGCATTTCTGCTCTCGCAGATGCTCGGAGTGCTCATCGAGAACGGGGCGGTCAGCCGCGGGGTTCACCCGGCGGACGTCTGGAGGGAACTGCGCGACCGGGGCGTCGACGACTTCGGCTGACGCCCCGTACCCGCTCCTTCGTCCTGATCAGTCCTCTGTCTCCGTCGACCGCGCCACGAGGACCGGGCAGTCCGCAGTCTGGATCAGCGCGTTGCTCGTCGAGCCGAGCAGCAGCCCCTTGAATCCCCCACGTCCGCGGGTGCCGACCACCAGGAGCTGCGCAGCTTCGGCGTATTCGCTGAGCACACGGACCGGCCGGTCGCGCGCGACGACGCGCTCGACGGTGACATCCGGGTACCGTTCCTGATATCCGGCCAGGCGCTCGGCGAGTACGATCTCCTCACCCGTCTGGATCCGGCTCCAGTGCGGATCCTCGGGGACGGCTCCCAACGACGGCTGCACACTCACATCGCTCCACACGTTCACCGCGACGAGCGTCGCGCCACGCGCGGATGCCTCCTCGAACGCGACCTCGACGGCGTCCCGGCACGAGATCGAACCGTCGACACCCACCACGACGGGCCCCTCCGCCGGCGGAGCACCGTCGAGGGTGCGGCCACGCACCACCACGACCGGTGCCTTCGCGTGCGAGACGACGGCCGTCGAGACCGAACCCGCGAGCAGGCCCTTCACCTCACCGAGGCCGCGTGAGCCGACCACGAGCCGATCAGCGTGCTCGGCCTGGGCGATGAGAGTGGGAACGACCTTGCCCTCGAGCTGTTCGGTCGTGACCTCGACATCTCCGTGGCGGTGCTCGTCGACGATCTGCCGGGCGAGCACGGCCGCACTCTCGAGCCGGTCGCGCGCGGTCTCCTTCATCTCCTCGTGGAAGCTCTGCGCGAGATAGGGCTCGGAGTAGTAGAAGGCGGGGATGTGGACGACGGTGACGATACGCAACGGAAGGCCGCGGATCGCAGCCGCTCGTGCCGCCCAGTTCACCGCGGTGGTGGATGCGTCGGAGCCGTCGACGGCCACGACGATCGGCTTGGTTTCGGTCATCGCACGCGGAACCTTTCTCGGTGGGTCAGCCGCAGATATTCCGCAGCTGTTCGATCAGTCGCACACGACCTGCGGTGTCGGCTGCGAAGGGAGTGACGTTGAGGGTGGTGACACCGGCCTCCGCGAATGCGGCGACACGCTCGCGCACGAAGCTCTCCGGACCGATCAGGGAGATCGCACGCAGCAGTTCGAGGGGAACCGCGGCGGCCGCTTCCTGCTTCTTGCCCGCCAGGTACAACTCCTGGATGGTCTCGGCTTCCTTCGCGTAGCCGTACCTGATCGCGAGGTCGTTGTAGAAGTTCTTGCCCTTGGCCCCCATACCGCCGACATAGAGCGCGACCATGGGCCGGACCCAGTCGAGCATGTGCTCGACATCATCACCGATCGCAAGGGGAGTCTGTGCGTAGACCTGCAGGTCGCCGAGCGCCGGATCGCGCTTGGCCTTGCCCTTCGTGATCGACTCGCCCCACACGTCCGCGGCCTTCTCCGGGTAGTAGAAGAGCGGCTGCCAACCCTCGGCGATCTCGGCGGTCATCTCGACGTTCTTCGGGCCGAGCGAAGCAATGATGATCGGAATATTCTCGCGCACAGGCTGATTGATGATCTTCAGCGGCTTCCCGAGACCGGTGCCGCGGTCTGCCGGCAACGGGATCTGATAGTACTTGCCCTGGTGGTCGACCTTCTCGCGGCGCCACACCTTCCGGCAGATGTCGACGATCTCGCGTGTGCGCCCGAGCGGCGCGTTGTAGGGAACGCCGTGGAAACCTTCGATAACCTGCGGCCCGGACGCACCGATACCGAGCACGAAGCGGCCGTCGGAGACGAAGTCCAGTCCGGCGGCCGTCATCGCTGTGAGCGTCGGTGTCCGGGTGAACAACTGGAGAATTCCCGAGGCGAGCTCCACGCGCGTGGTCTTGGCCGCCAGATAGCCGAGTTGGCTCACCGCATCGAACGAATATGCCTCCGGCACGAACACGATGTCGAGGCCCGCCTTCTCCAGGTCGGCAACCTCCGCGGCGGTCTCTGCGAAACCGCCGCTGTAGTTCAGTCCCATTCCGATGCGCATGCGCCACCTTCGTCCTGCTGCACACCCGTCCCGGGCGCGCTCGTACACGTGCACCCGAACCCTACCGCCGTCAAGATGACTCCGGTCGCACGACCATCACCGGGCAGTGCGCTTCGCGCATCAGCGCGTTTCCGGTGGAGCCGAGCACGAGCCCCTTGAAGCCTCCCCTACCACGGGTTCCGACGACCACGAGCTGCGCTTTTTCGCTCCATCCCCGCAGACGGGCACGCGGTCCGTCGAGGTAGATCTCACGGTGGACCGTCACGTCCGGATAGCGTTCGCCGTAACCCGCGAGGCTCTCGGCCAGGAGGGAGTGCTCGTACTCCTCGAATGCCCGGGGATCGAACTCGAGCGGCGACTCCTCGATCTCGCCGATCCTCAGGTCGCTCCAGACATGGACGGCGACGAGGTCGACGCCGCGCCACGAAGCCTCCTCGAACGCTGCCCCGACCGCGCTACGGCTCGCAGAACTTCCGTCCACACCGACCACGACGGGTCGCTCGTCGGGGACGGCACCTTCCGGGCCGCGCACCACCACGACAGGACATTCGGCGTGGCCGGCGACCGAGACCGGCGTGGAGCCGAGGAAGGCCTCCCCCAGTTTGGTTCCACCGGTGGCCCCCAAGACGAGCATCCGCGACATCCGCGACAGTTCGACCAGCCACTTGGCGCTCCCGGTGAGAGCGAGTTCGGCGGTGATCTCGAGGTCCGCGGCCACCGATGTCGCGGTCTCCGCGGCGTCTCGGAGAATTGTCTCGGCTTCCGCCTCGCTCCACTCGAAGACCTGGGATGGCCGGAAGAAAGGGAGGTTCGTCCATCCTGTCGGCGCGAAATCCACGGCGTGGACCAGATGCAGCGAGAGTTTTCGCCCCGATGCGGTGGATGCAGCCCATCGCACCGCCCGCTCGGAGGCCGGGGAACCGTCCACTCCGACCGTCACATGGTTGTGGTCGCGGGGTGCTTCACCGAGAGGTTTCACATCCCCGAGGCTAGACGCATCCGGTACGTCCGGATACAGCCTTTGGTCACAGGGGCGAGAACCATTCGGTTGCAATGCCTTCCGGTACGCGATCTAAGTCACATCAAATTGTCATCACTGATGCGAATTATTACCGTGGGGTCCGTGCAGCTCACCCGGTTCACCGATCTCGGTCTGAGAGTGGTGATGTATCTCGTCGCCGCCCCGCCGGAGAGCAGGCCCAGCACGAGAACGATCGCAGATCGGCTCGGCGTGTCGTATGCCCATACGACGAAGGTCGTCGCCCGCCTCTCCGAACTCGGTGTGGTCACCACCCGGCGCGGACGAGGCGGAGGCCTCACCATCACCGAACTCGGTCGCACCGCCGGCCTCGGCTGGCTCACCCGGGCACTCGAAGGGGAAGGCGAGGTCGTCGACTGCGAAGGAAACGAGCCCTGCCCGATGCGTCGCGGTTGCACACTCCGTTCGAAGTTGCGTGCCGCTCAGGATGCCTTCTACACCGCCCTCGACGCGGTCACGATCGCCGATCTGACCGAGTCCGAGGCCGGACCTGTATCACTCTCCCTCGAACCACCGGCCGGTCGCTGACCCACAGCGGCCGTCCGTCCAGTCCGTCACAACCTACAAAGGAGACACCCGTGCCGTTGTCACCCGAATCCGAGGCCGTCATCGCCGCCACCCTGCCCGCTGTGGGTGCCGCCATCGGCGACATCACTCCGCTCTTCTACCGCAAGATGTTCGAGGCGCATCCCGAACTCGAACGCGACCTGTTCAACCGCGGCAACCAGAAGCAGGGCGAGCAGCAGAAGGCTCTCGCCGGGTCGATCGCGGCCTTCGCAACGCTCCAGCTCGATCCCGATCCTGCCCGCGTCGAGGCGATCCTCTCCCGCATCGCACACAAGCACGCCTCCCTCGGCATCAAGCCCGACGAGTACTGGATCGTCCACAAGCACCTTTTCGAGGCGATCGTCGAAATCCTCGGTGACGCAGTGACCCCCGAAGTCGCGAAGGCATGGGACGAGCTGTACTGGCTGATGGCGAACACCCTCATCTCGATGGAGGCCGATCTGTACCGGTCGGCCGGAGTCGAAACCGGGGACGTCTGGCGCACCGTCCGCGTCGCCGATCGCGTGCACCAGTCCGCGGACACCGTCTCGTTCGTTCTGACCTCGCTCGACGGATCTCCGCTGCCCACCTTCCGCCCGGGCCAGTACCTCTCGGTGGGCGTGCACCTTCCCGACGGTGCCCGCCAGATCCGCCAGTACAGCCTGACGAGTGCACCGGCCAAGGGAGATTGGCGCATCACCGTCAAGCGCGTGCTCGAAACCATCGCGCCCGACGGCACCGCCAAGCCCGCCGGCGAAGTGTCGAACTTTCTGTACAGCAATGTCTTCGAAGGCGACGAACTTCAGGTCACCACGCCCTTCGGCGATCTCGTCCTCACCGAGGACGACACTCCGATCCTGTTGGCGTCGGCCGGTATCGGCTGCACACCCATGATCGGCATCCTCGACCATCTCGCCGGCGTCGGCGACCAGCGCCCCGTCTCCGTCCTGCACGCCGACCGGTCCGTCGCGAGCCACGCCCACCGCCGGGAACTCGAGATCCTCGCCGAGAAGATCCCCTCGGCTCAGGTCTTCCGCTGGTACGAGGATCTCGGCACCCGCGAACCGCTCGAGACCATACGGGTGGGACGTGCCGACATCACCGATCTACCACTCGATCCGAAGACCCAGGCCTATCTGTGCGGCCCTCTGCCGTTCATGCTCTCGCTGCGCGAGGCTCTGATCGAACGCAACGTGCCGGCCGAGAACATCCACTACGAGGTGTTCGGGCCCGACAGCTGGTCACCGGCTTCCTGATCCCGCCGCGGTGGCCCGGTCGTGTCTACCGGGCCACCGCGCATTTCGCAGTTAGTCTGCACCCATGGACTCCGCCGAGGTCGTTCGCCACCCGGCCACGTCCAGGCGAGGCCACCTCCTCGCACTGCTCGGGGTCCTTCTCGTCGCGGGCATCATCACGCTCTTCCCCGCGACCGGAAGATCACTCGGCACCGATGCACCCCCCGACGTATTCAGTGCCGCCCGCGCCGCCGAAACCATCGATGCGATCGCTGGAGCACCGCGGCCGCCGGGCTCACCCGCCCACACCGCTGCTCGCGACCATCTGGTGTCCACCCTCGAGAGTCTCGGGTGGACCACCCGTGTCGAATCCGGCGTCGGGTGGATGGCGCGGCCCACCGAGGCGACCCAACGTGGTGCCCGGGTCCGGAACATCGTGGCGACGAGGAGCGGCACCGACCCCACCGGCACCGTCATGCTCGTCGCGCACTACGACACGGTTCGCGGCTCACCCGGTGCAGGCGACGACGGAATCGGTGTAGGCACCGTCCTCGAGGTCGCACGTGCCCTCGACGGCGGACCTCCCCCACGGAACGACGTCGTCGTGCTTCTCACCGACGGTGAGGAGAACGGACTGCTCGGCGCCCACCGGTTCGCCGGCACGCAGCCGGTGCGGACGGATCCCGTCGTGGTCCTCAATCACGAGGCCCGTGGAAACTCGGGCGCTCCGAACACCTTCCGCATCACTTCGCCCAACGGTGTCCTCGTCGACACACTCGCGCGAGCACCCGGCGTGAACGCGGACTCCCTGACCGAACTGATTTTCGAGGCCCTGCCGAACGACACCGACTTCCGTCGCTTCGCCGAGAACGGATTCCACGCCTTCGACACCGCGATCTCGGCCGGATCGGCGTACTACCACAGCCCTCTCGACACACCCGACCGTCTCAGCCGCACGTCGCTGCAGCACATGGGCGAGACATCTCTGGCGATCGCCCGCGCACTGGCCACAGCCGATCTGGCGGACGTCGACGAGGGTGGGGATCAGGTGATGACCACCGCGCCATGGGGCCTGCTGCACATGCCCCGATGGGCCGAAACGGTAGGAGCGCTCGTGCTCGGCGGCGTCGCGGCCGCGATCGTCGTGCTGCGGGTACGCCGTCGTGAAACCTCGCTCTGGCAGGTCGGCGCCGCGGGGGCCGTAACCCTGCTGGCGAGCGCACTGGCCGCAGGCGCAGCATGGTTGCCGTGGTGGAGCGCGCAGGCGATCGACCCAGGAATGGCCTCGCCGGTCGCCGACGAGCCGTACCGCCCGGAGGTCTTCGAGTTCGCTGCGATCGTCGCGGCGATCGGCGTACTCGTCGTAGCGCGATCGTGGTGGGGTCGGGTCCGTCCGCCGGGTGCCCTCACGTGCGGAGCGTTCGTGCTCGTTGCGGTCCTTGCCGTGGCCGGTATCCCCTTCCCCGGCGTACCGCTGACCATGATCGTGCTCGTGTTGCCATCGGCGGTGGGTCTGCTGGTGGCACTGCTGCTTCCACGCCGCGCCGGGGTGTTGCCGCTCGTCGCGATCACGATGGGTGCTCTCGGCTCGCTGATCTTCGGATTACCTGCGGTGGTGGTGTCGTTCGATGCCGGCCTGCTCTACGGTGCGCCGGTCGCCGGCCTCTTCGTCGCGATCACCTGCACGGCCCTGCTTCCGCTGTGCGAACCGTTTCCGGCGACGACCCGCGCGGTAGCGATATCTGCGACGGGCACGGTCGTGATGGTCGTTGTGTGCACGCTGGTGGCCGGCTATCTCAACCGGGACGGAGCGACCGATCCTCGGCAGGAATATCTCTGGTACTCACTCGACGCCGACCGAGGCACCGCGGTGTGGGCGTCGCCGGACGCACCCCGGTCGGATTGGAGCCAGGCCCTCCTGACCACCGGACCCGAACCGCTCCGCCCCGCATTTCCGTGGCGGGAGCACACTCCGATGCATTACGGCTCTGCTCCGGTCGCCGAACTCGAAGCTCCGGAGGTCGAGATCCTCGAGGACACGACCGGTGGAAGCGCCCGGAAGATACGGCTACGGCTGACTTCCCCCCGGAACGCACAGGCCGTGGGGTTGTGGGTCGACGCTACGAGCGCTCACGTGCACGGCGCAACGGTGGACGGTTATCGCGCCGAACCCTCCGACGATTTCGGTTTCCTGTTCTGGGCTCCCGGGCCCGACGGAATCGAGGTCGAGTTGACGCTGAGCATGCTCCGAAACCGTCTCGGCCTCCGTGTCGCCGATCTCGGTGACGATCTCGGAGTCGTCCCCGGCTTCGCACCGCCCGCCGATCGCGTCGTGGTGCAACCGACGGTGGCGGTGACGCGGAGCCTGCAACTGTAGGGACGTCACTCCCACTCGTGGACCGGACGACCGTCGGACATGTTCTGCACGTAGTCCTTCATCATCCCGAGCAGCGCGGTGCGCCGATCGTCTCCGGCCGCCTCGCGCCGGGCCACCTGTCGCCGCTGCCACGCCGCGCCGGTCTGCCGAGTCAGTGCTCGTCCTTCGACGACGCCGAGATAGCGATCGCGGACCTCGGACGACAGCCCGTACGCGTCGAGGCCCTTGTGCGCGAGCGGCAACAGACACCGCAACACGAGTTCGTCGGCGCCGACCCATCCGGTCCGGGGCCAGTACAGCTTCGCGTCGAGCCCGAACTTCGCGCCGAGTACGAGATTCCGCTCGGCGGCGTCGAAGCTCAGATCGCGCCAGAGAGGTTCGTCGGCGTCGGCCAGGGCTCGCAGCGCCCCGTAGTAGAACGCGGCGTTGGCCATCGTGTCGAGGACAGTGGGACCCGCCGGGAGCACACGGTTCTCGACGCGCAGATGTGGATGGCCGTCGTTGATGTCGTAGACCGGCCGGTTCCATCGGTAGATGGTGCCGTTGTGCATCTGCAGTTCGCGCAGTTCTGGGACGCGGCCGGCGTCGAGTTCGGCCATCGGGTCGACGTCCGAGACCTCCGGGAGCAGAGCGGTGAAATAGCGGGCGTTCTCCTCGAACAAATCGAGGACCGAATCTATCCACCGCTCGCCGAACCACACGCGGGGACGGACGCCCTGGTTTCTCAACTCGAGCGGACGTGTGTCGGTGGCCTGCGCGAACAACGGGATCCGGCTCTCGTGCCAGAGCGCCTTCCCGGCAAGGAAGGGCGAATTGGCGGCGAGAGCGACCTGCGCTCCGGCGAGGCACTGTGCAGCGTTCCAGTGAGTCGCGAAATCCTCGGGAGCGACCCGCAGATGCAACTGCAACGACGTACAGGCAGCCTCGGGAACCACCGAGTTCATATCTGCGCGAAGGCTTTCCACGACGTCGCTACCGGGAAGCGGCACCCCGTCGAGATCGAGCTCGATGTCCTCGCCACGTGCCGCGAAGATCTGCTCGTTGAGTGCTTCGTAGCGGGGATTGGCGGTGATCCGGCCGAGTTCGAGATCGTCGAGCTCGAGAGTGGGGAGCATGCCGATCATCACCAGCTGCGCGTCGTGCCGGTGCATCCGGTCCTCGGCGCGTCGCAGCGACGAGCGCAGCGATTCCTCGAGATCGAAGGGTTCGTCGCCGGTAAGGGGACGGGGCTCGACGTTCATCTCGACATTGAACTGACCGAGTTCGGTCTGGAAGACAGCGTGATCATCGATCGCTTGGAGTACTTCCAGATTCGACATCGCCGGAGACATATCGTCGCGGACGAGGTTGAACTCGATCTCCATGCCGAGATGTGGTTCGGGCGACGAATGCACGTCGACGAAGACATCGTCCCGGAGCATCCGCTCGAGCGTCTTCATACAGTCGCGAACCTTGCTCCGGAACACTCGCCGGTCTTCCCCGGTGAACGAACGAGCGGAAATCTCGGCTCCCAATGACACTCCCGGATCGGCGCGCTGTTGACGAGCCAAGCCTAGCGCGCACGTCCGCGCGAGGGCGGATCAGACGGCGCGGTATCCGCCCCAGTCGGTGACGACGCCACGGTCGCTCAGCCAAGCGTTCGGGTTGATCTTGGTGCCATCGGTGTCCCACACCTCGAAGTGCAGGTGCGGCCCCGTGGACCAACCCTGGTTACCGACAGTGGCGATCTGCTGGCCCGCGGACACCCGCTGGCCCTCGGAGACGATGTAGGTGTCGACGTGGCCGTAGACCGCAGTGGTGCCGTCGTCGTTGAGAACGCGAACCCACTGACCGTAGCCCGACGCCTGGCCCGCCTCGAGGACGGTGCCGTCGGCGGCGGACTTGATGGGCGTACCGATCGGTGCCGCGATGTCGATGCCGCCGTGGTGCGCACCCCAGCGAGGACCCCAGTCGGAAGTGAGCGTGCCGGAGACAGGCTGAACCGCAGAGGGTGCAGCGGGGTTGAGCTGGTCGAGCCAGCTGGGACCCGCGAAGTGATCGAGGAATCCGGTGACCTCTGCCGGAAGCTCGGGTGCACCCTGCTCCATCGGCGCGGTGAGCCCCGGGATGACCGGGATCTCGACACCCTCGGGCAGCAGGCCCGCAGGAAGTTCGAAGGGCAGGTTGCCGGTGGGCGCTTCGGCCTGGACGTGATCGTGGCCCGGATGCGCGGCAGCGGTGCCGGCGCCGATCTGCGAGCCGACAGCGAAGAAGGCTCCCGTGGCGGCAGCAACAGTGGCGGCCTTCACCGGAGCGGAGGTTCCCGTCGGCTCGACACGGTGGCGACCCTTGCCGGAGGACGGCACACGAGTTGTTTCGAGGTCGAATGCTGCGTCTTCTCGCGTGCGCTGATGGCGTCCCACAGTCTGTCCCTTGTTTCGTCCCGACTTCGACCGGGTATCCCCGGCCGCTCCTGGCGACCCAAGGTAACAAAACGGTATAGAGAACCGCCAGTGTTACCTTTCCTTTATCTCAACGGGCGGGAAGTTGCAGGTCCGGTTCGCCGATGTGACGCCCTTCGGAGCGGGTGCTTGGTTGCAGAAGGCGCCCGGCGGCTACACTCACAACGCGTCACGGTCGGCTCCGTCCGGCCGCACGCCTCCGTAGCTCAGGGGATAGAGCACCGCTCTCCTAAAGCGGGTGTCGCAGGTTCGAATCCTGCCGGGGGCACTGTGGCACTGCCGACCTCCGGCCGGGGTGCGCCTACAGGGTTCGAACAAGATTCACGAAGGCGCACCGAGCAACGAGCCGCGACGAAGCCGTCGCGGCGGAGGGAGGACGGGGTCGGGTTCCGTACGGATCCCGAGCCACCTCGACAGCCCTCCGAGCCCCCCCGTCGTGCGGGGTCACGAATCGATCTACTCCGTCCTTCGCCGTCGGCATGGCAATTAGCATCCGAAAACGATGCCTCTCGACGACGGAATCGAGGATCCTCATGGATATTCGACTGCGCGTTCGACAGCTTGCCGTGGTCGTCTCCGCGGGGGTCCTCGGATCGTTCGTCACCCCTGCGGCCGCGGTCGGCGAAGGCATCCCCGTCTCGGTCGAAGGACCGGCGCATCCGGTCGGCGCGGGTAGCGCCCGCTCCTACGTCACCCTGGAGCCCGACGGCACGCCGGCCACCGTCGGGGTACGACTCGACGCGGCCGCACTCGACGGCCTGCCGGGTGCACTGCTGCCGACCACGGAGGCGTACGTCCTCGACCTGCCCGAGCAGGCGAACGCCACCGTCTTCGATCACCTCACGATCGACTGGAACTCGCACGGCCACAATCCCGAGCACGGTTTCGACGCGCCGCATTTCGACGTCCATTTCTATCTACTGGACAGGGCCACCCTGGAGTCCATCCAGCCCTTCGCTCCCGGATACATCCCGGCCGCCGTCCGCGTGCCGGACCCCCGCTATCTGCCCGAGGGATACGCACCCACCGGGGATCCACTGACCTCGACCGTCGCCGGCATGGGTCTGCACTGGCTGGACACCGCCGAAGCAAGTGACCGCTCGACGACGGAGCATCACTTCACCGAGTCCGTGCTCTACGGCACCTGGGACGGTCGGCAGGCGTTCGTCGAACCGATGATGAGCCGCGATTGGCTCGAATCCCGGCCCACGCTCCACGAGCAGCTCCCCCAACCCGAGGCGTATCAGCGCACCGGTCTCTGGCCGACCACCTACTCCGTGTGGTGGGACGAGGCGTCGCAGACGTACACGGTCGAACTCGGTGGGCTCACGATGCGCGAGGCGTCGTAGGTCGGCCGGTCCGACGGGGAGACACGGATCGGATTTCCGTCCGGGTCCGGCCGCCCCGAACGTTTGTCCGAATACGTCGTCGTGCCGCGCTGTGGAAGTGCGTCGCGCTTCCTAGGGTGGGGAGATGTTCGACGCCCACCTGCACATCATCGATCCGCGTTTCCCCCTCGTCGAGAACGACGGCTATCTTCCCGACCCGTTCACGGTCGACGACTACCTCGCTCGGGTCCGGCGTCTGGGTGTCACCGGAGGAGCGGTGGTCTCGGGATCGTTCCAGGCGTTCGACCAGACTTGTCTTCTCGACGCGCTCGATCGGCTCGGTTCCACTTTCGTCGGTGTCGCGCAACTTCCGGTCACCGCCACGGACGACGAGATCGTCCGGCTCGACGCGGCGGGAGTGCGGGCCGTGCGCGTCAACGTCCGCCGCGGAGGATCGGCGACGCTCGCCGAACTCGACCGCCTCGCCCGCAGGGTCCACGATCTCGTCGGCTGGCACGCCGAGTTGTACATCGATTCGCGCGATCTGGCCGATGTGTACACGACGATCGCAGCACTGCCCGCGATATCCGTCGACCATCTGGGGCTGTCCGGAGAGGGACTGCCATCGCTGTTACGGCTGGTGGAGAATGGCATCCACGTGAAGGCAACAGGGTTCGGGCGCGTCGACCTCCCTGTGGCGGACACCCTTCGCACTGTCGCCGATGTGAATCCGGGTGCGCTCGTGTTCGGCACCGACCTGCCGTCGACGCGGGCGCCACGACCGTTCCGGGACAGCGACATCGCCCTGATCGAGGACGCGCTCGGCGGCGATCTCGCCGACGCGGTACTGCGCCGCAATGCTTCCGAGTTGTATCGGATCGAGACCGAAACCGCCCCTGTGTCTTCGACTGCTCGATAGACTCACGCACGTCACCGGTGCGCGGGGCGCGCCGCGGTTTCTCCTTGCTGCGGTCGGCACCCGGACGTGACTTCCCTTTCCGAGGAGCAGCACCATGCCTGCACTGCGAATCCCCCGTCGAGTTCTCGCCCTCGCGACCCCCGTCGCTGCAGCGATTCTGTTCACCGGTGTGGCGGCCGCTGCACCTCCACAGCCGATGGGCACTGCGATCACCATCGGTTGTATCAATCAAGGCAGCCTTGCGTCGATGACGGCGGTCACGGCCCAGCCCGGACCTGATACTGCTATCCCCGCCGGCAACGTGCTGTTCTCGACACGAGAGGCCATGTGGCCGATCCCGGCAGCCGGTCAGGTCAGCGTCGCATGGCTCAACCGCAGCAACGGCCGAGCCGGCGTGGTCGATCTGGGCGGCGCCTATCCGAACCTGTCGGCGCTGGTCGACACCGGCCCCGGCGATGTCGTGGCGACAGTGTTCGGATCGGTGAACCTCGGGAGCGGACCGCTGTGCAATTCGACGCCCGCGGTCGGTGGTGTCCTGGTGCCGTGAGATCGGAACTGGCATCCGGCGTGGTCGTCCCCACGTCGGATGCCTTTTCACCGAGGTGAATACATGATGATGGCGACGCCGACGAGGCACACGAGCGCGCCTGCGACGTCCCATCGGTCCGGCCGGAATCCGTCCATCACCATGGCCCAAGCCAGAGAACCTGCCACGAACACGCCACCGTACGCGGCGAGGATGCGTCCGAAATTCGCATCAGGCTGCAGCGTGGCCACGAAACCGTAAGCGCCGAGAGCGATCACACCCAGTCCCATCCATATCCAGCCGCGGTGTTCGCGCACGCCCTGCCATACGAGCCAGGCGCCACCGATCTCGAACAGGGCGGCAACAGCGAAGAGCAGCAGGGACTTCAGGATGGTCACAGCGCGCAACTCTAGTCGTCCGATGCCGCTCGCAACTCGATGCGACGCACGGTGTCCCCGCGGACGAGGATCGTCACGAGGGCTCTGCGTCCGGGGGGAAGGACTCGCACGGTGACCGAACCGCACGCCACGGAATCGAGTTCGTCGGCGACCGCACGGCGGATACGTGCCTGCTCCTCCTGCGGCACAGCGTCGAGACCGTGATCGTCGAGCATCATCACGTCCACACCTCGGCGACGCGCGGCTTCCGCCGCGACGACGATCTGCGGGTCCTGCAGCGCCGGTGCTCGGAGCCTGTCCCGCAATCGCGCTTCGAGCAGCACACCGGCCTGTCGTTCTGCAGGGTCGAGCGTTGCCCCGGTCGCGATGCGTTCGAGTAGTGGCCGGGCGAGGGCGTCGAGTCGGTCGAGTTGCGCATCACGTTCTTCGAGCGCCGCGGCCGACGCGGCCTGATCTGCGCTGCGCTGCAACGACATCGCGCGCAATGTGTAGATGGACCTCGCCAGTGGGCGCAAGGTGGATGCGAAGAAGGTCGACATGAGAACCGGCGCTGCGTTGACCACGGACAACGACAGGCCGGTGGCAGCTCCCTGCCCGGTGACAGACGTCCAGACGATTGCGGTCGCGATCATGCACACCAACCCGATCCAGGCGGCGAGCACGCGGCCCCGCACACACATGAACGTGAAGATCACGGTCGACATCCCCAGCGGCCATGTCGCGATTCCTCCGGGCGACGGCACCGGCAGCACCGAGAAGACGAGTACCGACGAGACGACACCGGTGGCGGCGAGCAGGATCGTCGCCGCCATCGGCAAGGGATCGCCAGGAACGGTGACGAGAGTGAACGCAGCGAACGTGCACACCAGGACGGCCAGCGCGGGCGGCCAACTCGAGGACACGTCCTCGGCACCGAATCCCGCCAGGAGCACACAGACCAGCGCGTAGAAACCTACGAGCACGCGTGCCGCAGTGGTGCGCATTCCCAGCAGGTCGCGCACGTCGCGCGTCGACTCGTCGTTCACGACATCCGAAGATCGGCAGAAGCCGCGGCGATCGGTTCGACCCAGACCAGAGTCACCGTCGTGCCCCCGGGGCCCGATTCGATCTGCGAGTCACCTCCGTCCAGGCCACGCATGCGGCCCAGGATGCTCGCCCGGATGCCCATCCGGTAGGGGTCTACGACGCCGGGGTCGAATCCTCGCCCGTCGTCACGTACGGTGACCCGCACGGCGCCCGGCTCGAGGTCGACGTGGACCGCGCGGCGGACGCCGGTCCCCGCATGCCGAACGCTGTTGCGTACGGCTTCGGCGAGAGCAGCCGCGACCTCCCGAATCACCTCGGGTGGATAGTCCTGCTCCGCAGGCGCATTCACCTCCGCTGTGAACTCGACATCCTCGTCCGACTCGGACGCCGCCGATCTGAGCTGAGCTGCGACGCGATCGACGTCGAATCTGCCGCCGGCATCGTCACCGCGCCGCAGCGAGTCGAAGATCTCCAGTGCACGTCGGGCCTGGGCCGCACTCACGCCGCCGGACGCGCCACGTCCCGACGCGAGCAGGGTGGACATCACCTGATCGTGCACGAGCGCGTCGAACCGCTCACGCTCGACCGCTCTGGCTCGTGTGGCGGCGGCCGCGGCGACGGAACGCTCGGTAGTCGCCACGGTCGAATCGAGTAGCTCCCCCGTGCGGAACGCAACGAGCGCGGCTGCCGCGAAGACCCCGCAGAACATGAGCGCGAACGCGAGTTCCGGGATCAAGCGGTACCCCGTCGTGGTGTGGACGAGTAGATAGTTGGTGCCCTGCACCACGCAGACCACCGCTACGAGGTAAGCGATCGCGGTGCGTGGTCGCCACGCCGCTGCAGCAGCCAGTCCTGCGACTCCCGGGCAGAGCGACTGCCAAGCAGTGCTCGACGAAGCCTCACCGGTCCAGGCCGGCAACCACAGGATCGACACGACGAGGAATGCCACGGCGTTGGCGGCCGCGAGCCGGCCGACCCACCGAACATCTCGGAGGAAGGTCACCACGCCCAATGCGATCCCCGTGCCGAAGATCCCGAGCATCGCCGTCGGCAACCACCACCAAGCCGTGAGGTGAGCCTGCGACACAGCACTGGGCACGACGAACAGCAGGTAGAACACGTAACCCGCGCTGATGAACCGTCCGAAGACCCGCTGGATCCGGTCGGCCGCACTCGTGGAGTCCGCCACGGATCCGTCCGGGCCGGTGGGAGGCCGGCGAGTCACAGCTCGTCGATGGAGACCACACCGTCCTGCAGGGCGCGGGCGAGCAGTGCCGTCTTCGTGGTCGCCGTGCGTCCCACCCGGGCGTATTTCTCGCGGATACGGACGATGTGGGTGCTGACCGTGGCCGCGGTGACGAAGAGGCGTGCGGCCGCCTCCGATTTGGACTCGCAGAGCAGCCATGCCCGCAGGATTTCGATCTCGCGAGCCGAGAGTGCGGGTTTGGGTGCCGAGGAATGTTCGAGCATCATGGTCATAGCGCGTCCCTACCGAGATGAATACTGGGATCGAACCGGGTCCCCGACGAACACCGTTCCGAGCGTGAACAACGTAGCGATTACGCCCGACAGCCGAACAGACCGATCTTTCTCTGCCCAACAGAATACGGGCATAGTTACTTTTGCTAATTGATTCGGTGGCCGTCGTGCCCGAATCCGATGCGGCCCACGTCATCGCCCTTCAGCAGTATCGTCACCATCGCCGAGCGGCCGGGCGGAAGCACCCGCACGGTCACCGAACCGGTAGACGCGGAATCGAGCGCATCCACCACTTCGCGGTACACGGCACGCCGGACTTCCGGTGGGGCGGAGTCCATGGCGTGGTCGTCGAGCATGACCACCTCGACCCCGCGCCGGCGTGCCGCAGCGGCAGCATTCCGGATCTCGGGCACCTGCAGCACCGGGGCTCGCAGACCATCGCGCAGCCGCGCCTCGAGCAGCCCGCACTCGATCCGTTCGTTCTCGTCGAGTGGTTCCCCCGAGGCGATCCGCGTGAGCAGCGGACGAGCCGAGACATCGAGGCCGCCGAGCCGGGCATCACGTTCCTCGAGTGCCGCCGCCGCCGCCGATTCTGCGGCGATCCGTCGCATCGACTGGGCCCTGAGCAAGTAGATGGACCGTGCCAGCGGACGGATCGTGTAGCCGAAGACTGTGCCCATGAGGACCGGCCCCGCACTCGTGATGGTCAGCCCCAGTCCGTAACCGGCACCCGGACCCGTGAGGTGCCCCCACAGCGCGGCGACGGCGAACATGAGAATCATTCCGCCCCAAGCAAACGCCGTTCGCCCGCGTACGCACATGAACACGAGGACCGCCGTGGACATCCCGAACGGCCAGAGTTCGATCGGGTGCGGTGCCGGCTCTGCGGGCACCACCCACAGCACGGCCGCCGAGGCCACCGCTCCCGAAACCGTCATCGCCACCGTGGGTCGCAGAGGCAACGGATCGCCTTCGACTGCCACCAGTGCACACGCAGCGGCCACGCACACGACCACGGCGACACCGAGCGGCCAGCGGACCTCGGCATAGGGAGCGGTATTCAGCGCAAGGACCACGCACGTCACCGCATACAGGAAGGCGAAGGCCCGCGCAGGAGGGCTGTGCATCCGCAGCAGATCGGAGACGGTGGCGTTCGCAGTATTCATGCGAGGGAATCCCGCCACGACAGCAGCACCCGGGTGCCCGCACCGGGCGCGGACTCCACCATCGCGTGGCCTCCGGCCAGCCGGCGCATGCGTCCCCGGATACTCACCTCGAGGCCGAGGCGATGCGGATCGACGGCGTCCGGTTCGAAGCCCCTGCCGTCGTCCACCAGCTGAACCGAGATCCACCGCGGCGCGACGTCCACCTCGACCTTTCGTGTCGCGTCGTCACCCGCGTGCCGCAGACTGTTGCGTACGGCCTCGGCCAGGGCAGCGGCGATTGCCCGGGCCGGCTCGGTCGGGAACGAGGCGCCGTCGCATTCCGAGGCGACACGGCCGACGAACACGATGTCCTCGTCGGCCTCGGTCGCCGCCGACCGCACTCGCGCCATGACCGCGTCGGCGTCGAGTGCCGATTCTCGGCCGGGACCGCCTCTCAACTCGTCGAGTTCCGCAACCGCGCGCCGGGCTTGTTCCGCGAGGGAAGCCCCAGCGGAATTCCGCGAAGCCGCCAGCAGGGTGGACATCACCCTGTCGTGGACGAGCGCGTCGAACCGTTCGCGCTCGGCGTTCCGTGCCTCCGCCGCTGCCGCTGCCGCAGCTGCGGCTTGCGTCGCCGCAATGGTCTCGTCGAGGGTACGGCTGGTCCCCAGCCCCACCACTGCGGCAGCAAGGAACACCGCGCAGAACACGAGCGCGAACGCCAGGTCGGACACCAGGAAGGAACCGAAAGGTGCGTCACGGACGAGATGGTTCGCGCACTGCGCGAGCAGGACTGCGACGATCATGTGGACGAACGCTCGCCGCGGTCGCCACGCGACTGCCGCAGCGAGCGACGCCACCCCTGGGAACGCCGTGAACCACAGCGACTCGTCCTGCGGGATCTTCGTCCCGTTCCATGCCACGAACCACAACGCGACCAGCACGATGTAGGCGAGGGCGTTGACGGCGGCTGCCCGCTTCATCCACAGCGTGCCGCGGAACGAGACGAGAGCGAGCGCCATCCCGGACCCGAAGATCGCGACGATCGCGGCAGGAGTCCACCACGATGCAGTGAGCACCGGCGCTTCGATGATCCGCGGAATCAGCAGCGTGAAGTAGCAGAGATAACCGATCGCGACGAATCGCACGAACATCCTGGTGAGACGGTCCGCGGCCGCAGTGTTGCGATCGGGTGGGCGCTCCCCGGTCGTTTCGACCGGCTCGTCAACGACGGCGGACATCCGACCGTTCAGGCATCGGCAACCAGCCATCCTCGACTGCACGCTTGTAGAGGTCCGTCTTCGTAGGTGCGGGACGGCCTGCCTCCGCGTACTTCTGGCGAATCCGCTGCAGATAGTCGTTGACCGTCTGCGGAGCGAGGCCGGTCAGCCGGGCGACCCGATCGAGTTTCTCCCCCGATGCGTACAGTTCGAGCACTTCGAGTTGCCGGGGGCTGAGCCCCACATCGTCGAGTTCGGGATCGCCGTCGATCGCAGCAGCCCACTCGGTGCTGGCAACCTGCCCTCCGGCTGCGGCCACGCGAATCGCGTCGATCACCACGGACGCGGGCTCGGACTTCCGGACCACACCGAGTACACCGGCGCGGGCCGCGGATCGCAGCAGGTACGGATTCTCGGCGCCGGTGAACACCAGGGTTTCGACTCCCGCCGATCGCAACTGCTCGACGTTGCTTTTCGGCGAAGATCCGTCGGACAACCGCAGATCGAGAACGGCGAGGTCCAGTTCGGTGGTCTGCGCGAGGAGACCACCCACAGTGGTACTCGTACAAACGAGTTCGAGATCGGGCTGGTGATCGAGCATCGACGCGAATCCGAGCGCGACCGACTCGTGATCCTCGATGAGTCCGATCCGGCGGACGACACTGCGCGAGTCCTCGGCCATTCCTGCCTCCCCTGATGCCCGATCACCCGACTTCGCACGAACGTTAGCAGTCAGCGCTGGTTTCCTCTTCTCTCATCACGGACGAAGCCTCCACATCGTCCCGCAGACCGCGCCAGCTCGCGTGCCGCACACGGTCCCCGTCCGTCCATCCGCCGAACCGGACCTCCCCCACCAGTTCGGGCCGCAGCCACACCGCATCTCGGCGTTCCGTGGCCGGCACCTCGTTTGCGAAGGGGTTCGCACGGCTCGTGTGCCCCTTCATAGCGTGGGCCACCGACAAGAGCGTCTCGTCGTCGAAACCTGTCCCGACCTTACCGACGTACACGAATTCACCGTTGTCGTCGTAGACACCCAGGAGAAGTGACCCGAAGGTCGAGGAGCGATTGCCGCGTCCTCTGCGGTATCCCCCGAGCACGACGGTCTGCGTGAGCCAGTTCTTCGACTTGATCCATCCCGATCCGCGTTTGCCCGGCAGGTACACCGAGTCCCGCCGCTTCGCGACGACACCCTCCCAGTTGTTCGTGCGGCTGCGATCGAGAGCCTCTTGTCCGTCACCCTCAAGCAGGTCCGGCACGAGCAGTCCCTTCGTCGCTGCGGAGAGTGCCTCGAGGACACGGCGGCGGTCGTCGTAGGTTTTGCGCAGCAGTGACACCCCGTCGAGATAGAGCACGTCGAAGACGCGGTACTCGTAGTTCACGCCCCGTTGCAGCATCGAGAAACTCGTCACTCCCGAGCGGTCCACCGCGACGATCTCCCCGTCGAGCACTGCCCGGTGACCGTCGAGGACCGTCGCGAGTTCGGCGAGCTTCGGGTAGTCGCCCGTCACATCACGTCCTGATCTGCTGCGGAGCCGCACGGTTCCGTCCTCGATCTCGGCGATCGCACGATATCCGTCCCACTTGCCTTCGAAGACCCAGTGCTCGGCGTCGAGGGCGGAGACCTCACCCGGCGTCGCGAGCATGGGCGCGAGGTCTCGTGGGAAGTCCTTCGCCCGCGCCGATCCGCCCTCCACCGGCGATTCCGGGAGCGGCGCCGATTGGTCCTTCATGCGATGTGCGAGCCACTGATCCTTCTCGGTGCGGATCAGCGCGTACCGTCCCTCGACCCGCTCACCGTGGAAATGCACGATCACCTCGTCGTCCCGCCACTTCTCGGTGTCGTAGGTGCCGGTGTCCCAGACGGTCATACTCCCGGCACCGTATTCGCCCTTCGGGATGGTCCCGTGGAAGGTCAGATACTCGATGGGATGATCTTCGGTGCGTACCGCCAGGTTGTTGCGCCCGGAGGTCTCCGGCAGATTTTTCGGTACGGCCCACGACGCGAGGACACCGTCGCGTTCGAGTCGCAGGTCGTAGTGCAGGCGACGCGCATGGTGTTCCTGGATGACGAACCTGTTGCCGGGGCCGTCTTGCGAGACGCGGTCCGGTACGGGTTCCGGCGTGCGGGCGGCGTCGCGCTTGCCACGGTACGAGTCCAGTGCGTCGCCGGCGGAGGAGGTTCGGCCGCCGAGCGGCGGGTCGAGACCGAGGAGCAGGTCTCCGAATTCGTCGACTCGGGCGAGAACCTCACGGAACTGCAGCTGCGCGAGGTCGGGATCGTCGAGTTCGTCCCACCTGCGCGGTGCCGCCACCCACGGCGCGTCCCGACCGCGCAACGAATACGGTGCGACGGTCGTCTTCGAACCGTTGTTCTGACTCCAGTCGACGAAGACCTTGCCCTCACGCACCGACTTGGCCATCGTCGCGGTGACCAGGTCGGGGTGCGTGGTCTCGAGGTTCCGCGCGACCTGTTTGGCGACCTTCGACGCCCCGGACGAAGACAGCATCCGGTCGAGCGGAACGTACAGGTGGATTCCCTTGCTCCCGCTGGTGACCGGATACGCCGTCCATCCGAGTTCCGCGACGGTGTCGCGCACGTAGCGGGCAACCTCCGCGCATTCGACCAGGCCCACGCCGGGTCCGGGGTCGAGGTCGAACACGATGCGCGTCGCGGGTCCTCCTCGGTCGCCGTCGAAGCGCCATTGCGGCACGTGCAGTTCGAGGGCTGCTTGCTGTCCGAGCCATACCAGGCCTGCAACCGAATCGAACAGCGGATAGGTCACCCGCCGGTCCTTGTGGTGCAGGGTCCGGCGGTCGAGCCAGGCCGGTGCGTGCTCCGCGAGGTTCTTCTCGAAGAAGGACTGCTCATCGACCCCGTTCGGCCAGCGTTTACGAGTCGCGGCCCGCCCGGCAATGTGGGGAAGCATCGCCTCGGCGACCGCTTCGTAGTAGTCGACGATCTCGGCCTTCGTGGTTCCGGTACTCGGGTACAGCACCTTGTCGAGATTGGTCAGGGTGATGCGATGACCGTCGACGGTTCGGGTCGGCATACTTCGGATTGTGCCAAGCGAGACCCGTACGCGCTGCCCATGCCGAGGCCCCGTCGCCGAGCAGGGGGATGCGGGCGGCGGGGTCCGGCATCGCCTGGGAGGAACAACGGCTTCGGGTTCGTCCCGGCGGGCGGTGATCGTCCATGCAGGGGGGGTGACTGACGATCACCGATCCACCCAGCCTACGCCTTCATTTCACGAGTGGATGAACAACTTCCTTACACGGTGGATACAGGTGGGACAGGAGACATTCTCGGCCCCCCTGCGCCGAAATGCCTCCTGTCCCACCTACCCCACGATCCTCACGCCGCGCACCTGCGCGCTACTTCACCGAAACATCCTCGACTTCGCGAATAAAACACTTCCGCAAGGCATTTCGGAATTTCACTCTCCGCGACCACGGACAGCCCGGGTCGCAGTATCCGCGGTCAGATGACCGCACCCTCGAAGATGACGCTGTAGAGGCCGATCAGGACGAACGCCGCGACATAGAGCGGCCCCCGAATCGGATCTCCGGCATTCGCACCCTCTTGAAGCCAATTTAAGATTTCGACAGATCCCATGCGCCGAGCCCCCTACCTAGTGCAGACAGTATCCAACCGATGTTTCGCGGTTGCGGGAGTTGGCGTTACAGGGCGAGGCGGTGAGCGCCGACGGTGCGGTCGGCAGACTTCGGATCGCGCCGAGCGAGACCGTACGCGCTGCCCATGCCGAGACCCCGTCGCCGAGCAGGGGGATGTGGGCGGCGGGGCCCGGCATCGCCGAAGAGGAACGGCTTCGCGTTCGTCCCGGCGGGCGGTGATCGTCCATGCAGGGGGGTGACGGGCGGTCACCGATCACCCAGCCTACCCCCTCGCCCACTGTCGGTAACGCGCTTTCACCAGACCTGCCGACGGTGGAAGTCACCCGATCTTCATCGGTTTCAGGCGACGTGCACGCAGACCGCCTGGTGCCCGAAGATCCCGTAACCGACATCGAAGCGGACGTGCTGTCCCCCGGCCAGCGAGCGATAGCCGCTTCCGACGATCTCCGAATAGTGCACCAGGATCTCCCTGCCGTCGTCGCCGCGGATGAACCCGCGCCCCCTGGCATCGTCGAACCACAGCACAACACCGTGTCTCATATCCGTTCCCCTGCCGACGTTCCATGTCCGTCTCAGAGGAGCAGCAAACGCGGAAACGCATCCCCCCTGCGCTCCCGAGTGCCCTCTGCAACTGCTATTCAATCGCGATTGCAAGGGAATCGGAAGCGTCCACGCAGAATCGGCGATATTCGTCCTATTTCCTTGTGCACCAATGTAGTTCAATTGAATGACAGACATCGTAGCACTGAAGGAGTATGCGCGGAGCCAAGGCTCGTGTCGACACGACAACACCATGAAAGGACGTCGACGGCGCGGACGGTCGATCCGCCCGCGCCGTCGAAGTCCGGCAGGTTCAGACCATCTTGGGATTCCAGGCCGAGACCGCCCAGATCACCACCACGTCGAGCGCGATGATCAAGATCGCCCACCACGGGTAATAGGGCAGCCACAGGAAGTTCGCCACGATCGACAGTGCCGCGAGGACGACCGCAGTCACCCGTGCCCATGTCGCGCCCGTGACCAGAGCGATACCCACGATGATCATCACGACACCGAGGGCGATGTGGATCCATCCCCACGTCGTGAAGTCGAACTTGAACGTGTACTCCACGCCTCGAACGAAGACCTCGTCCTCGGCCACCGCTGCAATCCCTTGAAACAGTTGGACCAGGCCCACTGTGGCAAGGACGATTCCGGCGGCGATGGAGGTGCCGGCGGCAATACCCTGCTTAACGCTTCCACTACCCGTTCTCGGATCGGGATGATCCCGGCGTGGACGGACATCCTCGGACATGACGGTCTCCTCACAAGAGCTACTTTCCGCCCGGACGGCGGCGTTCGTTCACGTGGACTGGGGTCGGCGAGCCTTCACCGTCGACCAGGAATCCGGTTCGACCTTCCCGACATCGACTTCGTGGCCGTAAAGCTGACGCGCCAGCAGGCGGGCGCGCTCCTGCACCTGCGCCGGGGAGAGCTCATCCGCCAGTATCAACGACAGGTACGCCACACGATCCGTCGGTGTGTCGATCCGGTATCCCGTGCACCTCCAATCACTCATGCGACTCGCCCCGTCGAGCCCGTTACCATGGCGGAACGATCATGTCGGCGTGAGCGGCATGCCGCCGGTCTCTGTGATATCCGCGAAGACATACGGCAGAAGCACGATCGGAGATGCCGCGAAAGCGAATACGACGCTCGCGTACCGGATGTGGCCCCAGAAACGAATCTATGACGAGATCCTCTCGACGCGACCGACCCACGGGCAATCTCGTCGCATCTGTCGAATGGGCAATTCCACCCGACCGGAGCGTAGCTCCGTTCAACTGATCGACGAGGCCATCCTATAACGCTCATTGGTCGTATACCGGCGGAAATGTGTCATCCGACGACCGAGCTCGCAGGGTGAAAACGAAGCTCGCAGGCCTAGTGGTCGACCAGCAGCACTGCAAGGTTCACCCTAGGCCTGCGAGCTTTCGGAGGAAAACAGAACAGAGGTGACATCGATGTCCGAATCCGGAAGCGGTGTCGCGGGATCGAGCCCTCAGTTACCCCCATAGCGCCGAGCGAAGGTGTCGAGCGACGACTGCAGGTCGCCGTGCAGGGCGCGCGCCACACCCGACCCGATAGGTCCGAACAACGGCGCACCCCCGAGTTCGATCTTCATCGTCAAGGTCGATCCGTCACCTCGCCGTGCGACGGCGAGACGCATCGAGAACTTGGTGCCGCTCTTGCCGCTTCCCTTCAGTACCACGTGATGCGGCGCGTCCAGTTCGACGATGGTCCACCTGACCCGGTTGCGCATGCCCTTGACGGACACCACCGACTCCAGGGTGGTCCCTTCCGAGAGGTCGTCCGGAAGGTCGCTGCGCCAACCGTCGTGAATGCTCAGCCATTCGTCGAACGCCCCCAGGCGGGACGCGTGCTCCCACGCAGCGTGCGGGTCGAGTGGAAGATCGGTGGACACTTCGAGTTTCGCCATGGTTCGCACAGTAGACGCTCGGCCCGGCGCCGAAGACGGGCGACACGACGGCGGCCCGCTCCTCGAGGGAACGGGCCGCCGTGGCAGCGAAGATCAGTGGGAGACGGCCTTCTCCACACCGACCCCGGTGAGGGAACGGACCTCCATCTCCGCCTGCTTGAACCGGTCCTCCTGCTTGCGGCGGCCGACGAAGGTACCGACGACACCGAGAACGAACGCGAGCGGAATCGACACGATGCCCGGGTTCGACAGCGGGAACCAGGAGAAGTCCACGTCGGGGAACATCGCCGACGGCGCACCGGACACGGCCGGGGAGAACACGATGAGCACCAGGCAGCTGATCAGGCCGCCGTAGATGCTGAACAGCGCACCCGTGGTGTTGAACTTGCGCCAGAACAGCGAGTACAGCAGCGTGGGCAGGTTCGCCGACGCGGCGACCGCGAAGGCCAGGGCCACCAGGAAGGCGATGTTCTGTCCCATGGCGAGGATGCCGAGGACGATCGACACCAGGCCGATCACGACGACCGTTATCCGAGAGACTCGCACCTGCTCGTCCTCGGTGGCGTTGCCGTGCTTGATGACGCTGGCATAGATGTCGTGAGCGAACGACGCCGAGGCGGTGATGGCCAGGCCGGCGACGACCGCGAGGATCGTGGCGAACGCGACGGCCGCGATGATCGCAAGGAAGATCGTGCCGCCGAGTTCGAAGGCGAGCAGCGGGGCTGCTGCGTTCTCCTTGCCGGGAGCGGCGAGGATCGCGTCGGGACCGACCATCTTCGCGGCGCCGTATCCGAGCACCAGGGTGAACAGGTAGAAGGCGCCGATGAGCGCGATGGCCCAGGTGACGGAACGACGTGCTTCCTTCGCGGTGGGCACGGTGTAGAAGCGCATGAGCACGTGCGGAAGCCCGGCGGTACCCAGGACCAGGGCGATACCGAGAGAGATGAAATCGATCTGCGACATGTTGCTGATGCCGTACTTGGCCCCGGGAGCGAGCACGTCACGCTGTGCGACTGCCTCGTTCGCCGAACCGGACACCATCGCCTGTGCGTCGGCGAGCAACTGGGAGAAGTTGCCGCGCACCGCGACCAGAACGAGCACGAACATCAGGCCCGCACCTGCGATGAGCAGCACGGCCTTGACCATCTGCACGTAGGTCGTGCCCTTCATGCCGCCGATGAGCACGTACGCGATCATCAGAACACCGACGATCGCGACGACGACGGACTGGCCGACTTTGCCTTCGATGTCGAGCAGCAGTGCCACCAGACCGCCGGCGCCGGCCATCTGTGCGAGCAGGTAGAACAGCGACACCGCAAGGGTCGACAACGCTGCCGCCATGCGCACCGGCCGTTCCTTGAGCCGGAAACTCAGCACGTCCGCCATCGTGAAACGGCCCGTGTTGCGCAGCAGTTCGGCGACGAGCAGCAGGGCGACAAGCCATGCGACGAGGAAGCCGATCGAGTACAGGAAGCCGTCGTAACCGTAGACGGCGATCGCTCCCGCGATACCGAGGAACGACGCGGCCGACAGATAATCGCCGGCGATCGCGAAACCGTTCTGCGGGCCCGAGAACTGACCGCCGCCGGTGTAGAAGTCGGAGGCCTTCTTGGTCGTACGGCTTGCCTTGATGACCAGGCCCATCGTGACGACGACGAACGCGATGAAGATGCCGATGTTGAGGAGGGGGTTGCCGACGTCGGTCGCACCCTGTGCGAGAACGGTCACTGCTGCGGTCCTTCCAGTTCTTCACGGATCGCGGCGGAACGCGGGTCCAGCTCACGGCCGGCGAACTTCACGTAGACGGCGGTGATCACGAAGGTCGTCACGAACTGGCCGAGCCCCATGAGCAAGCCGATGTTGATGTTTCCGATGACCTTCGTCGCCATGAACTCGTCCGCATAGGTGGCCAGCAGGACGTACAGGGCGTACCAGGCCAGGAAGAACGCCGTCACCGGGAAGACGAAGCGGCGCAAGCGGCTGCGCAGCTCCTGGAACTCGGGACTCTCCTGCATCGCGACGAACTCCTGCGGCGTCGGAGTTCGCCGCTGGGGTACTCCGCTCTCGCTGAGTGGTGCTGTGGTCACTGCCGACTCCTTGGTAGTCGAGTGAGGTGAGGGTGATCACAACGCTAGTGAGACGGCTGTCACACGAACAGGGTCCGGAATGAGCGGAACGACGAGGGGTGTGCTCGTGCGACGAACGGTAGCGTCACCGCGACGAACGGCGCCGGGCCGACGAACCCCGCCCGCGGTCGCCGAACGCTCCGAGTTCGCGGTCGCGGCCCATGCCGAGCCGTTCGGGTACGTGCATGCGGGAGAAGGCCCGACCCACGTCGACCGGAATCCGCCGGTGCGTCACGAGACTCACGACGATCATCGTGACGAACGCCAGAGGCACGCTCAGCGCTGCGGGATATGCGGACAGTACGGTAGGCCATCCCCCCGCCAGCGACGGGTCGATCGGCACGAGCGCGGTCGCCAGTGCAGCACCGCCCGCGACGCAACCACCGACGACCATCCCCGCCGCGGCACCGATCGCGGTGAGACCGCGCCACCAGATCCCCAGGACCAGTAGCGGGCACAGCGTCGATGCGGCGATCGCGAAGACCTGCCCCACCGAACGCGACAGGTCGAGGGAGGTCACCGACAGCGCCAGCACGAGGGGCACCACGCCCGCGAGCACCGCGGCAATCCGGAAGTCACGCACCCGCCCTCGCAGGACGTCCGTGGACAATACGCCCGCGACGGTGACCAGCAATCCGGAGGAGGTCGACAGGAAGGCGGCGATCGCCCCCGCCGCCACGAGCGCCGCGAGCAGTTGTCCGCCCCAGCCCGACAGCACCGACCCCGGCAGCAGCAGAACCGCGGCGTCGGACCGCCCCGTGATGAGCAACTGCGGAACGTACAGGCGCGCGAACACTCCCAGCAGCGTGGGAAACAGATAGAACAGCCCCAGCAGCCCGATCACGGCGAAGGAGGTCATGCGCGCTGCGCGTCCGTCCGGGTTCGTATAGAACCGCACGAGCACGTGCGGCAATCCCATCGTTCCGAGGAAGGTCGCGAGCATCAGCGAGTAGACCTGGAACAGCGGATGCTGACTGCTCGCTCCCAAACCGGCACCGGGCGACGCCCAGCTCTCGTTGTCGGTCGGCGCACCGGCCACCACCGGCACCGGAGATCCGGCCTCGAGGACGAGTTCGGTGCCGGCTCCGAGAACGTGCTCGCCCGGTTCGAGTTCGAAATCGCCTGCGACCGGGCGACCGTCGACCTCTCCGGTCACCACCACCGGCAGCGGCTCCGCGACCTGCACGACGACGTCGATCGTCACGTCGACGGTCGTGGTCTCGGTGACGGTGGGCGGCACGGGTTCGTCGACGCCGCGGTCGTCGCCGACGAAATGCAGCGTGAGGACGAGAGCAGGCAACACGACGGCGGTGAGTTTGAGCCAGTACTGGAATGCCTGCACGAACGTGATCGAGCGCATCCCCCCACCCACGACATTGGCTACGACGATCACGCCGACCACCGCCACGCCCACCCAGTCGGGTACTCCGAGAAGGATGTTGAGGGTGAGTCCCGCCCCTTGGAACTGCGGCACCAGGTAGAGGATGCAGATGATGGCAACGACCATCATCGACAGGCTTCGCAACCACCGCTCGCCCAGCCGGAACTCTGCGAAGTCGGGAACGGTGTAGGCACCCGAGCGTCGTAGCGGCGCGGCGACGAACAGCAACAGCCCCAGGTAGCCCGCCGTGAAACCGACGGGATACCACATCGCGTCGGCACCGAACTTGGCGACGAGTCCTGCCACACCGAGAAAGGATGCGGCGGAGAGATACTCACCGGAAATAGCCGCGGCGTTCCAGCGTGGTCCCACACTGCGCGACGCGACGAGGAAATCCGAGGTGGTGCGTGCCATTCGCACGCCGTAGACGCCGATCGCGACGGTGGCGACCGCCGCGGTGACGAGACCGACGACTGTGGCGACGGGAATCGATCCGCTCATGGGTCGTCAATCGTCGGTGAGGTCGGTGAAGTCCTGCTCGTTGCGTTCTGCGAGCCTCAGATACACCCACGCGATACCGAGCAGCACCGGGTAGACGACCACGCCCAGCAACACCCACGGCAGCCGGATACCGAGGACCGTGACGTCCGCGACTGCGGGAAGGACATGGAACAGAACAGGAACCGCACCCAGCACGCACATGGTGAACAGCGCGACCCGCAGAGCAAGACCGAGTTGCGCCCGGACCAACCCGCGGACCATCGCGTCACCCACCTCGGTCTGCTGCTGCACCTCGACCCGGGTACGGACCATGCGCGCGCCGCGCCGCTCGGCGAGCACGACCCGCTGCCGCTGCCGGGACGGGCCTTCGGGCGCACTCATCGCGACGTCCACGACTGCATCGGCCCACGGATGAGCCGGTCCTTGAGTTCTCGGGTGTGGCGGCGAGAGACGGGCAGTTCGACGGGCGCCGCGTTGTCGCCGCGCAGGCACACGACGAGACCGGAGCCGACGCTGCGGATACCGGTCACGAGCGGTAACGCCACCAGATAGGACCGGTGTACACGGAGGAAGCCCGCATCGGCCCAGCGGCTCTCGAGCGTCGAGATCGGGATACGGACCAGGTGCGAGCCGGTCGCGGTGTGCAGTCGCGCGTAGTCTCCCTCGGCTTCGACCCAGTGCACCGACGAGCGCGGCACGAGGGTGGTGACCCCACCGAGCTCGACCGGAATCACGTCGTCGCTCGTGCCGGCCTCGGCCGACGCCGGAACGCCGGGACGGCGGCGCTCGGCGATCCGTCGGACCGCTTCGGCCAGTCGTTCCTCACGGAGCGGCTTGAGGATGTAGTCGACGGCGCCGAGATCGAAGGCCGAGATCGCACGATCGTCGTGGGCGGTCACGAATACCACTGCCGGGGGGACGGCGAAGTTGCGAAGAATGCCCGCGAGTTCCAGTCCGTCGAGTCCGGGCATGTTGATGTCGAGGAAGACCGCGTCGACGCCACCGTCGCGCAGCAGCCGCAGTGCGGTCGTCGCGTCTCCCGCGGTGTGCACGACGGCGATCTCCTCCCGCGCACGCAGGAGGTAGGCCAGCTCGTCGAGGGCGGGCGGTTCGTCGTCGACCGCCAGCACGGTCAGCTTGTCTGTGATCTCGTTCACGGCGAGTCCATGTTGCCATGCCGGGTGTTCCTCACGGCCGGATACCCGCCCGGAACTTCGGGACGCGCATGCTCACCCGCGTACCTGCACCTGGCGCCGTCTCCACGACGAGGCCGTAATCGTTACCGAAAGCCGCACGCAACCGGTCGTCCACATTGGCGAGTCCCACGTGCGCGGACTCCCTGACGCCGCTGCCGTGCTCGCTCTCGGCGATCGCGTCGAGCGAGCCCGATCTCAGCAGTTCCGGGTCCATGCCGATGCCGTCGTCCTCGACGCTGATGACGCAGTCGGTGCCCTCGTCCGCGGCGGTGATGGTGATCGTCCCCGTCCTCGTGGCCGTGCCGGCGATACCGTGCCGCACGGCATTCTCGACGAGCGGTTGCAACGCCAGGAAGGGCAGCGTCACGTTGAGCACTTCGGGTGCGATCTGCAGACGCACTTCGAGTGCGTTGCCGAACCTGGCACGTTCGAGGGTCAGATACCGGTCGATGTTGCGCAGTTCGTCGGCGAGAAGGGTGTACTCGCCTGCCGCGCGGAACGAATAGCGGGTGAAGTCGGCGAAGTCCAGCAGCAGTTCGCGGGCCCGGTCGGGGTCGGTACGGACGAACGATGCCACGGTGTTGAGAGCGTTGTAGATGAAGTGCGGACTGATCTGGGCTCGAAGCGCACGGACCTCGGCGCGATCGAGCCGGGCGCGCGAGGCGTCGAGTTCGGCCAGTTCGATCTGACTGCACGCGTACCGGGCCACCTCGGTGATCGCGCCCAGCAGCGCCGGTCCCGGTTCGACACTCGTCACGACTCCGAGCACCCCCGCGACGCCCACGTCCTCCACGACGAGCGGTTGGGCGATCAACGCGCGGGCCGCGAGGTCGCCGTGCTCCCGGCGAAGGTCGTGATGCCCCACGAGCACCCGGCGCTTGCCGGCCGCGGCGCGGGTCGCAGCGGCGACCATCTCGTCCGTCAGTTCCTCGAACGGGCCGTCCCATGCGAGCAGCGCGCCGCCCTCGTCCATGAGTGCCACGGCACGTGCTTCGGCCAACAGCATCCGCAGATGCGGGGCGGCCTCCTTCGCCGACGCCGCGTCGAGTCCTGCCCGTAGTGGTCGCGCCGCCAGGGATGCCGTGTGCAGGGTCGCGTGGACGGCGCGTTCGGCAGGTGTGGTGACCACGCGCCGGGTCCACAACACCACCGAGACCACGACCAGCACCAGGAGGAGTACTACCACGGCGAGTTCGATCGCGATCATGCGCTCACGGTACGTCGGATCGGCGTTCCGGCCCGGGACGAGCGGTCAATGGTCTCCACCGAGGCGACCGGACAGCCGGCGAAGTCTTTCCAGGCTCGCTCCGTCCAGTCCGACGATGGTGACCGACTTTCCCTTGGCCGCGTACTTGTGCTGGATCGCGTCGAGTGTTGCCACTGTGGAGGCGTCCCAGACCTCGGCCCCGGTGAGGTCGATCACCACATTCGCCGGGTCTTCGAGGTAGTCGAACCGGTAGACGAGGTCGTTGCTCGATGCCCAGAACAGTTCGCCGCTCACCCGGTAGGTGCACGTGTCCACTCCCCCGCCGGCGTCGACGACCTTTTCGACCGAGGTCAGACGGGCGACGCGGCGGGCGAACAGCACCATCGCCGTGAGCACGCCGAGCGTCACACCGATCGCGAGGTTGTCGGTACTCACCGTGGCCACGACGGTGGCGATCATGACGACGGTTTCGCTGAGCGGCATCAACCGCAGGGTGCGCGGGTGCACACTGTGCCAGTCGATGGTCGCGATCGACACCATGATCATCACTGCCACGAGCGCTGCCATCGGGACCAGTCCGACGATGTCGCCGAGCACGACCACGAGAATCAGCAGGAATACCCCGGCCGCGAGGGTGGACAGCCGCGTTCGCGCCCCGGACACCTTCACGTTCATCATGGTCTGGCCGACGACCGCACATCCGCCCATGCCGCCGAAAAATCCGGTCACGATGTTGGCGATGCCCTGGCCCCAGCCTTCCCGAGTCTTGTCCGACCGGGTGTCGGTGATGTCGTCGACGAGTTTGGCCGTCATCAGCGATTCCATGAGACCGACGAGAGCCATAGCGAGCGCGTAAGGAGCCAGGATCTCGAATGTCGCGAAGGTCAACGGCACATCCGGGAAGAACAGCGACGGCAGACTTTCCGGCAGCTCACCCTGGTCCGCGACATCGGGCACGTTCAGCGAGAACGTTACCGTGATCACGGTGAGAAGCACGATCGTGACGAGCGGAGCCGGCACGACCTCGGTGACCTTGGGAAGCAACACGAGTACGAGCAGGCCGGCCGCAACGAGCGGATAGACCATCCAGGGCACGTTCACGAGGTGCGGAATCTGCGCCACGAACACGAGGATTGCGAGCGAGTTGACGAAGCCGACCATGACACTGCGCGGCACGAACCGCATGAGCTTGGCGACGCCGAGCAGGCTGAGCAGAATCTGGAAAACTCCGCCGAGGATCACGGTCGCGATCAGATGATCGACGCCGTACTGCTCCGACACCGGGGCGATCACGAGCGCGACCGCAGCGGTCGAAGCAGAGATCATCGCCGGCCGTCCACCGACGAACGCGATGGTGATCGCCATTGTCACCGACGCGAACAGACCTACCCGGGGATCGACACCGGCGATCACGGAGAAGGCGATCGCCTCGGGGATCAGCGCCAGCGCGACGACCAGGCCTGCGAGCAGTTCGGTCTTCAGCCGACCGGGTGACCGGAGCGCGGAGAGGACGGAGACATCCGTGCGCGCATCCTGCGGCATCTGTTCCGGGCCGTGTGGGGTCTTCACTCGGGAAAAGTCTACCTTTGCGAACTCTCGTCCCGACGGCGCCGGCGGATGTGCTCTTCCACCCCCGCCTCCTCGATGTCGAGGCTCTCGAGCACGTCGCGGAGGATCTCGTCGTCGAGCTCGCCGCGATCACGCGCGGCGATCAGATCCTTCCTGCGCGCACGCAGAGCCGTGCGCCGGATGTCGTCGAACAGCGTGGCAACGCGGGCACCGGCGTCCTCGGCGGTGTCCTCGACGTGACGTGCGTTCTCTCGCGCCCGGAGGAAGGCGCGCGCCCTGGCGAGGAGTTCGGCGTAGAGCTCGGGATCCGTGCCCTCGGGAAGATGCTCGCCGAGTTCTCGCAACACGCGTTCGCGCGACTGCGAGGAGATCCGCCGGACGACGGCGAGCTGTTCCTCGGTCCGCAGCCGCTCGTACGGATCGGTGACCTCGAGGCGCCGGATGAGCCAGGGCATCGTTGCTCCCTGGATGAGCAGGGTGCCGATGGCGACGACGAGCGCACAGATCTGGATCATCTCGCGACCGGGGAAAGGTGCGCCCGACGCCACTGCGACGGGCACACCTCCGGCCGCAGCCAGTGTGACCACACCACGCATCCCGGCCCATGACACGACGACGTGTTCGCGGAAGTTCATCGGGTCGTAGCCGAGCCGCACGAGTCCGGCGCGCCGTACCAGCGCTCGCCGAGCCCAGTGCAGCAGACCCCACGCCGGTCGCACGGCTATCACGACGAACAGCACGAGGCAGGAACCGAGCAACGCGTGGAGCACCTCGATCCCGCTGTCGCGGACGTCTTCGAGGACGAACCGGAACTGCAGGCCCATGTAGGCGAAGACGAACATCTCGAGCACCACGTCGACGCTCTTCCACACCGCGCGCTCCTGGATGCGGGTGCTCACCGAGACGTCGGTGGCCCGGTGCCCGAGATACAGACCGGCGGCAACCACGGCGAGAATCCCCGAGGCGTGGATCTCCTCGGCCGCGAGATAGGCGGCGAACGGCAGTACGAGTCCCAGTACGGTCTCGAGCGGCGAGTCGTACATCCGCGCCCGGATACCGTGCACGGCGAACGCCAGTACCAACCCGATCCCGACACCACCCACAACCTCGTACGCGAAGAGCAGCACGGGTGAATCGGTAAGGATGTGTGTGCCGGTGACCGCCGCGACCGCGACGGTGAAAAGGGTCAGGGCCGTGGCGTCGTTGACGAGTCCCTCGCCCGTGAGCACCGCGAGCACGCGTTTCGGCAGACCGAGTCGCTCCCCCACCGCGACGGCGCTCACGGCATCGGTGGGAGCCACCACCGCCCCGAGCGCGAGCACTGCCCCGAACGGGACGGCAGGCACGAGCACCGACGCGATCCAAGCGACCGCAAAAGCCGTCACCAGCACCGTCAGGACACCCAGGCGCAGGATCGACGGAAGATAACGGCGGAAGGTGGGGACAGAGAACCGCAATGCGGCCGAATAGAGCAGTGGCGGCAGAACGACCCCGAGAATGACGTCGGGATGCAGCATGAGCCTCGGTAGGCCCGGCACCAACGACGCCAGTGCTCCGACGACGACGAGCACGAGCGGCGCCTGCAGATTGCGTCGCGCGGCAAATGCGGTCACTGCAATCCCGGCGATGACGACCAGCAGGATCCACGAGCCGTTCATCGCGACCGCACCGCTCCGGCCGTCCGGGTCACGATGTGATCGTGACACAGCGGTCGGCCGTCGCGGCGGGTTCCTGTGCACCGTTTGCACCGACCCGGCACGGGTATGCAGCCGGGACGATGCGCCGTGTACCTCACCGAGCAAGGACCGAGCAAGGAGTGTGCGTGATTCCTGACCGCGAGGACGACGGTTACGCGGCCCTGCGCACATACGCTGCGCTGGGCGACGGCGACACTGTCGCCCTCGTCGCCGAGGACGGGGCGGTGGACTGGTATCCGGTGCGCACCGTGTTCACCACGGCGCAGGGCCGGGTGTGGGTGACGGATTCGACGTCTGCGGGGAGGGTATTCCCCTGCCTGTCGTGAGAAAACCCTCCCGGCGCCGAGTCAAGGTTGCTGCGGACCCGGCTGCGCTTCCGGACCCGGGCCGCCCTCCGGACCCGATTGCCCACCCGGTCCGGGCCGGGTTCCCGGCGCCGGGTTGCCGGGGTCGCCCAGATGCTTTCGGGCCGCGTCCTGCGCCTTGTCGACGTGCTGGGCGTACTTGCCGCCGGTGCGCTTGTCCACCTGGTCGCCGGTCTTGTCGATGAAGTTCTCGACCTTGTCCGGGTTCCTCGAGGCGAAATCCTTGCCCTTGTTCACAATGCCTCTCACCGAATCCATGAAACCCATAGTTCGGCCATTCCCTTCCTGCGGGGGCATCCTTCAGGTCCGGGCGCAGGCACCGAACCGTGCCTGCGGGTCAGTGTACGCTCGGAAGAAGATCGTCGGGGGCAGCGAACAGACGCCGGCGCTCACCGTGAAGACGCCCCGACACCCACCACACGGTCTCGACGAGAACGACACCGATCAGGCCGCATGTGACCGCAATCGTCGAGTACGCGACGTTGGACGGATCGAGCGCGAAGAACTCCCGCGTGAACGGCACGGCGAACAGGATCACATAGCCGAGCACCGAACCGCCGAGCAGCACGATCTTCCACCACTGGTACGGACGGGCAACCACGGCGAGCACCCACAGGGCGATGATCAGCAGCGTGATCAGAGCCGACGTACCGGCCTGGATCTTCTGCTGCTCGCTCTGATCCGGGCCACCGTAGACGAGCACATAGCAGACGAAGGTCGCCACACCGACGACGACACCCGAGGGGATCGCGAAACGCATCACGCGGGAGACGAAACCCGAACGCGCGCGCTCGTTGTTGGGAGCCAGCGACAACAGGAAAGCCGGGATCCCGATCGTGAACCACGCCGCGATCGTCACGTGCCGGGGCAGGAAGGGATAAGGCAGCGGCTCGAAATCGAACACCTGCGACAACACGCCCGACATGCCCACCAGGAAGGCCAACAGCACCGAGTAGACGGTCTTGGTGAGGAACAGGTTGGACACGCGTTCGATGTTCCCGATCACGCGCCGGCCCTCGGCCACTACGTAAGGAAGCGTCGAGAACTTGTTGTCGAGCAGGACGATCTGCGCCACCGCACGCGTCGCAGGGCTGCCGGATCCCATGGCGACTCCGATGTCGGCGTCCTTGAGAGCGAGCACGTCGTTGACACCGTCGCCGGTCATCGCGACCGTGTGGCCACGCGACTGCAGTGCCCCGACCATGGCGCGCTTCTGATCGGGCCGCACCCGCCCGAAGGTCGTCGAGCCTTCGACGGCGTCGGCGAGCTCACTCTCCCCATCCGGTAGGGACCGCGCGTCGACAGGAGTCGCGCTCCCCTGCAGGCCGAGCGACGAGGCGACCGCGCCCACGGCGATCGCATTGTCGCCCGAGATGACCTTGACGTCGACGTGCTGACCGGCGAAATACTCCAGTGTCGGCTTCGCCTCCGGGCGTACCCGCTGTTCGAGGACGACGAGTGCGACCGGCGTGACCGTGCCGGGCGCGTCCACCACGTCGACCGGGCGGTCGCTGCAGGCGAGCAACAACACCCGCAATCCGCCTGCTCCGAGTTCCTCGGCGCGTCGCGCAGCCTCACTGCCCGGATCGAGCAGTACGTCGGGAGCACCGAGCAACCAGTTGCCGTGCGTGCCGTAGGACTGCCCGCTCCACTTCTTGGCCGACGAGAACGGCGCCACGGCGGTCGGCGCGCCCCACGCGGGCGAGGTGGGGAACGCCTCGGCGATCGCAAGCACACTGGCGTTGGGACGTGGGTCATCCGCGGCGAGCGCGGCCAGGGCGGCGCGAGCCTCGTCGAGGTTGCCGTCGTGTACGGCTTCGAGGTCGGCGAGCCGCATGCCGTTCTCGGTGAGCGTGCCGGTCTTGTCCGCGCACACCACATCGACACGTGCGAGACCCTCGATCGCCGGAAGCTCCTGCACGAGGCACTGACGGCGACCGAGACGGATCACGCCGACCGCGAAAGCGATGGACGTCATGAGCACGAGGCCCTCGGGCACCATCGGCACGAGGGCCGCGACCATTCCGCTCAGCGCAGGACCGAGCGATTGACCGCTGGAGAAGAGCTGGTTGTAGATGATGAGCAGCCCCGCGGGGATCATCAGGTAGGTGATGAAGCGCAGGATCTTGTTGATGCCCGCGTTCAGCTCCGACTTGACGAGGGTGAACTTGCTGGCCTCCTCCGCCAGTCGCGCCGCATACGCGTCGCGGCCGACCTTCGTCGCACGGTAGGAGCCCGACCCGGACGCGACGAAGCTACCGGACATCACCGTCGAACCAGGAATCTTGTGCACAGCGTCCGACTCACCGGTCAGCAACGACTCGTCGAGTTCGAGTCCCTGTGCCTCGACCACCTCGCCGTCGACGACGAGCTGGTCGCCGGGCCCGAGTTCGATGATGTCGTCGAGCACCACCTCGCGGGGAGCGATCGGCGCTGCGGTGCCGCCTCTGCGCACCACGGGTTTCGTCTGGCTGACGATCGCCAATTTGTCGAGCGTGCGCTTGGCGCGAACCTCCTGGATGATGCCGATCCCGCTGTTCGCGATGATCAGCAGGCCGAACATGCCGTCGATGATCGAGCCGGTGGCCAGCACGATCAGCAACAGCACTCCGAGGATCGCGTTGATCCGGGTGAACACGTTGGCCCGGACGATGTCCTTGACCGATCGGGATGCGCGGTCGGGAACGTCGTTGGTGAGGCCACGCGCCACTCGCTCGGCGACCTGCTCGGTGGACAGCCCGTTGGCGGCGTGGCCGGATCCGAGGGCTTCCGCCTCGTCCGTTCCCACCATCGTCGCGGGCTCTTCTACTGCCATGAAGAACCAGATTAAGGCACGGAAGCGAACACCTGTCGCGGCGGCGGGTACGTCAGCCGGCGGCGAGCCACCACGGATCGACCGAGACGGGCCTCGAGACATCGATCCGTTGCCCGGGCATCGGCACGGCGGTGGTCACCTCCGACTCCCGCGCGGCGGGAAGCAGCCGGGTGATCGGCTCCGACCACGCATGGAAAGCCAGGTCGAAGGTTCCCCAGTGCACGGGAACCAGCATGCTGTCGCGCCGGTCGACACCGCCGAGGTCGAGATGCGTGCGCACCGCTTCCTCGGGATTCATATGTATATCGGGCCACCGCTTGTCGTAAGCGCCCACGGGCAACAGTGTCAGGTCGAACGGGCCGTAGGCCTCACCGACACCCGCAAACCGCGGGGTGTACCCGCTGTCGCCACCGAAGAACACCCGGCGGGTCGGCCCGGTGAACACCCATGACGACCACAGCGTGAGGTCGCGCTGCAGGCCGCGTCCGGAGAAATGCCGGGCCTCGGTACACGTGATCCGCAGCCCGTCGACCTCGACGTGCTGGTCCCAGTCGAGGTCGACGATCCGGCTCTCTGCAATGCGCCACCGGCGCAGGTGAGCGCCTACACCGAGCGGCACGACGAAGCGGGCCGCCGGCTGGAGTGCAGCAAGTCGTTCGACGGTGGATCGGTCGAGATGGTCGTAGTGATCGTGCGAGATCACCACCGCGTCGAGGGGAGGCAGGGACTTCAATTCGACGGGCACGGGATGCATGCGGGCCGGACCGATGGTCGGTGACGGCGACACCCGCTCACTCCACACCGGGTCGCACAGGATCCGGTAGCCGTCGATCTCCACCAACGCGGACGAGTGGCCGAACCAGGTCACCGCGAGTTCGGCCGCGTCGACCGGCGCCAGATAGGGAGCCAGCGGCACGTCTGCGCGCGGTCTTCCCTTCGAGCCGCGGGTGAGTATGTCCTTCGCGAAACCACCCACTGCTTCGGGGCCGAGGACGGACGCCGGGTCGGTGTTGTGGAAGCGACCGTCCCGGTAGCGCGGCGACCCGGCGGCGTACGGGCGGATGTCGGAGGACGAGGCGCCCAGAGCACCGGGGAGCCCGTTGACGGCGCGAACAACCCACAGCGTGCCCGCTCCGGCGAGCGCGGCCGAGACCGCCGACCGGATGTTCATCGTCCGCGGAAGATCGGGTCGCGACGTTCGGCGCGAGCGAGCCTGGCTTCCTGGGCGTCCTCGCTGAGCCACGCCGCGGCGAGCGCCGCGGTCTGCTCGGGGGTGCTCTCGTCGCGGGTGCCGTCGTCGTTGAGGAACAACTTCATCGCGTGCAGCGAGAGCGGGGCGAGCTTTGCGATCTCGTGCGCCCATGCCTGGGCGTCGGCAAGGTCGCCGATGCGGTTGGCCAGCCCCCGAGCGAGTGCCTCCTCTGCTGGGATGTTCCCGGCCGCGAGGAAGACCGTTCGCGCGGGACCACCGCCGACGAGCGATGCGAGTCGTCGAACGGTCCAGCGATCCACCGAGATACCCAGTCTCGCAGCAGGTACCGCAAAACGTCCGGTGGGTGCCACGACCCGGAGGTCCGCAGCCAGGGCAAGCTGGGTTCCGGCACCGATCGCCGGGCCGTTGACCGCGGCGATCACCGGTATCGGGGCTCCTTCGAGTGTGCGCAGCATCTCGGCGAGGCTGTCGGTGAACCCTTCGGCGTAAACGTCACCGGACAGATCGGCACCGGCACAGAAACTTGTGCCCCGTCCGGTGATCACCATGACACGGACCTCGTCGGCCACGGCCTTCTCCACGGCTTCGCGGATCTCCACGCACAACTGCGTGCTGAGCGCGTTCCTGCGCTCCTCGCGCTGCAGTTCCACGGTCACGACGTCGCCGTCGCGGCTGATCCCGATCATGTGTCGTCCCATCTCTTCGTCGCCGGACACCCCGCATCATTCCATCAGCGAGGTCCGCGTGCCCGAAGACGGGATCAGCGCACCACGGCCGATCCACACGAATCAGTGGAACCAGTCGAGCATCCGTCCCCGCGACCAGCAGCGCGCAACCGCGTCCACGCTCTGGCTCGATCCCTCGAACACCGCGATGCCGACGATGCTGTGGCCGGAGGCTGGGCGATCACCGAGCGTCGGTACCGATGGCGCGACGCCGACCCCCTCGACCGAGACCCACGCCACCTTCGCACTCGTGGCCGCTTCTCCGAGGCGTTGGACGAACAGGGCGCGCCGGGCGATGGACAGGCGCGACAGTGCCCAGGTCGTCATCACGACGGGCAGAGCCTCCTCCGGTACTGCCGCGATCGCATCCGGAAGCAGTTCCACGACGTCACCGTGCAACCGGAGAGATGAGTCGGCTGCGATCGGAGAGCCTTCGAGATCGGCCCTGCGGCGGGCCAGTGCGATCCGTGCGACGACAGGAGGCATCGTCCGCCCCGGGACAGACCCGCCGTGGACAATCGAACAGTGTTCCTGCACAACCGAATCCGGCTCACCCAAGAACATTCCGTCGCTGTAGGTGATACCTGCCCGATCGACGTGGAGGTTCGTCGCCGCTGGGCGTGCCACATCGATCAGGCCGATCGCGGTTGCTCCCGCACGATGAGCAGCCTCGGCGATCGCCGGATACAGCACCGAACAACGGCCGGGCTCGTCGGGAGCTGCCTTTCGCCGCGTCGCGTCGGGCATGCCACTCACTCCTCGCCGCCGGAATCCGCACGGGGGCGGCCCGGCCCGCGAACGGGCCGCGCCTCGCGCGGCATCCGGCCCGCTTCGGCGAGAGCGCGCCGGAGCAGGAACTCGATCTGGGCGTTGGTGCTGCGCAACTCGTCGGCAGCCCAGCGCGCGAGCGCATCGTGGACTGCCGGGTCGAGTCGCAACAGCACCTTCTTACGTTCGGGCATACCGCACGATCCCTACTGGTACAACGATCCTGCATTGAGCACAGGCTGAGCACTCTGATCTCCGCACAGCACGACGAGCAGGTTCGAGACCATCGCGGCCCTGCGTTCCTCGTCGAGTTCGACGGTGTGCTCGGCTTCGAGCCGCTCGAGCGCGGTTCCCACCATCGACACGGCCCCCTTGACGATCTGCTCACGAGCTGCGATCACGGCTCCTGCCTGCTGCCTCCGCAACATGGCCTGGGCGATCTCGGGCGCGTAGGCGAGCTGGTTGATGCGGGTCTCGATCACCCGGATGCCGGCGAGCTGGACGCGATTGTGCACCTCGGCAGAGAGTTCGGTGGTGATCTCGTCGGCGTTCTCGCGCAACGACATCACTTCCGATGCACCGTCGTAGGGATACGCTCCGGCGATGTGACGCACCGCGGCCTCGGTCTGGACCGCGACGAACTCCTCGAAATCGTCGACGTCGAAGACCGCCCGAGCGGTGTCTTCGACCTGCCACACGATCACCGCAGAAATCTCGATCGGACTTCCGTCGGCGTCGTTGACCTTGGCCTTGGCGGTCTCGTGGTTGCGGATACGGGTGGAGATCTTGCGCCGGGTGTTGAGCGGATTCATCCATCGAAGGCCGGGTTCGCGCAGGGTGCCGGTGTACGAACTGCCGAGAAGTTGCAGCACCCGTGCTTCGTTCGGTTCGACGAGGACGAGCCCGGCGAGCGGAACGAGAGCGAGCACGACCACCACGACTCCGACGACGATCAGCGGAACGGTCACCTCGACCGCGCCCCAGCCGATCAGCCCGGCACCGATCACGATCGCGACGAGAGCGGAGATCAGTACAGGCCACCCATTGGACGAGGCGCCCGGCCGCTCGGCGGTCGCAGGTGAGTGCACGACATCCATGTTCCAACCTCCCAGAGTCAAAATGATGTCTAAGTGATATCACATTTTTCGCGTGGGAATTGCCCCGGAGCGAACTGCGTTCGTTCCGCATGTACGTCGCCGCCACGGCATCATGAAAGGCGACGATCGGAGAGGGAGACTCGATGACCGCCGACGGAGCACTCGATGCCGCCGACACCCAGACCACCGACGCGACGCCGGTGGACATCGTCGTGATCGGCGCAGGGCAGGCCGGCTTGTCGGCCGCGTACTTCCTCACCCGGTTCGGAGTGAGGCCCGAGTCCGGATTCGTCGTGCTCGACCGCTCGTTCGGCCCCGGCGGCGCGTGGCAGGAGCGCTGGCCGTCACTGACGCTGAGCACCGTCAACGGTGTCCACGATCTGCCGGGCCTCGCGTTCTCGGACGTCGTGGACACCTCTGCGGGACAAGTTCCGGCAGCAACGGCCGTTCCCGAGTACTACGCCGCCTACGAGAAGGAATTCGGCCTGCCCGTCCACCGCCCGAGCACGGTCCGGGTCGTGTGCGACCGGGGCGAGTGGCTACGGGTGGAGACCGGGTCGGCCGTGTACGCCGCACGCGGCATCATCAACGCAACCGGCACCTGGGAGCACCCTTTCGTACCCTGGTATCCGGGAGCCGCACGGTTCACCGGAAGACAGTTGCACACCAAGGACTATCGGTCGGCCGAAGAGTTCGCCGGCCTGCACGTCCTCGTCGTCGGGGGAGGTATCTCCGCGGTCCAGCTCCTCGACGAGATCTCGCAGGTCACCACCACCACCTGGGTCACCCGTCGCGAACCGGCTTGGAGCGACGAACCTTTCACTTCCGAACGCGGTCACGCCGCCGTGGCGCTCGTCGAGGATCGGGTCCGGCGGGGGCTGCCACCGGGATCGGTCGTGTCCGTCACCGGACTCCCCCTCACCCCCGCGCTGCGCGCTGCGCGCGAGCGGGGCGCACTGGAGCGGTCACCGATGTTCTCGGAGATCACCGAGACCGGTGTCCGATGGAGCGACGGAACGACCCTCGATGTCGATGTCATCTTGTGGTGCACCGGTTTCCGGAGTTCACTCGACCACTTGGCCCCGCTGTCGCTGCGCAATGCCGGTGGCGGCATCACGATGACCGGGCGCCTCGCCACACGTGTCGAGAAGGACCCGCGTATCCATCTGGTCGGGTACGGCCCCTCCGCGTCCACCATCGGCGCGAACCGGGCCGGGCGCGCTGCCGCACGAGAACTGCTCGATCATCTCACCGGCGAGGTACCGCAGAAGTGAGCGGCCGCACAGGATCGGTGCTGCTGGTGGCGCTCGCGACCACGGCCAGCCTCGTCGCCTCAGCCCCTGCCCTGGTCGACATCCCGCTACCTCCGCCGCCCCCCGCCCCCGTCGCTCCCCCACCGATCCCCCTGGCCGCGGACGAACTGGCCGCGCGTACCGTGCCGGTCGTCGTGACGATCGATGCGAGCGCGGGCTGGACCGGGGTCACCGGCACCGGGATCGTGCTCTCCCCCGACGGTACGGTCCTCACGAATCACCATGTGGTGAGCGGCGCCACCGATATCCGTGCCGTGAGCGGCGCCGACGGACTGGTATACGACGTGGAGGTCCTCGGGTACGACCGCGAGCGCGACCTCGCCGTTCTGCAACTCGCCACCGCGAGAGATCTTCCCGTCGCGACCGTCGCGAACAGTCCGCCGCCCGTGGGCACCCGGGTGACGGCATTCGGAAATTCCGAGGGCGGCGGAGTCGTCGTGGCCACCCCGGGCACCATCGTCGAGTTCGACCGCAATGTCGTGGTTCGCGACGCCGCGGACGGCTCGCGGCACCGCCTGACAGGGATGATCCGGACCGACGCCCCGATCCGGCCCGGCGATTCGGGGGGACCGCTCGTGGACGACTACGGAACGGTTGTCGGCATCAACACCGCCGGCGCTGTGCAACGGAACACCGACTCCTCACCGGACACGACGCCGGAGGCGTACGCCGTACCGATCGCCGAGGCGATCACGGTGGTCGACCAGGTGCGGTCGGGGGTGAGCGACGGATCGGTGCACGTGGGCCCCACACCGCGACTGGGCGCAAGTGTCACCACGCGACGAGCGGACGGACAAGACCGCGGGGCCGAGGTGTTGTGGGTGTCCTTCGACGGCCCTGCCCACCAGGTCGGGCTCGATGCCGGTGATGTCGTGGTGTCCTTCGACGGGGAACTCGTCTCGTCGACCTCGGAGCTGGAGGAGTTGCTCATGCGGCGCCGTCCCGGAGACGCCGTGTCGATCGAGTGGACCACAGAAAGCGGCGAAAAGCGTTCCGCCGAGGTGATTCTCGAACCCGGTCCTGCGCGCTGACCCTACCCGCACGGAGAATCGATCGTCCTCCGATGGCAGGTCGCCGCGATGGACGCGGACGGCGATCGCGCCGGTGGAGTGCCGGACCCGAGGGGTCGTGCCGAGGCCGTACCGACCCGCGCCGGATGCCGAGCTCATCGCGACCGGGATACTCGGAGCGTGAGCGCAACACTTCGCATCAACGGTCTGTCGGCCTCCCGTGGGGAACGTGTCCTGTTCGACGGGCTCGATCTCACTGTCGCACCGGGCGACGTGATCGGCCTGGTGGGGGCGAACGGTGCCGGGAAATCGACGCTGCTCACGACACTCGCGGGGGTCGGTGACGCCGATGTCGCGGGCTCGGTGATCCTCAGCCCGCCCGACGCCACGATCGGATACCTCGCGCAGGAACCCGAGCGGATGCCGGGCGAGACCATCCTCGATTTCCTCGCTCGTCGCACCGGTGTCTCCGATGCCGAACACGTCATGAACGAAGCCGCCGCACGGCTCGGCGAATCGGACGACGACGAGTACACCCCGGCGCTCGAGCGGTGGCTGGCTCTCGGCGGGGCCGACCTGGCCGAGCGCGCCGAGAAGGTGGTCGCTGATCTCGGGCTGGACGTCGGACTCGAGGCGCCGATGACGGCGCTGTCCGGTGGTCAGGCCGCACGCGCCGGACTGGCGGCACTGCTGCTCTCGCGCTACGACGTGCTCCTGCTCGACGAGCCGACGAACGATCTGGATCTGGCCGGACTCGAACGGCTCGAACGGTTCGTGGAGGAGACCCGCACGGCGCTGGTGGTCGTCAGCCACGACCGCGCGTTCCTCGCTCGCACGGTCACGGGCATCGTCGAACTCGATCCGGTGCAGCAGCAGATCTCGGTGTACGAGGGTGGTTACGAGGCATATCTGGTGGAACGTGAGGTGGCGCGCCGCCACGCCCGCGAGCAGTACGACGAGTACGCCGACACGAAGGCGCAGCTCGAGGAACGTGCTCGGATGCAACGCAATTGGCTCGAGCACGGCGTGCGGAACGCGCGGCGCAAGTCCAAGGACAACGACAAGATCGGACGCAAGCACCGCGCGGAGGCCACCGAGAAGCAGGCTGCGAAAGCGCGTCAGACGCAACGTCGCATCGAACGGCTCGACGTCGTCGAAGAACCCCGCAAGGAATGGGAACTGCGCATGTCCATCGCCGCGGCCCCTCGCAGCGGCACGGTCGTCGCGACCCTCGACGAGGCGACGGTCCGTCGGGGCCACTTCACGCTCGGCCCGGTGACAACACAGGTGGAGTGGGGCGACCGTATCGTCGTCACCGGCCCGAACGGAGCAGGTAAGTCCACGCTCCTGGGGTTGCTGCTCGGCACGATCGAGCCGGATTCCGGCCGGGCGTCGCTCGGGTCGGGTGTGCTCGTCGGGGAGATCGACCAGGCGCGCAGCCTGTTCGAAGATGACGAGCCGCTGGTCGAGGCGTTCGGGCGCAACGTTCCGGACTGGCCGGATGCCGAGGTTCGGACGCTGCTGGCGAAGTTCGCGCTCAAAGGCCATCACGTGTTGCGGACGGCGGCGTCGCTGTCACCGGGCGAACGTACCCGTGCAGGGCTGGCGCTGCTGCAGGCGCGGGGGGTGAATCTGCTGGTCCTGGACGAACCCACCAACCACCTCGACCTTCCGGCGATCGAGCAACTCGAGCAGGCCGTCGACAGTTTCGACGGCACACTGCTGTTGATCACGCACGATCGCCGCATGCTGGAAACCACGCGGAGTACACGTCGATGGATGCTCGACGACGGGAAGCTGAGCGAGGAGTTGCTGTAGATGGGTGGAAGCGTCCGGGTGGACAGTTGGACGTGGTCGGTCCGGTTGTTCAAGACCCGCTCGGCCGCGGCGAGCGCGTGCCGCGCCGGGCACGTCCGGGTCGACGGCGTGACGGCCAAGCCGTCGACGCCGGTGACGATCGGCGCCGAGGTGCGCGTGCGTGCGCACGGCACCGAGAAGATCGTCGAGGTCACCCAGCTGGTGAACAAACGGGTCGGAGCACCGATCGCCGCGACCGCGTACATCGATCACAGTCCTCCGCCTCCGCCGAAGGAGATCCTGGCCGCGCTGCCCCGCCGGGACCGTGGAGCGGGTCGCCCGACGAAGAAGGAGCGCCGCGAACTCGATCGGCTTCGCGGTTTCGACGACGACTGAACAACCCACTGAGCAGGGCGTCGTCTTCAGCGGTTGACAAAACATTGTGTTTTCACAACACTTTGTTCCATGAGTCCGGTACGCCGTGGGGAAACGCTCCCCATCTACAACCGCATCCGCGTCCTGCGCGCGGAACGCGGGATGAGCCGCGCACAACTGGCCGAACTCATCGAGGTGAACCCTCAGACCGTCGGCGCCCTGGAACGAGGCGACCACTACCCGAGTCTCGATCTGGCCTTCCGGATCTGTGACGTGTTCGGGCTTCCGGTCGAGGCAGTGTTCTCCCGAACCGAGTTCACCCCGTTGTCGACCGAGTTGTACAAGCCTCGGAAGGGGGCCTGACGATGTCCACCCCGTCCCTGCTCGACCGTTACGAAGACCGCCGCACGCGCCGGTTCCTCGAGTACGAGAAGCTCACCGCCGGATGGTTGCCCAATTGGCGCACCCAGCACCGCCGTCGCATTCTCGCCGGCACGGTCCTGGCGCTGATCGCGCTCATGTTCGTCACCGCGATCGTCTCGTACTTCACGATGTCCGCCGCCCTCGTCTGGCTGCCGGTCACCATCGCCTTCCTTCCGGTGTGGACCTGCTTGCAGATCGTGTCGGGGCGGCAGTCCGAAGCGCCCCGCCACGCCCTCGACGAACGTGAGATCGCCGAACGCAACAGTGCCCGTTCGATCGGCCTGTCCGTGGCACAGGGGCTGCTGATACTCCCCATCTTCACACTGCTGTGGAGCGCGTCGCTCGACACGATCGATCATCGGGCCCTCGCCTATTCCGCGGGCGGCTTCGCTCTCGCCTCGATACTGTTCAGCGGATGCCTGCCCGCCGTTCTGCTCGCCTGGACCCGCCCCGACGACGACCCGGAGGACCTGCTGTGACACTGACGATCGACACTCTCTCGAAACGCTACGGCGACAAGGTCGCTCTCGACGGCGCGAGCTTCGAAGTCCGCCCCGGCGAGCTGTTCGGTTTCGTCGGCAGCAACGGCGCGGGCAAGACCACCACGATGCGGATCATTCTCGGCGTCCTGGCCGCCGACTCCGGTGAGGTCCGCATCGACGGGCGGCCCGTCGACCTCGAGGTCCGCCGCACGATCGGATACATGCCCGAGGAACGCGGCCTGTATCCGAAGATGAAGGTCGGCAGGCAACTGTCCTATCTCGCTCGGCTGCACGGACTTTCCAAGTCGGAGGCGACCGATGCGGTGCAGCGGTGGACCGAACGGCTCGGGATCGCCGAGCGCCTCGACGACGCCGTCGACGCACTCTCCCTCGGCAACCAGCAGCGCGTGCAGCTCGCCGCCGCACTCGTGCACGATCCGAAGGTTCTCGTGCTCGACGAACCCTTCTCCGGACTCGACCCGGTCGCGGTGGACGTCATGAGCGACGTCCTGCTCGAGAAAGCGAAAGAGGGTGTACCGGTGGTGTTCTCGAGCCATCAACTCGATCTGGTCCAGCGCCTGTGCGACCGCGTGGGCATCATCGGCGCGGGGAGGATGCGCGCAGTGGGCGCCGTCGACGACCTACGCTCCGAAGGGGACGCACGGCTCGTCGTCCACGCGCCACAGGCACCCCACGGCTGGGCGGACGGCATGCCCGGGGTCACGCTGGCCGAGTACGAGGCCGAGCGCACCGTGCTGACAGTCGCCCCCGGAACCGACGACCAGATGATCCTCAAGGCAGCCCTGTCCACCGGCCCCGTTCACGAGTTCTCACTCCGGCGCCCGTCCCTGACCGAACTGTTCCGAGAGGTGGTCGCCGCATGAGTGCCCCACTGAGCAATGCCCGCGCGATCGGGCTCGTCGCCTCGCGCGAGTTCGTTACCCAGGTACGGAAGAAGAGCTTCCTGATCAGCAACGGGATCATTCTCGTCGCCATCGTCGTCGGCATCGTCGCCACGTCGATCTTCTCCGGCGAGGATGATCGACCCACCGTCGGAGTCGTCGGGGCACCGGCGCTGCAGACGACGATCTCCTCCCTCGGCGAAACCATCGGTACTCCGCTCGAGGTCTCCGAGGTCCCGGACGCCGGCACGGCCCGCGACCGGGTCGCCGCCGGCGATCTCGACGTCGCCCTTGTACCCGGCGACGGAGCGGGCGTCACGGCGATCACCGAGTCGGATCTCGACAGCGAGGTCCGCGCGGTCGTCGAAGCCGCCGTGATGCAGCAGGCCCAGGCCACCGCGCTGACGGATCGCGGTGTCGATCCCGCCGCGGTCGCCGCCGACGTGTCCGCCGCGACCGTGACAGTCGATGCCATCGACCCGCCGGATCCCGAACAGGGACAACGCGTCATCCTGTCGGTCATCGCCGTGATCCTGCTCTACATGCAGATCCTCATGTTCGGCATGTACGTCGCGATGGGTGTCGTCGAGGAGAAGTCCTCGCGGGTCGTCGAACTGCTGCTCTCCACCCTGCGTCCCCTGCAGTTGCTCTGGGGGAAGATCCTCGGTATCGGGGCGGTCGGGCTTCTGCAATTGACGGCGTACGGTGTGGTCGGTGTCGGCACCGCGCTCGCCACCGGGACCCTCACCATCACCGGCACCGCGCTCGGTGTCCTCGCCGGCACCCTCGGCTGGTTCGTCCTCGGATTCGCCTTCTTCGCGGTGCTCTACGCTGCGGCAGGTTCGATGGTCTCCCGACAGGAGGACGTCAACGCCACGTCCGGCCCCCTGGTGATGATCATCCTCGCGATGTTCTTCGCGGCGTTCTCGTCCGTCGACGACCCCGACGCGGGGTGGAGCACCACACTCAGCTGGATACCGCCCTTCTCGGCGATCCTCATGCCGCTGCGCATCGCCGCGGGTGTGGCCACCCCGGTGCAGATCGTCGGCACGATCGTGCTCATGCTCGCCGCGATCGGCGTACTCAGCGTGATCGCCGCGCGGATCTACCAGCGATCGATCCTGCGCATCGGCCGGACGGTCACCTGGAAGGAAGCGCTCGGCCGTTAGCCCGCCCAATTCGAGGGGGAGGATATGTGCGGTTCATCGCAAGAGAACGCACATGTCCTTCCCCTCGTTCGCGCCGTTGTAGGTTGACCTCGACCGACAGGGACAGGTGGAGGACAAAGTGGCCGCTGGCAGGATTTCGGCGCAGGAGTTCATCGACAAGGTTCTGGACCCGGGGAGCTTCGTCTCCTGGGACGTCGATCCGATCGATGTGGGCGCCGGCGAGAAATACCTCGCCGATCTCGGCAGGGCCGCCGAGAAGTCCGGGCTCGACGAGTCCGTCGTCACCGGTTCGGGCACCGTCCACGGTCGGCGGATCGCGCTGATCGTGTGCGAATTCTCCTTCCTCGCAGGCTCTATCGGGGTCGCCGCAGCCGAACGCATCGTCACTGCGGTCGAGCGCGCGACGGCCGAGGAACTGCCGTTGCTCGCGTCCCCGACTTCGGGCGGCACGCGCATGCAGGAGGGCACACTCGCCTTCGTGCAGATGGTGAAGATCGCCGCCGCCGTCGCAGCCCACAAGGCCGCACATCTCGGTTACCTTGTCTACCTGCGCAATCCGACGACCGGCGGCGTCTTCGCCTCGTGGGGTTCGCTCGGGCACGTCACCGCTGCCGAGCCCGGTGCGCTCGTCGGCTTCCTCGGGCCGCGCGTCTACAAGTCCCTCTACCAGGAGAACTTCCCGGAAGACGTGCAGACGGCCGAGAATCTGTACCGCAAGGGCGTCATCGACGGCGTCGTACCCCTCGGCGGGGTGCGGCAGGTGGTGCACCGCCTGCTGCGGGTGCTGGTCGAGCCGAACCGACCCGAGGTGACGGTCAGCCCTGCGGTCACCACCGTCGACGATGTCCCGGATATTCCCGCGTGGCAGTCGGTGATGCTCAGCCGGCGAGCCGAACGACCCGGTATCCGGCATCTGCTGCGGCACGCCGCGTCGGCACAGGTCCCCTTGTCCGGCACGGGAGAGGGAGAATCGGACCGCACCGTGTTGCTCTCGCTCGCCCGCTTCCGCGGTGTGTCATGTGTGATGTTCGGTCAGGACCGCTCGGGCCAGTCCCCGGAACGGACGATGGGTCCGGGAGCATTGCGAGAGGCGCGCCGTGCGATGCGTCTCGCCGACGAATTGCGTCTGCCACTCGTGCTCGTCATCGACACACTGGGCGCCTCGCTGTCGAAGGAGGCGGAAGAGCGCGGACTCGCCCCGGAGATCGCCCGCTGCCTCGCCGATCTCGTCACCCTGCCGAGCCCCACCGTGTCGGTATTGCTCGGTCAGGGCACCGGCGGCGGGGCGCTCGCCCTCCTGCCTGCCGACCGGGTGTTGTGCGCGCAGCACGGCTGGCTCGCGCCGCTGCCACCCGAAGGCGCCAGTGCGATCGTGTACCGAGACACCACCCACGCACCGAGCATGGCCCGGGATCAGGGGATCCGCTCCCGCGATCTACTGCACAACGGCATCGTCGACGCGGTCGTCCCCGAGCACCCGGACGCCACGGAGGAGCCGGTGTCGTTCGTCAAACGTGTCGGTGCCGCGGTCGCTCGCGAACTCACGATCCTGACCGAAGAACCTGCGGAAGAACGCTGTCGGCGCCGTCTCGAGCGCTACCGGAAGCTCGGCGTGCCTTCCTGACCCGCCCCGTCGGCAGATCGATCAGCTGCTCGAACCCGCCGCTCCGCCGGCGGCCATGGCAGCCATCATCGCCGCGTTCACGGACGATACGGCGGCGCGCACCGCTTCGGCCGCCCATTCGCCCTGCGCAATTTCCTTGGCGCGACGCTTGACCATCCGCTTGTCGGTGTCCGGGAACACCTTCGGGGCCGCGCCGACCGCCGACAGCAGAGCGATCAGGGCCGCTGTGCGGGGTTCCGGCGTCACCCCTTCGATCAGGGCGGCTCGAATCCGTTCGCGGACCCGCTGTTCGTGGCCGGTATCGAGAGCGGGCCACTTCCTGGTGGGGAACAATCCGAGGATCTTGCCGCGCTCCTCCGAGACCCAGCCGTGCTCGATCACTCGTCCGAGCAGCTTCTCCCGAATGTCCTTCTGCAACTTCTCCACGGCGGCCGTGGGTTTCACCTCCTTACCCGAGTCCAGCAGTTCCACCGCCTCGGCGAGGACGGGATCAGCGGGTTGTGCCGCCGCTCGCACCGCGAACCGCCCCTTCTTCGCCTGCTTCCCCTCCGTATCGACGACCACGATGTCGTCGAGTGCGAGCTCGAGAAGCACGGCGCCGGCCAGGACCCGGGGCAATTCGACGCTACCGACGAGCGGCTTTCCCGATTCGTCGTCGAGCAGCAGGAGCAGAATGTCCTCCGCGAGCAATGCCATGCCTGTCAGCGTAGGGAGTTCGTCCGCTCGTCGCTCGATCGTGCCCACCCGACGCAGACCTCCGGCCAGGGCAGCCGAGGTCACATAAGGTGGCTTGCGCCAGAACTGTCGCCAGAGGAAGGACACGACGGATGAGCTCGTACGAGGACGCGTTCCGCCGGAGCATCGAGGATCCGGAAGAATTCTGGCTCGAGGCCGCGCAGGCGGTCGAGTGGGAGAGCGCTCCGACGCGAGCACTCGACGACTCGTCGGCGCCGTCCTACCGATGGTTCCCCGACGGCACCCTGAACACGTGCGTGAACGCGCTCGATCGGCACGTGCGTGCCGGGCACGGCAATCGTCCTGCGCTGATCTGGGATTCGGCGATGGTACCGGCCAAGCGCACCTACACCTACGCGGAACTGCTCGACGAGGTCGCAAAGTTCGCCGGGGTACTGCGCGACCAGGGAGTGACCGCCGGCGACCGAGTGATCATCTACATGCCGATGATCCCCGAGGCCGCGATCGCGATGCTCGCCTGTGCCCGCATCGGTGCGGTGCACTCGGTGGTCTTCGGCGGGTTCGCCGCCAAGGAACTCGCGACGCGCATCGACGACGCGAAGCCCGTCGTGCTGATCACGGCGTCCGGCGGCCTCGAACCCGGACGTACCGTCGAGTACCTGCCGATGGTCGAGCAGGCGATCGGCTTGTCGCCGACGCCGCCGCACACCGTGATCGTCAAGGATCGCGAGCAGATCCCCGGTTCCGCAGCCGACTACCGGACATCCTCGGCGTCCTGGTTCGACTGGGACGAGTTGTGTGCCGACGCGACCCCCGCCGAGGCTGTGACGGTCGCGGCGACCGATCCGCTCTACATCCTCTACACCTCCGGCACCACCGGAAAGCCCAAGGGCGTGGTCCGCGACAACGGCGGGCACGCAGTCGCTCTCACCTGGTCGATGCGCAACATCTACGACATCGATCCGGGCGATGTCTGGTGGACGGCCTCCGATGTGGGCTGGGTGGTCGGACACTCCTACATCGTCTACGGACCGCTGCTGACCGGCGCCACGACGGTGATGTACGAGGGCAAGCCCGTCGGCACGCCCGATGCTGGTGCTTTCTGGCGGATCATCGCCGAGAACGGCGTCAAGGCTTTGTTCACCGCTCCCACCGCGATCCGTGCGATACGCAAAGCCGATCCCGATGCGGCCGAATTGGAGAACTACCCGGTCGATACGTTGCAGACCCTCTTCGCCGCCGGTGAGCGCCTCGACCCCGACACCTACCGGTGGGCGACGCAGGTACTCGACCGGCCCGTCGTCGACCACTGGTGGCAGACCGAGACGGGCTGGGCGATCGCAGCCAATCTGCGCGGTCTCGAACGGATGCCACTCAAGGCGGGCTCCCCGACCGTGCCCGTGCCCGGATATCGGGTCGAGATCGTCGACGGTGAAGGCAGCCCCGTCGGACCCGGCACCGAGGGCAATATCGTCATCCGACTGCCGTTGCCCCCGGGAACGTTGACGGGGCTGTGGCAGGACGAGGATCGCTACCGGCGCTCCTATCTCGACACCTTCCCCGGCTTCTACCTCACCGGCGACTCCGGCTACCTCGACGAAGACGGCTACGTATTCGTGCTCGGACGCTCCGACGATGTGATCAATGTTGCCGGGCACCGTCTTTCGACCGGCAGCATAGAGGCCGTAGTCGCCTCGCACCCCGCCGTCGCCGAATGCGCGGTGGTGGGTATCCGCGACGAACTGAAAGGCCAGCGCCCCTCCGGATATGTCGTGCTCAAGTCCGGCTTCGAGATCGACCCGGAGACGTTGCGCCGAGAGCTCGTCCAAATGGTCCGGGACCAGATCGGTGCGGTTGCGACCTTCCGCGACGTAACAGTCGTCCAGGCCCTCCCGAAGACACGGTCCGGCAAGATCCTCCGTAAGACGATGCGGCAGATCGCCGACAACGAGGAGTACACCGTGCCGTCGACGATCGAGGATCCCGCGGTTCTCGACGCGTTGAAGGAACAACTCGGCGGCTGATCGGCACGCCGGGAGTTCGCACCCTCGGCGGCCGGGCGTCGCTGCACACGCGAGCCCCGGCCGCCGAGCGGCGTCTACATCACTTCCGGCGTCTGCGCTGGAGCACCGACACCACCACGACCACAGTCACCACAGCCCCGGCGGCCGCTGCGATCAGATCAGGGCGTTTGCGCACTGCCTCTGCCTGGTCGGCAGCGGACTGCCTGACTCTCGTGGGTACGTCGAGCCGATCGGTGAGTTCGCCGACGGTCGCGGCGAGTTCGGCCCGCTGACGTTCGATCTCGGTCGCCTCCGGTGGTCCGTCGTTGTCGGGTGTGGTCACCTCGTTGCTCCCTTCGCGGCGTCGATGTCGGCGCGGACACTGGCGGCGGTACGTTCCGGCACGGGCGGTGCGGCGTTCTTGGCTTTCGAGGCACCGGCCACCGCAAGGATTCCGCCTGCCGCGAGCACCACCAGGGCGACGATCAGGGCCGCGAGCCACGGTTCGACGGCGGTGGCCAGACCGAGCACAGCCGTCGCGATCAGGGTCGCCGCCCCCAAGAAGAGCAGGATCGCTCCCGCGCCCGAAATCCCTATCCCTACCCCGATGCGGCTGCCCTTCGACTTGACCTCCTCGAGCGCGTGCGAAACCTCGGTTCGGACCAGAGTGGAGACCTGCTCGGTGAGCCGTTCGGTGAGTTCGACCGTCGACAGATTCTTGGGTTGTTCGGCCACAGGGCGCGAATCTCCTGCGGGTGTCGTCATTGCGGATTCCTTTCCGTCGAATGCTTGCCGGAACCCGCGGAGTCGGTCGCGTCCTCGGAGGGCTTGTCGGCGCTGTGTGCTTCTCGCAAGCGCCGACCGTGCTCTACGAGTGCTTGGAGTTTGGCGGCGTTCTTCTCGTATGCCCGCGAATCGCGTTCGGGCAGCCGGATGTTCTTCTCCGCGGCAATGCCCGCCTGCAGCTGGCGGCCGCGTTCCATCTCGGCGTCGAATTCGGCACCGAACAACAGGGCCAAGTTGGTGATCCACAGCCACAGCAAGAAGATCACGGCGCCGGCGAGCGATCCGTAGGTCTTGTTGTAGCTGCCGAAATTGGAGACGTAGAAGGCGAAGCCGACCGAGGCCACGATCCACACCAGGATAGCGATGAGCGATCCCAGGCTCACCCAGCGGAACTTGGGCTGGGCCACGTTCGGTGTGGCGTAGTACAGCACCGCGACGATCATGACGACGAGTGCGAGCATGACGGGCCACTTGGCGATGTTCCAGATCATCACGGCGGTCTCGCCGAGGCCGATGACGTCCCCGATCGCGCGGGCCACCGGACCGCTGACGACGAGCATCAGCGCGGTAGCACCGGCTGCGACCAGCACCAGGGCGGTGACCAGCAACATCAGCGGACGAAGCTTCCAGACCGGACGCCCTTCCTCGATCTCGTAGATGCGGTTCATCGCACGACCGAAGGCACCGACATACCCCGAGGCCGACCACAGGGCACCCAGAACACCGACAACCAGCGCGAATCCGGCAGTCGGAGCAGAAACAAGCTGTTCGATCGGTCCGCGGAGTGTGTCGACGGCGGAGGACGGGCCGAGGTCTTCGACCATGTCGAGCACGGTGTCCACCGTGGCCTGCCCCTGCCCGAACACACCGAGCAACGAGACCACCACGAGCAGGGCAGGAAACAGCGACAGGACGGCGTAGTACGTCAGCGCGGCAGCGAGATCGGTGCACTGATCGTGGCTGAATTCGCGAATGGTCCTGCGCAGCAGGTACTTCCACGAGGGCTTGGACAGATCGGTCGGAGAGTCCGGTTTACGCGGATCGTCCGGCGCGAGAGTGGCGCCGTGTCTCCGTTCCGTTCCGTGCTCGGCATCCATAGTGCAGCGGGTACCCACCGTCACATCGGGACCAAACGCCGCCGCGCCCGGGTACGAACGGCCGTACGATTCAGCGCATGCCCGACACCTTGCTGCAGGGATCTTCCGACGGATTCGATTCGATCGTGGGTCACCTGAACTATCCGATGTTCATCGTCACGACGCGGTCCGGGGAGGAACTCAGCGGATGCCTCGTCGGCTTCGCCACCCAGGCCGGGATCTATCCCGCCCGTTTCCTGGTGGGTCTGTCCGACAAGAACCGGACATATCGGATCGCAAGAGAGGTCGAGTATCTTGCGGTACACGTGTTGCGCGAGGGCGCGCGGGAACTCGCCGAGTTGTTCGGCGGTCACACCGGGGACGACGTCGACAAGTTCGCCCGCTGCTCCTGGACGGAGGGTCCACACGGGTTACCCATCCTCGACGAGGCGGCGGGATGGTTCACCGGACGCGTTCTGGGGAAGTTCGAACTGGGCGATCATGTCGGATTCCTGCTCGAGCCGGACCTCGGCGAGTTACGGGAGGACGCGGGTGGCCTGCTCACATTCGCAGCCGTCAAGGACATCGACGCCGGACACGGCGCGTGACCGCTCGACGAGACCTCGAGGAGGATCGGATCGGAACCATGCAACGACTCGACGGTGACCCGGTACTGCTCCGGAATGTGGACGACGCCGTGCTGCGCGACCTTTATGCATATCCGGACGATCTCGCACGTCCCTGGATTCGCATCAACTTCGTGTCCTCCCTCGACGGCGCCGTGTCGGTCGAAGGACGATCGGGTGCTCTCGGTTCGCCCGCCGACAAGAAGGTCTTCGGCCTGCTGCGCGAGCTCGCCGACGTGATCCTCGTGGGCGCGGGAACCGTCCGCGCCGAGAATTACGGCGGGGCACGTACGACCGAAATGCTGCGGGCGCGCCGGGAAGAGGCCGGCCTGACACCGATCCCACCCGTCGCAGTGGTCACCGCCTCCTGCGATCTCACTCCCGACCTGAGGTTGTTCACCGATACGACGATCCCGCCGGTCGTGTTCACGACCGCGCGGGCCCCGGAAGCCGCCCGGCGTGCCGTGCAGGAGGCGGGTGCGGATCTCCGGGTGATCGCCGAGGACGACATCGACGGCCGCACCCTGCGCGCCGCGCTCGCCGGAGCGGGGTGGATGCGGGTGCTGTGCGAAGGCGGTCCGCGCTTGTTCGGTCGCATGATCGACGACGGAATCGTCGACGACCTGTGCTTGACGTGGGCACCGGTTCTCACCGCAGGCGGTGCGGGCAGGATCGCGACGTCTCCCGCACCCGTCCTGACTCCGCTGCGGCGTGCCCATCTGATCTGCGACGACGACGGCACCCTGCTCACTCGCTGGGTGCGACCCGATGACCTGGAGGGAGAAACCGATGGCCGATGACGATGTGGTGGAGGGCACGGACACTTCCGACGAGCTGATCGAGCGACTCGCCGAGATCGCCTCCGACGGAGAGCTGACGCTCGGCTGCGCGGAGTCGCTCACCGCAGGCACCCTCGCGGCCCGACTCGGAGCGGCGAAGGGCAGCTCGGACTGGTTCCGCGGCGGCATCGTCGCGTACTCACGGGAGGTCAAGTACGGCCTTCTCGACGTACCCGAAGGCCCGGTCGTGAGCGAGAGCGCGGCGCGCACGATGGCCGAGAGCACGGCCCGTCTGCTGGGTGCGGACATCGTCGTGGCCGTGAGCGGCGCGGGCGGCCCGGATCCGCAGGACGGCCGCCCCCCGGGGACGGTCTGTTTCGCCACGACCGCACCCGACGGAACCCGCAGCGAAGAACAGCACTTCGACGGCGACCCACAGAAGGTGCTCGCGAAGACGGTGCGTCACGCCCTGTCCCTGCTCGTCGAGCGGGCATCCGCCTGAAAATCGGATGCGGCCCCTTGCCCGCGGGATCTAATGTGGCGACCGTGCGCGTCGTCTTCACGAAAGGTCCCGGCATCGGGTACGAGATCGCGGTGCATCGCGACACCGGTCCGGAACTCGCTCCGCGCAACGGCCCGGGCGGTCACCCCTATCTCCCCCACGACCTCGTACACCTGCTGGTCGAGAGGGAGGCGGGCATCGAACTCGGCGTCTACGGACAGTTGGCCGCCGGCGACAACGGCCTGTTCTGGCCCGCCGACGACGCGGAACGAACCCGGGCCGGTCGGCGTCGCAGATCGAAGAAACACGCGATGTCGCCGCGTGCGGAGGCCGACATGATCAGGTCGGAGGAACTGGCGCGCATCGCCGTCCCCGTCTGGGAGGCGCGGCGAGGCCTGGCAGACGGGCTGCCGGCCTATGTCTCCGAGAAAGATGTCGAACCGGTGGTCGGCCGCATCGTGAACGCCTTCGACGACTACGCCGACCGGTGGCATGCGCTACCGGTCGGCGGGTCGTTGACGGTGCTCTGGAAGGTGCCGTTACAGAACCGACGGTGAGACGTCCAGGGTCGTCCGGTCCAGGCTCGCGAGCAGATCGAACTGTGGTCCGGTCCTCGGCAACTCGAAGCGATAGAAGTACCGCGCGGCCGCGCGCTTGCCGTCGAAGAAGTCGCCCTCCCTGTCGCCGGCCGCAAGGAGTTGCTCGAGCCAGATCCACGCGACCACGACGTGCCCGACGGCTTCGAGATAGACCGACGAGTTCGCCAGGGCCACAGCAGGATCGCCGGTGGACCACAGCGTTGCCGTGATCTCGGCGACGCGCCCCACCGCCGCGCCCAGTTGCTCCGCGTAGGCCGCGGCGTCGCCCCCGGCCCGGGTCGCCCGTGCGATGGTCTCCCCTACCGTTTCGCCGAGCAGCGCCAGAGCGGCGCCGCCCTGCATGATCACCTTGCGGCCGAGGAGGTCCAGGCCCTGGATGCCGTGGGTGCCTTCGTGAATGGGGTTGAGGCGGTTGTCGCGGTAGAACTGCTCGACGTCGAACTCGCGGGTGTAGCCGTAGCCACCGAGTACCTGGATCGCGAGGCTGTTGGCCTCGAGGCACCACTGCGACGGCCAGGACTTCGCGATGGGAGTGAGCAGGTCCAGCAGGAGCCCGGCGCGAGCGCGTGCCTCTTCGCTCTCGGCGGTGCGCTGTTCGTCGACGAGGTTCGAGCAGTACAGTCCCAGCGCCAGGGCACCTTCGACGTACGACTTCTGCGCCAGCAGCATTCGCCGCACGTCGGCATGTTCGACGAGTGGAACCTGCGGTGAGGCCGGATCCTTCGCGCCGAGCGGCCGGCCCTGGGTACGGGTGCGGGCATAGTCGAGGGACTGCAGGTATCCGGCGTACCCGAGGGAGGTGGCGAGGAAGCCGACGCCGATCCGCGCCTCGTTCATCATGTGGAACATGTACGACAGGCCCTTGTGTGGTTCGCCGAGCAGATAGCCCACCGCACCCGCCTCACCACCGGGTGTATGGACGCCCTCACCGAAGTTGAGGAAGGTGTTGGTGGTACCCCGGTTGCCCATCTTGTGGTTCAGGCCGACAAGCGCGACGTCGTTGCGCTCGCCGAGAGTGCCGTCGGCCTCGACGAGGAACTTCGGGACGATGAACAGCGAGATGCCCTTCACGCCCTCGGGTCCGCCGGGAATCTTCGCCAGCACGAGATGCACGATGTTCTCGGTGAGTTCGTGGTCGCCACCGGAGATCCACATCTTGGTGCCGGTCAGCCGGTAGGTTCCGTCCGCAGCGGGGGCGGCCTTGGTGGTGATGTCGGCGAGCGACGAACCGGCCTGCGGTTCCGACAGGCACATGGTGCCGAAGAACCGGCCTTCGAGCATCGGAGGAACGAACGCCGAGATCTGCTCGTCGCTACCGTGAGCCACGAGCAGACTCGCGTTCGCCGCCGTGAGGAAGGGGTAGGCGGAGGTCCCGGCGTTCGCGGCCTGGAACCACGCCATCGATGCCCGTTGCACCGTCACCGGCAGCTGCATCCCGCCGTGTTCCTCGTCGAATCCACCGGCGAGGAGTCCGGCCTTCGAGAACAACTCGAGGGCTTCCTTGACCTCGGGAACGATCTCGACGCGACCGTCCTCCCCGATGCGGGGCTCCTGTGCGTCGGCCTTCTTGTTGTGGGTCGCGAAGTGCTTGACGGCGATGTCGGCGCTCAGGTCGAGTACTGCGTCGAAAGTCTCACGAGAGTGATCGGCGAAGCGTTCACGGCGGGTGAGGGACTCGACGTCGAGCCAGTCGTAGAGGAGAAAATCCAGGTCGCGGCGGGACAGGATGGGAGAAGGCATCGAAATCCTTTCGGGCGACGCGGGGACCCGGCCGCAACAGGAACGAACTAAGCGCTCACTCAGTAGACCAACGCGGGTGCATCATGTCAACGACGCCTTTTCCGCGAACTGCAGGACGGAACCCGTGAGCCACACACCCGAGCAATCCACCGACGCCCCGGCGGCAGTCGACTCTCTCGCTGCCGCTCTCCCCGGCGAAGGATCCGAGGTCGCGCGCCGGCTCGTCGCATCAGCAGTGGAGTCCTTCGCTCGCCGCGGCTACCACGCGACCACCACCCGGGACATCTCGGTCGGCGCGGGGTTGAGTCCCGCAGCCCTGTACGTGCACTTCCCCTCGAAGGAAGCGGTGTTGTTCGAGGCCTGCCGCAACGGACACCTCCACGTTCTCGACGAGGTCGAGAAGGCCGCCACGAGCGCAACCGATCCGGTCGAGCGGGTCCGCGCGATCGTCGATCGCTTCGTGCGGATCCACGCCGTGCATCACACCACCTGCCGGGTCGCGCAGTACGAACTGCACGCGCTCTCCGAGGAGCACTACCGCGAGATCGCCGAGATCCGCAGACGCACCGACGCCGTGGTCCGTGAGGTCATCTCCTCGGGTGTGGACGGCGGGGTGTTCGACGTCGACGACGTTCCCACCGCTGCCCTGGCGATTCTGTCACTGGGAATCGATGTGGCCCGCTGGTACCGCCCCGACCGCGTGGACGTCGACGTTCTCGCCCGCAATTACATCGGCCTCGCGTTGTCGATGCTCGGGACACCCCGCCGCTGAGCGCCCGGGACCCGAATACGAAGAACGGGGCCCGCAACGCCGGTGATGGCCACCGATGTTGCGAGCCCCGAATGCTCTTGTCCGCTCGGGCTATCCCACGCCGAGCAGATCGATCACGAAGACGAGCGTCTTTCCTCCGAGCGGATGCCCGGAGCCCGCCGGTCCGTATGCGAGTTGCGGTGGGACGGTGAGCTTGCGGCGCCCACCGACGCGCATGCCCGGGATGCCCTCCTGCCAACCGGGGATCAGACGCCCCAGGGGGAACCGGACGGAGTCGCCACGAGCGAACGACGAGTCGAACACCTCGTTGGTCTCGTACTCCACCCCGTGGTAATGCACGTCGACCACACCACCGGGCTGGGCCTCCTCGCCGTCGCCGACGGTGATGTCCTCGATCACCAGATCGGCGGGCGCCGGGCCGGTCGACGGCTCCACCGTGGGAACCTCCGGCGGCACCTGCACGGCGAGCAGGTCGATGATGAAGACGAGCGTCTTGCCCGACAGACGGTGTCCCGATCCGGCCGGGCCGTAGGCGAGCTCCGGCGGGATGGTCAGCTGGCGACGGCCGCCGACCCTCATGCCGGGGATACCTTCCTGCCATCCGGCGATCAGACCGGACAGCGGGAAGGTGATGGACTCACCACGGCTCCACGACGAGTCGAACTCTTCGCCGGTATCGAACTCGACCCCGACGTAATGGACTTCGACCTTCGATCCGGGTTCCGCTTCGGCGCCGTCGCCGACCACCAGGTCCTTGATGACCAGCTGGGTGGGGGCGGGGCCCTCCTGGAACTCGATTTCCGGCTTTGTCATGCGTGTCTCCTCGTCGGGATGCGGTCGAGATTTCCGGTTGTCCGGAGGGTCAGCGCTCCTCGAGAGAGGTGTACGGCCGTTCGGTGTAACCGGTGTAGATCTGACGCGGACGACCGATCTTCAAGGTCGGATCCGAGTGCATCTCACGCCAGTGCGCGATCCATCCGGGCAGGCGACCGAGCGCGAACAACACGGTGAACATGCGGTCCGGGAAGCCCATCGCACGGTAGATCAGGCCGGTGTAGAAGTCGACATTCGGGTACAGCTTGCGCTCGATGAAGTAGTCGTCCGTGAGGGCGGCCTCTTCGAGCTTCATGGCGATCTCGAGCAGTTCGTCGCCCGCACCGAGCTTCTTGAGGATGCGGTCGGCGGTCTTCTTGACGATCGCGGCCCGCGGGTCGTAGTTGCGGTAGACGCGGTGCCCGAAGCCCATGAGCTTCACGCCGTCTTCCTTGTTCTTGACCTTGCGGACGAAGTCCTTGACGTCACCCTCGGACTTGTGGATGCCGTCGAGCATCTCGAGCACGGCCTGGTTGGCGCCGCCGTGCAGCGGGCCCCACAACGCGTTGATGCCGCCCGAGATGGACGTGAAGAGGTTGGCATCGGACGAGCCGACGAGGCGCACCGTCGACGTCGAGCAGTTCTGCTCGTGATCGGCATGCAGGATGAGCAGCATGTCGAGCGCCTGGGCGATCTCCGGGTCGATCTCGTAGGGCTCGGCCGGGAACCCGAAGGTCATGCGCAGGAAGTTCTCGACCAGCGACAGCGAGTTGTCGGGGTAGAGGAACGGCTGGCCGACCGACTTCTTGTAGGCGTAGGCGGCGATCGTCGGCAACTTGGCGAGCAGACGGATCGTCGACAGCTCGACCTGCTCGGAGTCGTCGGGATCGAGGGAGTCCGGGTAGTACGCCGAGAGCGCGTTGACCGCGCTCGACACGACGGGCATCGGGTGCGCGTTGCGCGGGAAGCCGTCGAAGAACCGCTTGAGGTCCTCGTGCAGCAGCGTGTGGCGGCGGATCTTGTCGGTGAAGACCTCGAGCTGCTCGGCGGTCGGCAGCTCACCGTAGATCAACAGGTAGCTGACCTCGATGAACGTCGACTTTTCGGCGAGCTGCTCGATCGGGTATCCGCGGTACCGCAGAATACCCTTCTCGCCGTCGATGTACGTGATCGCCGACTTGGTGGAGGCGGTGTTGACGAAACCCGGGTCGAGGGTGGTGTACCCGGTCGCCGCGAGGAGCTTGCCCAGCTCGATACCGTCATTGCCTTCCGTCGCCTTGGCGATAGACATCGTGTGTTCGCCACCGGGGTAGCTGAGGGTGGGGTTGGTGTCATTCTCAGCGGGCACGAAGGATCCCTCTCAAGCTCAGACCTACGAGAAACTTCCGAACATTCACGTAGAACCTAGCCGTAGCGCGGCCGGAGCGCTGCGGCAGGGTCCGTCGAAAGTCCCCGAGCGGTATGTCGTCCATGTGGGTTCCGAACGCTCGACCGCGCCCTCTGCGACAGCGCCGCAAGGCCGGCACACGCCGATAACCTGCGGCAATACTACCTGTGCCCGATCCACCTCGGACACTGCACCCGGACATATGCTCGAAACCGCCTCGGGTCGTCGGTCCCGCCCACCCCACGGCGCGGCACCGATAGGCGACAGCGGCCGTCGCCTCCGCGAAACGAAGCGTTCCCGATCGTCCTCGCCCGCCCCTCTACCCGGGCCTCACCGCCGAGTCCACCAGGACATCCGGCGGGTCGTCCACTACGCCCCGTCGAAGTGAACGAACACGGAGCCGGGGCCCGCCGCGTCGTTTCGGCAGTCCGCATACCGCCGCAACAGTGAGCACCGGCGCCACGCCGGTCTTCGAGAAACTCACTGCACGGCAATGTGATTCGTGAGAACTCGAATTCTGCGCCGAGACTGTTTGCGCGCACGGAGGGTCGGGCACTCGAAATAGCGACCGTGAATCGAGGACGAAGGAGCAGCATTGAAGACCGATCGATTCCAGGAACTCGCTTCCGCCCCCGGTCCGTTCGCCTCCGTGTATTTCGAGGACTCGCACACCACCGAGGATGCCGCGAAAGTTGCCGAACTCACCTGGCGCGCGATCTCCGGCAAACTGGAGGAACTGGGGGTATCCGAAGAGGTACGTGCCAACGTGGAGCGTGCGGTGACCGAGGGTCCGACGCCGGTCGGTACAGGCGGGCGCGCCGTGGTGGCGAACGCGGAACGAGTGTGGGTCGACGAGCGGTTGCTCCGTGCGCCGCTGCAGACCGAGGTCCGCTGGTCCGACAGTCCTCATCTGGTGCCGCTCGTGGAACACGGCAGCCGAGGACGCCCGCATCTGGTGGTCGCCGTCGACCACGTCGGCGCCGACGTGACGGTCTACGACCGCAACGGCGGTGTCGTACACGAGGAATCCGTCGACGGCGAGAACCACCCGGTTCACAAGGCTGCCGGCGCGCAGGCACCCGGCTACGGCGATCCCGAACCTCACGTGGAGGAACAGCGCCGCCGGAACATCGTGAAAGTCGCCGAGCGCGCGACCGAACTCGCCGACCGGTACAGAACCGACCCGGTCTTCCTCATCGGTGAGGTCCGCTCGCGCAACGATCTGGCCGACGCGCTGGTTTCCCGGACCGCGCAGGTCGCTGTGCAGGTGGAGACAGGTTCTCGGGCGCAGGGATCGGATTCCGCGCAGACCCGGGCCGCTGTCGAGGAGGCGCTGGCTCTCCGGCGACTCGCGGAGATGAACGAGACCACCGAACGGTTCCGCGCCGGGGCAGGTACGGGGTTGGCGGTCGAAGGACTCGACGAAGTCACCGCGGCTCTGCGCGAGCGTCGGGTCGAGACACTGATCATCGGCGATATCGGAGACGCGACCGTGCTGGCGGGCGACGATCCGTCCCTCGTAGCCCGTGACACGGAGACGCTGTCGGCAATGGGGACGGAGAACGAACGAGCGTGCCGGGCGGACGACGCTCTTCCGGCCGCAGCCGTGGCGACAGGCGCCGATCGCCTGGTGCGGATCGACGAGCGGCTGAGTCCGGCCGACGGCATCGCAGCGCTCCTGCGCTACTGACCTTGCGGGACCCCGCAGAACGCCGACGTCAAGCGAGGGTGCGGGAGACGCGATATCGAACGAAGGCCGGGAAGGCGACGACGCACACGAGCGTGCCCACGATCACGAGCGCGCCGCCCCCCGCCGCCGCGACGGCGGTGCCAGCAGCCGCCGCGGCCGCGCCGTGGAGCACGTCGCCGATGCGCGGTCCGCCTGCGACGACCACGATGAACACGCCCTGGAGGCGGCCACGCATCTCGTCGGTCGCGACGGTCTGCAGCATCGTCGACCGGAAAGCGGCGGAAACCATGTCGACCGCACCACCGAAGGCGAGGAAGAACAGCGCGATCCACAGCAGTAGACCGCCGCTGCCGGGTTCGGCCCACCACACCGCAGCGCCGAATCCCACCATCGCGACGCCCCACAGGAGGATGCACACGATCACGGCGAGCCCTTGTCGCTGCACCCGCGGCAGCCACCCGGAGAAGATTCCACCAAGGACCGCTCCGGCCGACATCGCGGCGAACAGCAAGCCCAGGGCGAAGCCGCCCTGGGCTGGATCTCCGAACGATTCGTGAGCGATCTGGGGGAAGAGTGCACGCGGCATTCCGAACACCATCGCGACGATGTCGACGACGAAGGACGCCAGCAGGATCTTCTGCCCGGACAGATACCGGAACCCGTCGACGAGTGCGCGCAGGCCGGCGCGGGTCACCTCGCCGAGGGGTGGGATCGCCGGCAGCCTGACCACCGCCCACAGCGTGGCAAGCAGGAGGATCGCGTCGAGGAGGTAGAGGGTGGGCAGCCCCACGACGGGAATGAGAGCACCTGCGAACAGCGGCCCCGCGATGGCACCGAACTGCACGACCGTCATGTTCAGCGAGGTCGCTGCCGCGATCTGCCCGACCGGCAGCAATCGCGGGATCACCGCTGCCCGCGTGGGCTGGTTGACCGCGAAGAACGCCTGCTGCACCGAGAACAGACACAGCAGCACCCACACGTTGTTCAGTCCGCTCGCCGCCTGCACCCACAACAGAAGGGATGTGACGCCGAGACCGGCGGACGTGATCAGGAGCAGTTTGCGGCGATCCATCGCGTCGGCGAGCGCTCCGCCCCACAGTCCGAACACCACCAGCGGGACGAGACCGAACACTCCGGTCAGGCCCACATAGGCGGAATTGCGAGTGATCTCGTAGATCTGCTGAGGCACGGCGACCACTGCCATCTGGGCGCCGATGACGGTTACGACCCCGGCCCACCACAGCCGGGCGTAGTCCTTGTTGCGAAGGGGGGTGGTGTCCGCGAGCAACCGCTTCACGGTTGCAGACGCTCGGTGATCCAGCGACCGTCGACCGAGCGGGTCCGAACCCGGTTGTGGAGCCGGTTCGGGCGTCCCTGCCAGAACTCGACCGTCTCGGGCACGATCCGGAATCCACCCCAGAACGGCGGCACCGGGATGTCGTCGTCGAGGGCGTACTGCTCGGCGACCTCGACGAGGGCATGCTCGAGATCGAACCGGTCTTTCACCGGGCGCGACTGCTGCGATGCCCACGCGCCGAGACGCGATCCACGGGGACGCGTGCGCCAGTACGCGAGCGTCTCCTCGTCCGGCACCCGGACGACCGGTCCACGGACGGTCACCTGCCGGTACATCGGCAGCCAGAGCAAGGTCGCCGACGCATACGGCAGGGCGGCGAGATGCCGGCCTTTGTCCGACTCGAAATTGGTGAAGAAGGCCAGGCCGTCGGCGTCGAGTTTCTTGCACAGCACCGTGCGGGTCGCGGGGTGGCCGTGGGTGTCGACGGTCGCGAGCACCATCGCGTTGGGCTCGGGTACACCCGCAGCGACAGCACTCGCAAACCATGTGTGCAGCAGCGGAAGCCATCCCGCGGCGACATCGTCCGGCGTGAGGTCGCGGTCGGCCGGGGATTCACCGGCCGGTCCGGCCGGGGTGTAGTCGACACGCATACGCGCGAGGTCGTCATCCTCGGGACGCGGCAGCGGGATATCGGACGGCACGAACGACGACGCTACTCCGGCATCCGACCCGCCGCGTTCGGACCCGGAGGGGCTACAGTTTCACCGACGACCCGAGTGGGGCGCCGGTCACACCCGACGGTGTCCTCATTCCCCCGGCAGCGCGGCCCGGACCGGGCCGCACGCGAGCGAAGAGAGCCCACCGTCATGGCAGCAGGCGCGTCAGTTCCCGAGGATTTCGTTCCAGGACTCGAAGGCGTGGTCGCCTTCACGAGCGACATCGCCGAACCCGACAAGGACGGTGGCGCCCTGCGCTACCGGGGGGTCGACATCGAAGAACTCGTCGAGAAGGGTGTGACCTTCGGTGACGTGTGGGCGCTGCTCGTCGACGGCGAGTTCGGCCGGGGTCTGCATCCGGCCGAGCCGTTCCCGCTGCCCATCCACACCGGGGATGTCCGGGTCGACGTTCAGGCCGGTCTCGCGATGCTCGCGCCCATCTGGGGTTTCCGTCCGCTGCTCGACATCGACGACGCAACCGCCCGCGACAATCTCGCGCGCGCCGCGGTGATGGCTCTGTCCTATGTCGCCCAGTCCGCCCGCGGCATCTACCAGCCTGCCGTACCGCAGCAACGCATCGACGAGGCGAGCACCGTCACCGAACGCTTCATGGTGCGCTGGAAAGGCGACCCCGATCCCAAGCACGTCGAGGCGATCGACGCCTACTGGGTGTCGGCGGCCGAGCACGGCATGAACGCCTCGACGTTCACCGCCCGGGTCATCGCCTCGACCGGAGCCGACGCGGCAGCGTCGCTGTCCGGCGCAGTGGGCGCAATGTCCGGGCCGCTGCACGGCGGTGCTCCCGCGCGGGTACTGCCGATGATCGAGGAGACCGAGCGCACCGGCGATCCACGTGGTCTGGTCAAGGGCATCCTCGACCGCAAGGACAAGCTCATGGGCTTCGGTCACCGCGTCTACCGCGCCGAGGATCCGCGTGCCCGGGTGCTGCGCAACACCGCCAAGCGACTCGATGCTCCGCGCTTCGAGGCTGCTGCCGCGCTCGAGCAGGCCGCACTGGCCGAACTGCGCGAGCGTCGTCCCGACCGTGCGATCGAGACGAATGTCGAGTTCTGGGCGGCGGTGATCCTCGACTTCGCCGAGGTGCCTGCGGCGATGATGCCGGCGATGTTCACCTGCGGACGCACCGCCGGCTGGTGCGCGCACATTCTCGAGCAGAAGCGACTGGGGAAACTGGTGCGTCCCGCGGCCGTCTACACCGGTCCGGATCCGCGGTCGGCGTCGGAGGTCGCGGGCTGGGACTCGATCGACCATCACTGATCGTCGATCGGCGGCCGGGGCCGTGTTGCCGCTCGAGCTCACGGCCTGCATCCGCGCCACAGTGGGCACACCGGGAGGATTTGCGTCACATGCCTGCGACGCGCCCGTCGGAAGGCACAGGGCGGCCGTCTAGACTACCTGTGCACCATGTCCCTCGACGCTTAGGACACGCATTCCGATGGCAGACGCTTCACCGATCATTCCCGCCGACCTGAAGCCCGCCGACGGCCGCTTCGGCTGTGGGCCGTCCAAGGTTCGTCCCGAGCAGCTGCAGTCGCTGGTCGATGTCGGCGCTTCGGTGTTCGGCACCAGCCACCGGCAGAAGCCGGTCAAGGATGTCGTCGCCCGCGTCCGCTCCGGTCTGGGCGACCTGTTCTCGCTTCCCGAGGGCTACGAGGTGGTGCTGGGCAACGGTGGTACCACCGCGTTCTGGGATGCCGCGGCCTTCGGTTTGATCCGGGAACGTTCGCAGCACTTCACCTACGGCGAATTCTCGTCGAAGTTCGCGACGGTCGCGAAGAAGAATCCCTTCATCGGCGATCCGATCGTCGTGGGTTCGGAGCCCGGCTCGGCCCCCGAGATCGTCGCCGACGCGTCGGCCGACCTCATCGGCTGGGCGCACAACGAGACCTCGACCGGTGTCGCGGTGCCCGTACAGCGACCCGCCGGTTCGGAGAACGCTCTGATCGCGATCGACGCCACCTCGGGAGCCGGCGGCCTGCCGGTGAACATCTCCGACGTCGATGTGTACTACTTCGCCCCGCAGAAGTGCTTCGCCGCCGACGGTGGCCTGTGGATCGCTCTGATGAGCCCGGCCGCACTCGAGCGCGTCGCCGAGATCAAGGACTCGGGCCGTTACACTCCCGAGTTCCTTTCGTTGCCGATCGCAGTCGACAACAGCAGCAAGGATCAGACGTACAACACCCCGGCTCTGGCCACGCTGCTGCTGTTCGCAAACCAGATCGAGTGGATCAACGGCAACGGTGGACTCGACTGGGCCGTCGCCCGCACGAAGGATTCGTCCTCGCGCCTGTACGAGTGGGCCGAGGCCTCCGAGTACGCGACCCCCTTCGTCGCCGATCCGGCACTGCGTTCGCAGGTAGTGGGCACCATCGACCTCGCCGAATCGATCGACGCCGCGCAGGTTGCAAAGATCTTGCGCGCCAACGGGATCGTCGACACCGAGCCGTACCGCAAGCTCGGCCGTAACCAGCTGCGCATCGGCATGTTCCCGGCCATCGACCCCGAGGACGTCACCCAGCTGACGAAGAGCATCGACTGGGTCGTCTCCCAGCTCTGAGCACCCACACGAGGCGGGCCGGGTCCGACATCGGACCCGGCCCGCCTCTGTGTCGAGTCTCGACTTCACATCGAGACATTTCGGCAACCCTGGACGATAACGCGCCGCGGCGGTTTTCTTGCGATGCCCCACGGCGTGGCGCGGCGCGTCCGGCCACGAAATATAACGACGTCGGTTACAGTCGAGCGGGTCAGTCGCGATCGGCGCGAGGAGGTCAAGGTGCGAGAGCTTCGAGTGGTCGGTCTCGAGCCCGATGCAAAGCATGTGGTGCTCGCCGATCCCACAACGGGGGACAAGTTCCGCATTCCCGTGGACGACACCCTGCGCGCTGCCGCTCGCGGCGATCTCGCTCGTCTGGGCCAGATCCAGATCGAGACGACCAGCCAGCTCCGGCCTCGTGAGATCCAGGCCCGTATCCGCGGAGGGGCGTCGGTCGAACAGGTCGCCGAGGAGGCCGGCATTCCGGTCGCCAAGGTCGAACGGTTCGCCTATCCCGTCCTGCTCGAGCGGTCCCGGGCCGCGGACATGGCCAAGATGGGGCATCCCGTCCGTCCCGACGGCCCCACCGTCGAAACCCTGCTCGAGATCGTCACCCAGGCATTCCGCGCCCGTGGACACAGCCTCGACGAGGCCGAGTGGGATGCCTGGCGCGACGACGAGGGGTTCTGGGTTGCACAGCTGCGTTGGGATGCCGGTCGCTCCACGAACCGCGCCCACTGGCGGTATCAGCCGGACGCGCATGGCGGCACGATCACCGCGCTGGACGACATCGCAGCGGATCTGGTGGATCCGGACTGCGGTCGCCCGCTCCGCTACCTGACTCCCGTCTACTCGGCTCGCGACATCGACGATTACACCGAGATCGAGAGCACCGACCGCCGTGCCCCGATCACGCTGGACACTCCCGTGCTCGACCAGCCGGCACCGGAGCCCGTCACCGTCGTCGAGGAGACCGCCGTCGCAGTCACGGTGCGAGACGATGCAGAGGCCTCGCGAGCGCCCCAGGCTCCGGCGAAGGACAAGCGCGGCAAGCCGGCACTGCCCTCCTGGGACGACGTGTTGCTCGGGGTGCGTAGTAACGGGCGTATCTGAGCGAGACGCCGGCGATGGCGGCGACGGTGTCGACGCTGTGGTACGTCGACGCACCGGATCCAGCGACGGTCCTGCGCGAACACGCCCCGGACCGCGATGCGGCCCGAGCACTCCTGTCGCGCCTGTTCCCGGACCGCCGTGTCGATTTTGGTAAGCGGATTCCGCTGACCGAGGCCGGCAGTCTCGGACAGGACGATGAAGTCGAACGGATCTGCGTCGGCAGCTATCCCGGGGTGACGGTCGTATCGAGTCACCGATTCACATTGAGGCGCCCATCGGAGCTTTCCCCGATGTGGTTGCGCACCCCGGCCTCCGAACGGACCTGTCTGCTGGTCTCGGATCGGGCCGGAGCGTGGGGATCGTTCGCAGTCTGGCAGCGCGGCAGCCTCCGGCGGGCCTTCGGGGCGAGCACAGTGGAGTTCTTCGAGGACGACGGGTTGCCGTTCGTGTGGGAGCGTCCCTTCTGGGCCGGTGAGCATCCGCTCCGCTGGCCGGCGAACTTCCCGCCGCCTCCGCAGTCGCTGCCCTTCCATCCGCGCAAGCTCGTCGAGGAGGCTCACGGCGCGTGGCTGGGATTCCGCTATGTCGGTCGCCGCGACGACGAACCCGATCCGCGCGAGATCGAGACGTGGAGTTTCACGCTGAACAGCCCGTCCCCCCGGCTCTCCGTTCCCACCCCGAGAATCGCCTGGTGGCGACGTCTGGTGGCTCATTGACGGCCCGCTGCCGATCCGGAAAGATCACTCCTCCTGCGCCACAATAGATTTCAGATTGGCTAGATCGGCGGCGGTGATCCCAGGGGGCCGGAGAACGGCGGCCCAGGCGTCGACGTACTCGGTGGTGTACTTGTGGCCGTGTCCGGCGGGAACCCCGGTGGAGAAGGGTAGATCGGCGGTTATCTGCCAGAAGGTGACGAACGGTATCCACACCATGTCCTCGAGCACGTCGTGGCCGGGAGCTTCGCCGATCCAGTCCGGCTCTCTCGAGATCAAACGAGGGCTCCACCAGACGATCGGGTCCGAGGGGTGCATCAGATACAGCACCCGACTCCCCTCCCACGACCTGTCCGCAGGCGGAATACCCGACTCCGGGTCGTTCGTGAATCGCACCGTACGGCCCTCCCGGTACACGGGTTCGATTTCAGGGCTGCCCTCGTCCCGCCGGTCGCTGAACTCGCGGAAGAGAGTGTTGAAATTGGGAGGTCCCGCGAACACCGTTCCCGCTGTGCGATTGCGCAGATCGTATTCACCGCTGAAGGCCGTCTCCCCGCCGAACGAACCCAGACTCTCCCCCGCTACGAACAACCGAGGACGATCGTCCTGCGGAAGCGTCGACCAGGTGTCGTAGACGGCATCGAACAGGTCGCGTCCTGCTTCCCGTGCTTTCGACTGGTCGACGAGATACGAGATCCACGACGGGAGGTAGGAGTACTGGATCGCGACGGTCGCAGCATCGCCCCCGGTGAGGTATTCGAACGTGTCGACCAGCGCCGGGTCCACCCAACCACTGCCGGTCGTCGTCACCACGACCAGATTGCCACGCTCGAATCCCCCTGCCCGCATGAGGTCTTCGACTGCCAGTGCCGCCCGTGACTCGGAGTCCTCGGATGACGCCAGCCCGGCATAGATCCGGATCGGTTCGAGGGCGGGGTCGCCGGTGAACCCGCCGATCTGCTCTGTGGACGGCCCTTCGCCGATGAAGGTGCGCCCCTGCCATCCCAGGGAATCCCAGGGCACCACCGAATCCGGACCGCCCGAGCGCAGGCCGCTCGCCGGCTGCTGCACACCTTCCGGAGTTCTCGTGTCGCGTGCCGAGAAGGCCGTGTTGGCGATATCGACGAGACCACCGAGCAACACGCCCGAGACGACCACGTAGACGAGCCCGGCGACCAGGACCCAGCCGACCACGTTCGCTGCTCGCTGACCCATCCACCGGTCGAGCGTCCGTGCTGCCCGGCGGTACATACCGCGGATGCCGCGCCCGATTGCCAGCAACAGGCCGGCGACCACCACCGCGACGACCGGCGAGAGGACCACGAGCAGAAGGTTGTATTCGGAAACTCCCATCAGCGCACGGATCTCGTGCTGCCAGTACTGACCGAGCCCGAAGAACACCCCGAAGAGAATCACTGCACAGATCCCGAAGATCCGCCACGAGACAAGCCTCGCAGATCGAGGAGGCCGATCGGCGAACGCGCGCCACACGAATGCGAGGAGCACCCCGAGTCCGTATCCGATGGCAGCAGTGATTCCGCAGATCATTCCCTGCAGAAGACCACCACGTGGAAGCAGAGAAGGTGTAAACGACAAACACGCGAAAAGCACTGCACCCCAACACCCGGGGAGTGCGAGGTGCAACGACCTCCGCCTCGGTGTTCGAGGACGATCGGAGTCGAGCCCGAACCGCAAGCCGGAATCGTTACCGCCGGAGCCCGATGTCTTCGCTCCGGCGTGGCGGGATTCGCCGGGAGCAGCACTCCTGCCGTTCGGCACCATGGCGCCTCTTGTTCTGCAACTGTCGACGCACCCACGGCCGGTGCGTGGGAAGAGCTTCCTCCTTCGGATACGGATGGGTGCGTCAGTAATCGGCCCGAGGATTCCAGGTCGAGACCGCCCAGATCACAACCACATCGAGCGCGATGATCAGCACCGACCACCACGGGTAGTACGGCAGCCAGAGGAAGTTCGCGAGGATCGACAGCGCGGCAATGACGATCGCGGTCACCCGCGCCCAGGTAGCGCCGCTCACCAGCGCGAGACCCACCACCACCATCACCACGCCCAGGACGATGTGGATCCATCCCCACGCGGTGAAATCGAACTTGAACGTGTAATCCTGGCCCTGTACGAACAATTCGTCCTCGGACACGGCCGCAATGCCTTGGAAGAACTCGACGACCCCGACCGTTGCCATGATGATCGCCGCCCCGATCGAGGTGCCGGCCGCGATCCCTTGTTTCACGCTGGGTCCGCTTCTGTCAGGGCGAACTTCGTGCGCCATGACGATCCTTTCGTCTACGGATGACCCATCGACGCACTCAGCCGATGGGCACGCCGTCCCGGCCGGTGTTGGTGCGACCGAGCGCCTGGGCTTTCAGATGGTCGAATTCCTCGGCCGTGATCGCACCGGAGTCGAGCAGGGCCTTGGCGTCGGCAATCTGCTCGGCCGGCGATTTTCCGGACGCCACCGTCCGGATGTACTCGTCGGTGGCCTTCTTCGCTTCTGCTTGGGCTTGCTGTGCCCGCAGTGCCATTCCCCGGCCACGAACGATCAAGTAGATGATCGACGTGAGATACGGGAAGATCACCAACGCGACGACCCATACCGCTTTGACCCAGCCCGACACGGTGTGGTCGCGGAAGAGATCGACGAGGATTTGGAACAGAACGATCAGATACGCCACGAAGGCGAACACGACGACTGTGTACCACACGTAATCCCAGAAGGACTCCATTGCCGAACCTCCTCGGCTCGGTCGGCGGCCGGAGAACGATTCGTCGAATCCGGCCGGAAATGAACGCTCTCGAAGCATGTCCTGCTGCAGCGCTTCATGTCCTGCTGCAGCGCTACCTATGGCATCGACCTACCGCCACGTCATGAAAGACCTCCGCCCCTCGCTCTGCGGGGACGGATTCACAATACGACGCCTCAGTGCCGGAGGTCGGTCGTTTCGCTGATCCCTTTGTCCGATCTGCGGCGGTGAGATCAGGAGTAGACCGCACGGGGGTTCCAGGTCGAGATCGCCCAGATCACGACCACGTCGAGGGCTATGATCGCGATCGCCCAGCCCGGGTAGTACGGGAGCCACACGAAGTTCACCAGGATCGACAAGGCAGCGATGATGATCGCGGCCACGCGCGCCCAGGTGGCCCCGGTGATCAACGCGATTCCGACGATCGCCACCACGGCTCCGACGACGATGTGGATCCATCCCCAGGTGGTGAGGTCGAACTGGAACAGGTACTCCTGACCGCGGACGAACACTTCGTCTTCGGCCACGGCCGCGATGCCCTGCAGAAACTGCAGAACGCCGATCAGGATCATGATGATGGCCGCGCCGACCGACGTACCTGCGGCAAATCCCTGCTCGAGCGACATGTCCTCCCGATCGGCACGCACGTTCTGAGACATGATGCTCCCTTTTCCCGGTGGACTGGCATCACAAGTGTGCGCTCGGACGGCGTCCTCCGGAGCGCGTTGCGTCGGTTGTATCCGAGAATCGGATCGTCCGGGGATCGGGTCAGGCGACGAGCAGCACGAGCCAACCTGCCGGCACACCGGCGACGACGCCCGCGGAGAACCAGCGCAGTACCGGTACCCGCAGCCGGGACCACACGGTCGGGGTGATTCCCGCAACCGTCACCAGATTGACTACGACCGCGAGCACGGGATGTATCCGGCCGAGCAACTGACCACAGGCGACGATGGCGACGACGGTGGCGACGAACGAGAAGGCCGACAGTGGGAGTCCCGTCGCCCATGGGGTCGGCACCGGGTCGCGAGCGTGGGTCATCGCGGCAGCCGGACCCGCTCGTAGAAGGCCATCGCAGCGGCGGTGGCCACGTTCAGCGAATCGGTGCCGGGAGCCATCGGAATCCGGGCGCGCACATCGGTCGCCCGCATCGCATGCTCGGTCAGGCCCGGGCCCTCGGCGCCGAGCAGCAACGCGACCTTCTCCCCCGTCATCGCCTCCGCAAGCGGGATCGCCTGCGGATTCGGCGTCAACGAGATCAGCTGGAAGCCCCGCTCACGCAGCAGGTCGAGGTCGCCCGGCCACCGATCGACCTGCGCGAAGGGAACGCGCAGTACGTGCCCCATCGACACGCGTACGGCCCGCCGGTACAGCGGATCGGCACAGCCCTTGCCGAAGAGCACGGCGTCCACCCCGAGACCGGCCGCGTTGCGGAACATCGAACCGATGTTCTCGTGGTCGTTGACCCCCTCGAGGACCGCGACGGTGGTCGCCTTGTCGAGGACCTCGTCGAGGGCCAGAGGCGCGGGCCGGCGTGAAACGGCGAGCACACCCCGGTTGAGATGGAATCCGACGACCTCCGCCATGGTTCCGGCGTCGGTTCGGTAGAACGGCACATCGACGTCGCGTAGATCGTCGGCGAGTTCGTCCAGCCGCCGGTCCACCCCGAGCAGGCTCGTCGGCGCGAAGCGTGAATCGAGCATGCGCTGGACCACCAGCACACCCTCGGCGATCACCAGTCCCTTGCCACCAGGAAGGTCCGGTCGACGATCCGCAGAGTTGAGATCGCGGAAATCGTCGAGCCGGGGGTCGGAGGGGTCCTCGATGTCGATGACGTGCACCACCGGCCCATTCTCCCAGCCCTCACAGGCCCGGTTGCACCGGGTCGGTCAGTCGTCTTCAGCGACGATCGCCGTGAGAATGCCTACCGCATCGCGCAGCGTTTCGAGCGACTGCGCGTCGAGCTTGTCGAGCCGCTCGGTCAGCCACACCTCCCGGGCCTGGGCTTCGTCGGCGAGGAGCTCGTGCCCGGCATCCGACAGGGTGACGATGATCTGTCTACCGTCAGTCGGGTGGGGCGTCCGCTCGACCAGCCCGAGCTCGTGGAGAGATGCGATGACCCTGGTCATGGAAGGTGGCTGCACGCGCTCGCGCGCAGCCAGCGCCCCCGGGGTCATCGCACCCTCCTGAGCAAGGGTGGCCATCGCCGAAATCTGGGTAAGGGAAACTCGGGAATCGGTGCGTCTCCCCCGCAAATGACGCGTCAGACGCACTACGGCCAGTGAGAGGTCACCTGCGAGTGCGCGTGTATCCGAGATCATGGCGTGCAGAATACGTCACACCGGCCAAATCAGGCGCCGTCCGTCTAGGTGAGCAGTTCCGTGATGGGATCGACCGCGAAGTACAGGGTGAACAACACGGCGACGATCCACAGGAGCGGATGGATCGTGCGGATCTTGCCGCTCGCCGCGTGCAGGATCACCCAGGTGATGAAGCCGACGCCGATACCGTTGGCGATCGAGTAGGTGAACGGCATGACCATGATGGTCAGGAAGGCCGGCAGCGCCACTGCGAACTTCGAGAAGTCGATGTCGCGGACCTGCCCGATCATCAGGGCGCCGACCACGACGAGCGCCGGAGCGGCGGCCTCGACCGGGACCACCTCGTACAGCGGGGTCAGGAACATCGCGAGCAGGAACAGCACACCGGTGACCACGTTCGCCAGGCCGGTGCGGGCACCTTCCGCGATTCCCGAAGCCGACTCGACGAAGACCGTGTTCGAGGAGGCCGATGCGGCGCCACCGGCGACTGCGCCGGCGCCCTCGACGACGAGAGCCTTACCGATACCCGGCAGATTGCCGTTCTTGTCGGTCAGTTCGGCTTCCTTGCCCAGGCCGGTCATCGTGCCCATCGCATCGAAGAAGTTCGCGAGGACGAGGGTGAACACGAGCAGCGTCGCGGCGATCACGCCGATGCGTGTGAAGGCGCCGAAGAGGTCCACGTTGCCGACGAGACTCAGGTCCGGGATGCCGAACAGGGAGTCGGGCGCTTCAGGCGTGCTCAGGTTCCAGCCCTTGGGGTTGGTGCCCATCGACGGGCCGACGTCGGCGATCGCCTCGATGATCACGGACAGGATCGTCGTGACGACGATGCCGATCAGCAGGCCGCCCCGCACCTTCCGGGCGACCAGTACGCCCATCAGCAGGACGCCGATCACGAAGACCAGGGTCGGCCACGAGGCGATCGATCCGTCGATTCCCAGGCCGACCGGCACCGTGGTTCCGGCCGCATCGGGAACACGCCGGACGAAACCTGCGTCGACGAGACCGATCAAGGCGATGAACGCACCGATGCCCGCGGCGATGGCAGCCTTGAGTTCCGCCGGAATCGCGTTGAAGACAGCGGTGCGGAAACCGGTCAGGGCCAGCACGACGATGATGATGCCGTCGATGACCACCAGGCCCATCGCCTCGGGCCAGGTGACCTGCGGCGCGATGGTCACGGCGAGCAGGCTGTTGATGCCGAGGCCGGCGGCGATGGCGAACGGATAGTTGGCGACGACACCGAAGACGATGCTCATGAACCCGGCCACCAGGGCGGTGACGGCAGCGACCTGGTTGATGGGCAGGATGTTGCCCATCACGTCGACCTTCGCACTCGCGTCGTCGGCAGAGAAGCTACCCAGGATCAACGGGTTGAGGACCACGATGTACGACATCGCGAAGAACGTGACGATGCCGCCACGCACCTCCCGGGACACGGTCGAACCGCGCTCGGTGATCTTGAAATAGGTGTCCAGGAAGGACGTTCGCTTGGAATCGGTCTCTAAGGCCATGTCCACAATTCCGCTCGTCGAGTACGGGGCGTCGCAACGGGAAACGATTATTGCAGCGGAAAGGAACTAATCTGCAATCCGTGGAACCCGCCCAGTTCGTCGCAGCCCGTATCCGACGTCTCGCCGACCCCCGTCCCGCCCTTGCAGTGGGAACAGGTCTGTGGGTCGCGGCGACCGTCGTCGTGCTGGCAGTGGGTGGCGATCTACGCGAGGATTCGCTACCGGTGTGTGTTGCCGGAATCCTGGTGGGGCTGTTGGGAACTGCCCTCTTCCTCATACAGCGTCGCGCCGCGCGGCGGGGCAGCCGCGGCGCACAGCGCGGCTTGGACTGATCCGTCCGGAAGCCGCGCGGCACATCTACGGGGCCCTCATCGGCGTATCCGCACCCGAGTGACGAACCACACCCACCCCAGCGCCCATGCGATCCCGAAGATCCAGCCCGCGGCGACGTCGGTGAGCCAGTGCGCGGCGAGGTAGACGCGCGAAAGACCGATCGCCAGGGTGTACGTGGCCAGTGCGGCTGTCGCAACCGTCCGCCGGCGATCACCCCGCGGCCACGTGCGCACGACGACCGCGACGAGCACCGTGGCCAGGATTGCACTGGTCATCGCGTGACCGGAGGGGAACGATTCGGTCTGCAGAGCCAGCAATCGTTCGGGTTCGGGTGGCCGGACGCGGCCGAACAGGTGCTTGAGCAGGGTCATCACCGGCCAGCCGGTGAAGACCGCTCCGGCCACGAAGACGGCGTCGCGCAGCCGACCGGCCCGGACCAGCAACAGAGCCACCACCGCCGCGATCAGGCTCGTCGCGACACCGCCACCCGTCCGGGTGAACACGGCCACCGCGTCGGTCAGCCAGGGCTCCCGGATCGAGACCACCCAGTCGAGCACCGCGACGTCGAGCGTCACGGCTCACTTCCCGTGCTCACCGCGGAAAGAGCGGTGAGTGCGGCGGACAATCCGTTCGGCGTGCTGTGGACAGCACCGGCCGCATCGACCCACCATTCGACCTCGACCTCACCGGTCAGTGCTCCGGAGCAGCGCACGGCGAGACGGTCGTGCAGTACGAGCGTGCCGCGCGGGATCGGAACTCCGGCGACGATCCCGGCCAGGACCGCGGCGGGTTCGCGCTCCCAGGTCGAGCTCCGTCCCTGCCGGGTGGGTTCTGCCTCGACCACCGCCGAGGCGACTGCAATGTCGAGCACATCCGCGAGAGCGTGGGCGGTGCCCGGCCCCCCGGTGACGAGTCGGTCGTGCGGGATGATCCCCGTGAACCAGGGAAGGTCGGGCACGAGCGCGTCCGCGGCATCGACGACGGTGCCGGCGAGGCTGCGCACGCCGTCGGGCAGGGTGACCGACTCGGGATCGAGACCGCCCGAAGAGAAGGCCGCGGCGAGCGCGTCGTGAGCGGCGACGATCGCAGCCGGTCGCGGCGACCGGCTCGGATCCGCGAGACGATCGAGCAGCGTCTGCGCCAGGTCGAGGTCGTCGACCACGGTGCCGGCAAGGGCACTGCGGAAGACGGCGGCGTCGGGATGGGTACAGGGATCGAGGAGACCGTCGAACAGCGTGTCGTCGGCGAATCGGTAGTGCCCCAGCGGCCGGCCGTCGAGCGAGGCACGGGTGCGCAGATACCACGCCGTGTATCCGGCGGGGTCTGCCATGGCCTCGACGGTCGCGGGTTCGGCCGCCAGCAAGGTCAGTGCCCGTGACCAGCGACGATCGTCGACGAGATCGAGGTCGCGTACTGCGACGAGCGAGGTGGGATCGTCGTCGAGCCGTTCCCACCAGGCGTGTTCGCCTGGCAGGTCGTGGTCGGGACCGGTGGGCAGTTCCGCGCGGAGGATCGTGAAACCCCAGCCCACGCCGATCGCCCGCAACGCGTCCGGACCGTAGCGGTCCACGACGGATTGCGCGACGGTACCGAAGGGCGCGTCCTCGACCAGCACTTCGGCGAGCGGAGCCCCGGGAAGCAGGAGTTCGTCCGCGGGCACGAGGTCGCCGTGGGTGTCGGGCAGCAGCAGTGCCCCGAGTTCGCGTGGAACTGCTGTCGCAGGCACCGACGGCACCAGCCGCAGAACGACATCGGCCAGCGTCCCTGCCGGAAGATCGGGGTCGGAATCTGCATCGGGCTCGGCGTCCTCGACAGCGGCGACGAGTGCCGGATCCGCGAGCAGATCCTCGACGGTGACGGTGCCGGCTCCCAGCCGCGCAAGCAGAGGATGTGCGGCGTCGGGATGGACGAGGCGCATCCACGGCATCGACACCGGGCCGAGATCCTGCAGCCGCGTCGCGAGCACGGTGGTGCGCGGACCCGTCACCGTGCGACCGTCCGACAACGGCACCGGCAGGGAGGCGAGTTCCTCGGCCGCCACCGCATCGACGACGAGCGGGGACAGCGCCTCGTAGAGCCTGTGCCACCATTTCGGGTCGCGTTCGTGCCCGGAGAGCATCTCGGCGAGTCGCGCGAGACCGAGGCGATGGACGCCGACGGCCGAGAGCGCGGACGCATACCGCGGGCCGCACAGTTCGGGAATCACGAGCCCTGGAACGACCTCACCGAGGACGTCCGCAAGTTCATCGGTCAGGCCGGGGAGCGCGACTGCCCGGTCGGGTGCCAGATCGGTATCCCCGTCTGCTGCCGGCAGCCACCGCGCGCCCCTCAGTTCGTCGAGGATCGCCTCACGGATACGACCGTCGACCTCACTGCGCGCGAAGCCCGGGACGGGCACGAGGTCGACTCGCTGTTCGGGGGGCAGGGCCGCGACGAACAGCGCGTAACCACGGGCGACGTCCTCGACACGGGCGCCGGGCAACACCCGCCGCCGGTCGGGTTGCATGGGGAGGTCGGCCACGACGAGAGCGGGCAGGGACAGTTCCTCGTCGGATCGCGTGGGTGCACGCAGAACGTCGTTGCGCACCGTCTCGACCCGGCCGCCCACGACGGGTACGAGCCACCGCGCCGACGGTCCGGTGAATTCCCACCAGGTGCGCTCCCCGATCCGCACCTCGGACAAGCCGGTGTCGAGTTCACGCCGGCGACGGGCGAACTCGTCGTCACCGATGACGAGGGTGTGCAGGCCCGGAAGCTCGAGCAGGATGTCGTGTGCCTCGGCGCGGAAAGCATCGAGCAACACGGCCGGATCCACCCCTGCATGCAGGCTCAGCACGATCTCGGTGTCGCTACCGGGCGCCGGGACTGCCGTCGTCGGCCACACCAGGCGCAGCACCGGAATCCCGGCTGCGGGCGCGGGCAGGTTCCGCTCGGCGAGCACCGAGCGGGTCCGCTCGGCGGAGAAGTGGACGGAACCGGTGCGCGAACGCACCTCGATGTCGTCCGAGACCGACAGGACCGCGGTGAACCCGACACCGAACCGTCCCACTACGGAATCGGAACCGGTCTTGTTCGACGAACGCAGTGCGGTCAGCGCGTGGACCCCGCTCACATCGAGCGGTTCACCGTTGTTCGCGAAGTGGAGTCGACCGTCCGCGCACCACACCCGCAGCTCACCCGGTATGCCGGCCCGCGCGGCGGCGTCGGCGGCGTTCTGGGCGAGTTCGGTCAGGACACGGTCGCGGTAACCGGCACGGACGTGATCCGCCTCGGTGGTGGCGTCCTCGCGGAGCCGAGTGGGCGACGACGACCATGCGGCGACGATCCCCTCGCGCAACTCCGCGGTTCCGAACGGATCCGCGAGGTCCGGCGGGGGCACGTCAGTCGGTCTGTTCCGGCTCGGGCGAGGAGGGCTCGACACCGGCCTCGTCCGTGGAATCGGCGGGCGTCGAGGTGGCCGGACCGAGCTCGACGACCTCCACTGCCGCATCGTCGAATGCCTCGTACAGCGGTGACCCGGCGCCGGTGGGCAGGCTGGTGTCGGAATGCGCACCACACCCGTATTCGGCGTGCACGACGTGCCCGTCGGCCGCGAACTCGTTTCCGCAGACTCCGAAGGCCGCTCGCAAGGATCCGGCGAGGGGGAGATAGAAGCCGCACAGGTGACAGGACGAGGGCGCGGCCTTCGCCATCTCCGAGTCCGGGCCGTATTCGCTGTCGAACCACCGCTGGGCGGCGTCGAGACGACCCTCGAGGCTCATGACCTGCTTACGGCCCAGGCCGATCTCGAGTGCGGTCTCGTCGACCTCGGGGTCGCCGGTCTCCATGTACCCGGGTACCAGCCGAATGTCGTCGACAGCGGGCGCCAGCAGGTCGCCGGGCCCGAGATCGCCCGGACGGATCCGCTCGCTCCACGGCACCCAGTCGGGTGCGACGAGCGCGTCCGGGCCGGGGAGGAGCACGAGTTCGCTCACGGTCACCCGATCGGATTCCGGTGCAGCGGCCACTACGACGGCCCACTGCCACCCTCGGTAGCCAGGGAGCTCGGCCGCGAAACGGTGGGTCGCCGAGCACTCGTCCTCACTCGTCACACCGAGGTAGGCGCCGACTCCACCGTCTCCGAGTTCGTCGAGCGCTGCTCGGGCGAGGTCAGCGGCGTCGGCGAGCACGGATCGCACCGCCGGATCGACCACGGGGTTCGTTCCTCGGGAAGCAGACGCAACACTCACGGCCCCCATTCTGCCTGACCTGTCGGCCCGAGTGCCCGCGGGTCACAGAAGGTCGCGCGCGCACCGCCCGCGCGCGGGATGCAGGATGGGCACGTGTCCCGCCATCGTTTCGCAACTGCAGTCGCCGTCACTGCGACGGTGTGCGCCACGATCGCCGGATGCGGCAGCGAACTCGTCGCCGAGCCCGGCCCTCCGGCCGCCGAGCTCCGTGTGGAGGTCGTCGCCACGCATCCTCACGATCCCGAAGCGTTCACCCAAGGCCTCGAGATCGACGAGGGCGAACTGCTCGAGGGCACCGGCCGCACGGGCCGGTCGTGGGTCGCGGCCCGCCCGGTCGACATTTCGGACGGGGGCATCGCGCTCGCCGCGGCCGAACGTACCCGCGTCCCGCTCGGCGACGACCTCTTCGGGGAGGGCATCACCGTGGTCGGCGACGAGGTGTGGCAGTTGACCTGGAAGGACGGCACTGCCGTGGTCCGCGACCGCCACACTCTGTCGGAGCGCCGCCGTGTCGACTACGACGGCGAAGGCTGGGGATTGTGCGCGCAACCCGAACGTCTGGTGATGAGCGACGGCACTGCCGATCTGATCTTCCGCGACGCCGCCACCTTCGACGAACTCGGCCGCATCACCGTGCACCGGGAGGGCCGTGCCGTGGCGAAGCTGAACGAACTCGAATGCACCGCGGACGGCAGTGTGTACGCGAATGTGTGGCAGACGGACGAGATCGTGCGAATCGATCCGTCCACCGGCCGGGTCGAGGCGCGGATCGACGCGGCCCCTCTCCGTGACCTGTTGCCAGAGGGAGCCGATGTGGACGTTCTCAACGGCATCGCGCACATTCCGGGAACCGACCGGTTCCTCGTGACGGGCAAGTACTGGCCGACGCTGTTCGAAGTGCGTTTCGTGCCGTGATCCCGGTGGCATTCCGATCGCGACCCGGATCGCCCGGGTCTCGAGCCGCCCTGGTGCTCGAACCGCTATCGCGTGGGGAAGAATCGAAGACGTGACGGAACCGGACGAGCGCCGCACCCCTGAAGGGGTGGACCGCCGTGCCCCGGGGTCGCAGCATCCGGGGTTCAGCAACTATCCACCTCCCCGCCGTGTCTCCGGACGTCGTACGCCGCTGCCACCACTGCATCCGGTCGACGAGCCGCGCCGACCGGCGAGTGCGTCCGGTGCCCGCCGCGCGGACAGCTCGCCGGACTCCGACACCCCGCGCGCTCCCCGCATGCCGCGCAAGCTGACCGTGACGCGTGTCGCGGCCCTGCGCAGCCGCGAACTCACCTCGAAGGGCATCGCGACGTTCCGCCGAGCGGCCACGGCCGACGGCGCCGACAAATCGGGCCTGACTGCGCTCACCTACGCGACGATGACGAACTTCGCGTCGGACGCAGCCATCGCCGTCGCCCTGGCGAACACCCTGTTCTTCTCCGCGGCAACCGGGGAGGACAGGACGAAGGTCGCGCTGTATCTACTCATCACGATCGCGCCGTTCGCGATCATCGCTCCGCTCATCGGCCCGCTGCTCGATCGTTTGCAGCACGGTCGTCGTGTCGCACTGGCGACATCGTTTGCGCTGCGCACGGTGCTCGCGGTGGTGCTCGTGTTCAACTTCGACAGCTGGCTGCTGTATCCGGCGGCCCTCGGAGTGATGGTGCTGAGCAAGTCGTTCGCGGTTCTCAAATCCGCGGTCACCCCACGCGTGCTGCCACCGGAGATCGACCTCGTGCGGGTGAACTCCCGCCTGACGGTCTTCGGCCTGGTCGGCGGCACCCTCGGGGCCGGGGCGGTCGCGGCGGCGGCAGCGTGGGCGTTCGGTTCGGTGGGCGCCCTGTGGCTGTGCGCAGGAATCACCGCCTTCGGTGCCTACCTGAGCATGCGTATCCCGGCCTGGGTCGAGGTCACCGAGGGCGAGGTACCGGCGACGCTGTCCTACCACCGCTCCGATGCACGGACGGAAGTGCTGGGTTCCGACACCGTGACCGAAGTCATCATCACCAAGTCCGGGAAGCGGAAGCAACCGTTGGGGCGCGCGGTCGTGACGGGCTTGTGGGGTAACGGCACGATCCGGATCCTCACCGGCTTCCTGACTCTGTTCATGGCGTTCGTCGCGAAGAACACCACGGGCCAGGATCCGCTCATGCAGGCCGCGATGCTCGGTGGAGTCGGTGCCGCCGCCGCGATCGGCAACTTCGCGGGCAACGCGACGGGGGCGCGGCTCGCACTCGGACGACCTGCCCTGATCGTCGTGCGGTGCACTGCCGCGGTCGTGATCGTGGCCGCTGTGGTCGCCGCGACCGGAAACGTCCTGGCGGCCGCACTGGCGGCGCTCGTCGCAGCGTGTGCCAGTGCGTTGGCCAAGGTCTCGCTCGACGCGTCGCTGCAACAGGATCTTCCCGAGGAATCGATCGCTTCCGGCTTCGGGCGCTCCGAAACCGTCCTGCAGCTCAGCTGGGTGTTCGGCGGAGCGATGGGTGTCCTGCTGCCCACCGAACTGTGGCTCGGGTTCGCGGTGGTCTCCGTCGTGTTGATCCTCGGGTTCGCACAGACGGTGCTGACATACCGTGGGGGGACATTGCTGCCGGGCTTCGGCGGCCGGAGACCCGAACGGGTCTCCACAGATACGGCTGCCGAGCGGAAGCGTTCCGGCGGATCCCCGACCGAAGATTGGAATGGTTGAGTTGCAGGCACGGACGAAGAAGACTCTCGCACTACTGCTGGCGGCCGTGGTGGTAGTGGTGGGGGGAATCGCCGCCACCGTGTGGAGGCTGGTCGATTCGGCCGAGCCCACGCTGCCGACCATCACCGCCTACGCGCGCGGCGAGGCCGCGACCATCGGCCCTGCACAGTACTGCAATCTCTACCTCGAAGACTGCATGGAGAACCAGATCGGCGAACTCGACGTACCGGCGGGTTATCCGCTGCAGTTGTCGCTTCCGCAGGAGATCTCCGGCGCCCCGTGGCGCATCATCACCGTCTACGGCGACACGCGAACCGGGCAGACGTATGTGGACGGGCAGATGTTCGAGGCGGGTGCGCGACGAGCGCTCACCGTCCCGAGCGCTCCGGATCTGCAGCTGCTCGGGGTGGAGATCCAGCTGCCGTCCGCGGTGGTGGACGAGGCCGGTGAACCGATCGCGCACGCGGTGTGGGCCGTCCGGACCTTCTGACCCGGCACTCCCCGATCACGAGACAGGCCGCCCTCGCTACGAGCGAGGGCGGCCTGTAGTAGTTCGTGGGGTCCGTTCCTAGTGGTCGAGCTCGCGCGCGATCGCCCGCATGACCTCCGAGATGCGCTGACCCGTCTTGCGGTCGGGATAACGACCGCGCCGCAGATCCGGCTGCACCGCTGCTTCGAGCAGCTTGATCATGTCCTCGACCATGCCGTGCAGCTCGTCCGGAGCGCGACGCTTCTGCTGGGCAGGAGCCTCACGCCGTCCACCCTGCCGCAGCGTGGGCTGCTCCAGGAGCTCGACCTTCAGTGCCTGAGGGCCCCTGCGCCCCACCGCCATGCCGAACTCGACGCGCTGGCCCGGCTTGAGCGCTTCGACTCCCTCGGGAAGCGCCGAGGCTCGGACGTAGACGTCCTCCCCTTCGTCCTGGGACAGGAAGCCGAAGCCCTTTTCGACGTCGTACCACTTCACCTTGCCGGTCGGCACCGCGCTCACCTGCTCCTCGACAACCGTGCCCCGCGGGGCAACCCGTTTACTATGCAAAACAACGCGCCCCGACTCGGCCGAGCGGGACGCGTGAACACATCACAGTGTACCCGCAGGGGGCGGGCGATCCCTCCCATCGTCTCCCGTCCCGGACGTCACGGTCCGACTCCCGGACGACTACCGTGGTCACGTGGGTACTTCATCTTCGGATTCGTCTGCAGCCCCGCGTAACGGCCTGTTGAAGGCCGCCGTCGTGTGCTTCGTCGTCGGCGTGGTGGCCGTGCTCGCCATCTTCCTGACGCCGGTGGTCACCGACGGCAAGCCCGGACTCGTGCTGTATCTGCTGACGCTCGCGTGGCCACTGGGCTTCGCACTCGCCATCGCATTCGCATTGCGCTCGGGCCGGCGCGCACGGAACGGAGACAGGACATGAGGATTCTGCTCAACATCATCTGGCTGGTCTTCGGTGGTTTGTGGCTCGCGCTCGGCTACTTCCTGGCCGGCGTGATCTGCTGCATCCTCATCATCACCATCCCCTTCGGGATCGCGTCGTTCCGGATCGGTGTCTACGCGTTGTGGCCGTTCGGGAAGACGACGGTCGACAAGCCGACGGCCGGTACCGCGTCGTTGATCGGTAATGTGATCTGGATTCTGATCGCCGGTATCTGGCTGGCCATCGGTCACATCACCACTGCGGTCGCGATGGCCCTGACGATCATCGGTATCCCACTCGCGATCGCGAACCTGAAGATGATCCCCATCTCGCTCATGCCCCTCGGAAAGGACATCGTCTCCGTGGATGCCCGCCCGAGTTACATGTGATCTTGATCACATAACGGTCGGGTAACGGCGGAGTCTCGAAACCGGTTTTCGACCCGCCGAACCCGACTACCTGCGAATTCCCCACCGAGGTCGGGCCGAATGTCACGCGCGGCCCGGGGCATCGGTGCGTTATCAATTGGTGACACTTCGCCCCCTGACCCGTTACCGTCATCTCCGGTCGAACCGCCTGGCTCGACCGGTCCTGAACCGCCGCGCCAAATTCCTGTCCCGCGGTTCCGGAAGTCCCGACGAACGATCCAGGGGACAGGAAACGGGGGACCCACCGGTCTCCCAGGAACCGCTCGGTCCACAACCGGACGGTGTCCAGGAGGCCCGGGCCGACGCAACCGCGACGGCCCTAGGGGTGAAGTCGTAGCACTCCCACGGAGTAACGCGACCGGGCGACCTCTTCAGCCCGAACCCGACAGCTGACCTCGTAGGTGCGTACGGAGAGGAACACGGAACCGACATGAGCGGACGCCATCGCAAGCCCACCAATACCGGTCGCACAGTCGCGAAGTTCGCGCTGACCGGCGCAGTCCTCGGCGTCACGGGTGTCGCGTTCAGCGGCACTGCCGCTGCCGCCCCCGACTCCGACTGGGACCGCCTTGCACAGTGCGAGTCCGGCGGTAACTGGGCGATCAACACCGGCAACGGCTACCAGGGCGGACTGCAGTTCTCGCCGAGCACCTGGAACGCCTACGGCGGTCAGGAATACGCTGCCACCGCCAACCAGGCCAGCCGCGAGCAGCAGATCGCCGTCGCCGAGCGCGTCCTCGCCGGCCAGGGCTGGGGTGCCTGGCCTTCGTGCTCGTCGAGCCTCGGACTGTCGAGTGCACCCACCCAGCGCTCCGTCGACGCGACTCCCAGCGCTCCTGCCGAGACGCCGGCCCCGCTCACCAGCAACCCGGTTCCTCAGCTCCCCGAGGTTCCCGAGCTCCCCGCCGAGGCCCAGAGCATCCTGGCCGGCTTCGAGCAGGGTGTCACTGCGCTCCAGGACGCAGGCGTCGAACTCGACCCGAGCATCCTCGACGCCGTGCGCGCCGTGCTGCCGCAGTAAGACCCGACACGCAGTAAGACCCGACATCACACGAGGGCCTCGCACCGAATCCGGTGCGAGGCCCTCGTGCATGTTGCCGACCGAACGAGCTCATCACACGTACGCGCGACGCCCGGTCCCTTCACCGAGGGACCGGGCGTCGCGGGTACTGCTGACTCGCTGGTCTTCGACTAGCGGTTGATCACCGTCTTCGGGTGCGTGTAAGGCAGGTCCGCGACCGGCAACGGGAACACGGTGTCCTCACCGTAGGGCGAGAGCGGACCGGATCGCGTGGACGACAGCTCGGTGACAGCATGCTCACCGTCGGCCAGCTCGGGCCATCCGTGATCCACGTAGTGCTTTTTCGAAGAGGTAGCCATGCGCTCATTTTGGCAGGTGAGTTCGGGGCTTGCTACCGCAGGTCTCTAATCTGGGGAGGATGTCACCGACCACGCCCATTCCCGACACCACCTCGGACTCCCTCGCCAGTTGGCTGGCAGGTCGTCGTGACACGGAGCTCGCCGCTGCACTGCGTGCCCGACCCGACCTCGTTGTGCCGCCACCTGCGAGTATGAGTGTGCTCGCCGGCAGGGCACAGCAACGCGCCTCGGTGTTCCGTGCAGCCGACGAACTCGACACGGCTGCGTTCGGGATCATCGAGGTGCTGGCGCGCCTCGGTGCCGTCGAGTCCCCCGTTTCCCGTGCCACCGTGCTCGGCGAGGTGTCGGGCCGGATCAGCGCGAGGAATCTCGACCGCATCCTGTCCACGCTGCGTTCACTGCTGCTCGTGTGGGGGCCCATCGACGAGTTGCGCCTCGTCGCCGCCGCTGTGGACGCCGTCCCCTGGCGGGTCGGACGCGGTAGCGACATCACCGTGCCCGCCCGGCACGAACTCGACGACATACTCGCGACTCTTCCGCCCGAGCAGCGCAGTATCCTCGACACCCTGTCCCGCACCTCCCCCGTCGGTCGTACGCGTGACGCCGCGCCCGGGACCCCCGCCGAGCGGCCCGTACAGAAGCTGCTCTCCGCCGGATTGCTGATCCGCCTCGACGACGAGACCGTCGAACTGCCGCACCGGGTGGGGCAGGCGCTGCGTGACGATGCCCCCTTCGACCCCGCAGCGCTCACGGCTCCGCGCGCACCGAAAGCGACCCGGTCGACGGCCGACGTCAACGCGACCGCAGCCGGAGCCGCGCTCGAACTGCTGCGGCACTGCGAAGACGTTCTCGACACGCTCGGCGCGCAACCCGCCCCCGTCCTCAAGGCCGGTGGTCTCGGCGTCCGCGAGATGCATCGCATCGGCAAGGCCGTGGGTCTGGACGACGTGGAGACTGCCTTGATCGTCGAGGTTCTCGCGGGCGCCGGACTCGTCGCGCGGGGGCTTCCCGATCCACCCACACCCGGGGACGACGATCACTGGGCACCGACCACCGCCGCCGACGCGTGGCTGGCGTCCTCCCCCGCCCACCGCTGGGCGGTGCTCGCCGGTGCCTGGCTCGACCTGCAGCGCCGGCCCTGGCTGATCGGCCGTCGCGATCAGAACGACAAGCCGGTCGCGGCCCTCTCCGACGAGGTGAAATCGCCCGTTGCTGTCCGCGACCGGCGACTGCTCCTCGACGTCCTCTCCGACGTGCCGGCGGACGGGGCGGACGTCACGGACCTCCGCGCCGCCGCCGCGTGGCGCCGCCCGCGCTGGGCAGGACGTTTCGACACGACGAGTGTCGTCGAGACGGTACGGGAGGCCACGACACTCGGTCTCGTCGCACACGGCATGCTCGCGTCACCGGGCAAAGCCCTGCTGCACGGCGGTGACGCCGAAGCGGAGATGGCAGCGGCACTGCCCGAACCCGTCGATTACGTACTCGTCCAAGCCGACCTCACAATCGTCGCCCCGGGGCCTCTGGTCCCCGAACTCGCCGAGCGGATCTCGCTCGTGGCGGACATCGAATCGGCCGGCGCCGCGACCGTCTACCGGATCGGCGACAGCAGTATCCGGCGAGCACTCGACGCCGGTCTCGGCGCGAACGACCTGCACAGCCTGTTCGCCGATCATTCGCGCACACCGGTACCGCAGTCGCTCACCTATCTGATCGACGACGTGGCCCGGCGCCACGGCCGCCTGCGTGCGGGTGTCGCGATGTCCTTCGTGCGCGCCGACGATCCCGCCCTGCTCACCGAGGTGCTGTCCGCCCCGGTCGCAGCAACCCTCGCCCTGCGTGCCGTCGCCCCGACCGTGGCGATATCGCAGGCGCCCCTGGCCGAAGTGCTCACCGAACTCCGTGCGGCAGGCTTCGCTCCGGCCGGAGAGGACGCCTCCGGAACGATCGTGGATCTGCGCCCGCGCGGTGCCCGCGTCACAGTGCCGCGTGCGCGAGCACGCTACGCCGGACCCAGTGCCCCGAGCGAGGAGCAGCTTCACGTGCTGGTGCGCACGCTGCGTGCCGGTGACCGCGCGGAGACGGCCACACCCACCGCCTCTGCGCGCGGTGACGGCAGCAGGTCGGGCGGTGCGGCCACCCTCGCGCTGCTGCAACTCGCCGTACACGGCAAGCGCAGTGTGACCCTCGGCTACGTCGATGCGCAGGGGGTGGCGACGCGCCGGATCGTCGACCCGGTGTCGGTGGGCGGCGGGCAGGTGCAGGCGTTCGATCCGGCGACCGGCTCGGTACGCAGCTTCGTGTTGCACCGCGTCACCTCGGTGGCACTGGTCGACTGACAGCGAGGACGCGGCGATCAGTCGAGGCGCGGAAGGTCACGCACGAGGGTGAACGGTGACGCTGCCGCGCGGGAGGCAGGCGTTCCGGCGAAGGTGAGGCCGAGCAGCGTTCGCTCGTCGGCCGGCCGGAACTCGTCGCGGACCCAGCGCCACGGTACCGGCGCGTCCGCTCCGTACGACACGACGATCGCGGGGCGGCCGTCGAGCCATGACGGTGCGATCGCCACACGCATGGGCAACACCTCACGCAGCACGCCGGGGGCGTCTTCGCGAAGGTTCACCGCGCTCCCGTCGCCGCTGAACCGCTTGCCGTACCAGCGGGGCATCCCGCCGAGCGCAATGGCGCGCGGAGCAGCGACCCGCAGGAGGGCAGGCCCGACGAAGACGGCCCGGTAGGTGCCGGCCGCGGGGAGCGCCTCGGCGTGCAACTCCCGGAATCGCTCCCGCAGTCCGCGCACCGATCGCGGCAGCGTGTTCGGGGCACTCTCGCCCGGTGTCGTCATGACTCCTCCGATGTGGTTGTGTCCTCGATGTTCTCGGACGCACGACGATGCTCGGTACAGTGCGATGCGAGTCGTCCGCTCGTCGTGGTGATGGTAGGAGACGGATCTGCGCCGGTGGCGCGAGAGGGCTCGAGTCTGGAGAATGGGAAAGTTCTGCTCTCTACCCACAGGAGGCACTCGTGGCCGACGGACCGCTCATCGTCCAGTCCGACAAGACCGTACTCCTCGAGGTCGACCACGAGGGCGCCGACGCGGCCCGGCAGGCGATCGCACCGTTCGCCGAACTCGAACGAGCACCCGAACACATCCACACCTACCGGGTCACGCCGCTGGCACTGTGGAACGCCCGTGCTGCCGGTCACGACGCCGAGCAGGTCGTCGACGCACTGGTCTCACATTCTCGATTCGCCGTCCCGCAGGCGCTGCTCGTCGACATCGTCGACACCATGAGCCGCTACGGGCGGCTCCAGCTGGTCAAGAACCCCGCGCACGGCCTGACGCTGGTCGGTCTCGACCGGGCGGTGCTCGCCGAGGTTCTCCGGAACAAGAAGATCGCGCCGATGCTCGGCGCCAAGATCGACGACGACACCGTGATCGTGCACCCGAGCGAGCGCGGACGCATCAAGCAGATGCTGCTGAAGATCGGCTGGCCCGCGGAGGACCTCGCGGGTTACGTCGACGGCGAGGCCCATCCCATCTCCTTGGACTTCGAGACGAACCCCTGGCATCTGCGCGACTACCAGGAAATGGCGGCCGACTCGTTCTGGGCCGGTGGCTCGGGTGTCGTGGTGTTGCCGTGCGGGGCAGGCAAGACCATGGTCGGTGCCGCCGCGATGGCGAAGGCCGGAGCTACGACGCTGATCCTGGTGACGAACACCGTCGCGGGACGCCAGTGGAAACGCGAGCTGATCGCCCGCACCTCCCTCACCGAGGACGAGATCGGCGAGTACTCGGGTGAGAAGAAGGAGATCCGCCCGGTCACCATCGCCACCTACCAGGTGATCACCCGCAAGTCGAAGGGCGAGTACCGCAACCTCGAGCTGTTCGACTCCCGCGACTGGGGGCTGATGATCTACGACGAGGTACATCTGCTGCCGGCGCCGGTCTTCCGCATGACCGCCGATCTCCAGTCGCGTCGCCGCCTCGGCCTCACCGCGACGCTCGTGCGCGAGGACGGACGCGAAGGCGACGTCTTCTCGCTCATCGGCCCGAAGCGGTTCGACGCGCCGTGGAAGGACATCGAAGCCCAGGGCTGGATCGCCCCGGCCGACTGCGTGGAGGTCCGTGTCACCCTCACCGACGCCGAACGCATGGCGTACGCGGTGGCCGAGCCCGAGGAGCGGTACAAGCTCTGCTCGACCGCACGCACCAAGATCCCGGTGGTGAAATCCATCCTCGAGCAGCACCGGGACGCCCCGACACTCATCATCGGCGCCTACATCGATCAGCTCGACGAACTCGGTGAAGCGCTCGACGCACCGGTCATCAAGGGTTCGACGAAGACGAAGGAACGCGAGGCGCTGTTCGACCGGTTCCGCGCAGGCGAGTTGAAGGTGCTCGTCGTATCGAAGGTGGCGAATTTCTCCATCGACCTGCCGGAGGCGTCGGTCGCGATCCAGGTGTCGGGGACCTTCGGGTCCCGGCAGGAGGAGGCCCAGCGGCTCGGGCGGCTGTTGCGCCCCAAGCACGACGGTGGACAGGCCCACTTCTACTCCGTGGTCTCGCGCGACACCCTGGACGCGGAGTATGCCGCGCACCGCCAGCGGTTCCTCGCCGAGCAGGGCTACGCATACCGAATCACCGACGCCGACGATCTCCTGGGACCGCAGATCGGCTGACTACCCGCCGGAGCTCGTTCGGCCCTCCCATAAGCTGGTGGGGTGCGCCGCTTCGAGTTCCCCGTCGACCTTTCCCATGCCAAAGCCGTGAATCAGACCCTCGCGGATGTACGTCGTCTGCGTTGGTCGGGAATCTTCGTCGCTCTGGTCTGCGCCGCGGGTGCGGTGGGGCTGTTCCTTGTCGGTGCCGGCTGGTCGTACATCGTCGCCGCGGTGCTGGCGGTGGCAGCTGTGGCATCGGCATGGGTGGCCCTGTGGGCACCGCACAAGGTCGGGACCATCGAGCAGCTCTATCACGACAGCCCGCTCGTCCCGGCTGTCGTCGCAGCGAAGCGCGCTCGCGGGTTGACGCTGCTCGCCCTGGTGGACATCGCGAAGCCCGAGACATCGAGCCGGCACTTCGCCCTCGTCACCCGCAACGTGGAGGCGGTGCCCGGCCACCGCATCGCGATCGGCGAGCGGGTGCCCTGTGTGGCGGTTCTCTCGGACCGCACGACCCGCAACACCTCGGGTATGTGGCAGATGGTGGGCCCGATGCCGATCGCGTGGGGCACTCGCGACCAGAAGGTCATCGCCGATGCCGTCGCGCGCATTCCCGACGTCGAGTGGCGTGTCCTGAAGGACAAGCTGAAGATGGTGGACGAGGTCGACGCGACCGACGAGCGTCGCCTCGAACTGTCGAGCAAGGAACTTCCACCGGAACTGCGGTGACATGGAACTGCGTACGCTGACCGACAACGCGGTGGTGCTCTCGCCTCCCCGGTCGGACGACGTCGACGCCATCACCGAGGCATGCCGGGATCCGCTCATCTCCCGATGGACCACCATGCCCTCTCCCTACACCCGGACGGACGCTCTGCGCTTCGTCGAGGACACCGTTCCGGCCAAGTGGTCCAACCGCTTTCCCGATTGGGCCGTGCGAACATCCGAGGACGGAGTGCTGTGCGGCATGGTCGGATTCGCCCCGCGCGAGAGCGACGATCCGGAGGTCGGCTACTGGATCTCACCGACAGCGCGGCGCCGGGGTCTCGCGACCGCCGCAGTGCGATTGGCATGCGGGTTCGCCTTCGCCCCCGACGGGATGAACCTCCGGAGGGTCGGCTGGCGCGCCTTCGTCGGCAATCTCGCATCCGCGGCCGTCGCACGAGGGGTCGGATTCCGCTACGAGGGCCTCGTCCGCAACGGCCTCGTCCAGCGCGGAGTTCCACGGGACGTGTGGGTCGCCGGGTTGTCCGCCGACGACCCACCCGGACCGGCCGACGCCTGGCCGATCCGCACGTCACGCGAGGTGCGGTAGCACTTCCTTCTCGAGGAGTTCGAGGCCCGAGGTGTCGTAGGCGGCCTCGGGAACGTAGAAGATCGCGTACTCGAGTCCCTGCTTCTTCAGCGCGGTGAGGTTGTCGACGATCTGTTCGGGCGTGCCCACGGCCGGCATTCCCCGGAACGCATCGAGCGCCCCGTCCGCCTTCTCCGCGCCGACGATCGGTTCGAGACGTGCCCGCAACGACTCGAGCCGCTCCTGCACCTCGGCTTCGGTCCGCCCGATGGCCACGTTGTAATTGGCCGAGCGCACGATGGCGTCGAAGTCCGTACCGACCTCGGCGCAGTGCGCACGGAGAATGTCGGACTTGCGTGCGAACCCTTCGGGTGTGCCGTCGAAGTTGGTGTACTGCGCGTACTTCGCGGCGATCTTCAAGGTCACCTTCTCGCCGCCCCCGGCGATCCACAGCGGAATACCGCCCTCCTGCAGCGGTAGCGGACGGACGATGGCGCCGTCGACGGTGTACTCCCGTCCGGCAAGAGTCGCGGAACCGGTGGTCCACGCCTGCCGGAAGATCTCGACCCCTTCCTCGAGGCGCCGCAGGCGCTCACCCGCGGACGGGAAACCGTAACCGTATGCGCGCCATTCGTGTTCGTACCAGCCGCCGCCGATACCCATCTCGATGCGTCCACCGGAGATGATGTCGGTGGTCGCCGCGACCTTCGCGAGGTAGGCGGGATTGCGGTAACCCATGGCCGTGCACATCTGGCCGATCCGCACGCGCTCGGTGACGGCCGCGAAGGCGGACACGAGGGTCCATGCCTCGTGGGTCGCTTCGTCAGTGGGTTCTGGGACGGTGTGGAAGTGGTCGTACACCCAGATCGATTCCCACGGCCCGCCGTCGGCGCGCACCGCGAGGTCGCGCATCACCCGCCACTGATCGGAGGGATCGATGCCGACAAGATCCAGTCGCCAGCCCTGGGGAACGAACAGTCCGAAACGCATACAGCTCCTCCGCTGGAAGGTACGGGCGTGATGACATTCATCCCGCCTCCTCCTTACAGTGTGCGGTGCGTTTGCCCGGAAGTCCGGGCGAGTCGCGGAGCCTGGACTTCCGTGGACCAGGTCGGACCCTGATCGGCGCTCATCGGCAGCTTCGCGGCCACGACCACCGGCCGGGGCCGCCGCCCCTCGCTCGTTACGATCGCCGTCAGCGACGGAAGAGCGAGAACAGACTTCGACGCTCGGCGCGGGCCGGCTCAGAGTCCTCACTGCAGGTGCAGCGGTCGGCGGCAGGCACGGAACGCATGACGGCGTCGACATGCTGTCCGCAACCACCCCAACCGGTCTTTCCGCATTTCGGGCAGGTGACGGGGTAACACATGGATTCCTCCTGGATAAGAAGTTCGCTACTGCCCCGGAGGGTCAGGAGCGGGAGGTTGCGCGTCGTTCGGCAACCCGGGTCTCGAAGTCCACCATCGCGAGGTTCTTCGTCGTCATCGTTTCCGCTCCTTCCTCGGGTGCTGAACGATCAGGCGGGGACGTGTGATTCGGCCCACGCGTTGTAACCGCCGAGCAGATCGGTGACGTTCTCGAAGCCCTGAGCCCGTAGCAGGGAGGCCGCCACGCTCGAACGCCATCCACCTGCGCAGTGCACCACGATCGGCTTGTCGGCAGGCACCTGATCCAGTCGGGTCCGCAACTGTGCCAACGGGATCGGAACCGCGCCCGGGATCGTGCCGAACTCGCGTTCGCCGGGATTGCGGATGTCGACGAGAGTGACCGCGTCGTCTGCGAGCAGGTGGTCGAGTTCCTCGACGGTCGTCCTCGTTGCGGTCTCGACGAGATCGGCCAGCTCCGCGGGGAAGACCCCATCAGGGCCGACGTTCAGATAACCTGCTGCGCCGTCGGATCCGATCCGGGCCAGGCGCACCGCGGCTTCCTGCTCCTCGCCGGGGTAAGTGATGAGAACGATCTTCTCCCCGACCTCGGCGACCATGCCACCGGTCTCCGCGAACCGGCCGTCGAATCCGACATTGACCGAACCACGCAGGTGGCCGGCAGCGAAATCGTCGACACTGCGCGCATCGAGAACCCTTGTACCGGCGACAAGTTCGGCTTTAACATCTTCCGGGCTCAGCTCCGGAATCGTGTGGTCCTGCACCAGAAGCGGATGCATCCGCTTGTTCATGGCCGCGTCGACCGAGAAGTACGACGGAGCAGCCGGCTGCCCTTCGGTCACGAGGGCGACGAACTCGTCCTCGCTCATCGGCTGCACGGCCGGGTTGGTGGCACGCTGCTCGCCGATGGTGGAGGTGAGCTCCGTCGACAGGTTCTTGCCGCAAGACGAACCCGCACCGTGAGCAGGCATGACGACGACCTCGTCGGGCAGCGTCAGCAGCTTCTCGTGCACCGTGTGGTACATCGCCCGCGCCAGATCGTCGGTCGAGCCGTCTCCGAGATTGACGAGATCGGGGCGGCCGACGTCGCCGATGAACAGCGAGTCGCCGGTGAGGACCGCCGACGGGACGGCGCCGGAACGTTCGCGCACCAGCACCGAGATCGATTCCCAGGTGTGGCCCGGAGTGGACAGGATCTCGAGTTCCACCTCGCCGAGGGACAGCTTCTCGCCGTCGCTCAGGCGGCGGATCGGGTAGTCGGTCTCGGCAGCCTCACCGAAGCCGATCCACGCGCCGGTCGCATCGACCAGTTCGAGGTGGCCGGAGACGAAATCGGCGTGGAAGTGGGTATTGATCACACCCTCGATCGTCATCCCGTACTTCTTTGCATCGGACAGGTATTCGGCGATGTCGCGGCGCGGGTCGACCACGACCGCCCTGCCTGTGTTCTCGTCGCCGACGAGATAGGACGCGTGGGAGAGGCACTCGATGTAGTACTGCTCGAGAATCATGGATTCCTCCGTTATCGGTTCCGAGGATGTAGACATCCTGACATATACCCCCTAGGGTATGTCAAGTACCCCTGGGGGTATGCGATAGGCGGGGCAGGACCGCTCCCCCGATTCGACCCACCCCGCACGACATCACGTTTGCTCATACCCCTAGGGGTATGTATACGATGATATCGGAAATACCCCCGGGGGCACCTCATACAGCCCCTCGAGTCATCCCACCGAAAGGCCATTCATGACCGAGTCTCCCGCTGTCACCATCGATCCGAGCGCCCTGCACGAGTTGGCCGACTCCGGCAAGAACGTGCGCATCATCGATGTCCGCACTCCGGGCGAGTTCGAGTCCGTGCACATCCCCGGCGCCTACAACGTCCCGCTGGACCTGCTGCGCGAGCACCGAGACGAGTTCTGCGCCCATTTCGACGAGAACATCGTGCTGGTCTGCCGATCCGGGCAGCGCGCCACCCAAGCCGAGCAGACCTTGCGCGACGCGGGCTTGTTCAACATCCATATCCTCGACGGAGGCATGCTCGGATGGGAGTCCGCCGGACTACCCGTCAATCGCGGTGCCGAGCGCTGGGATCTCGAGCGCCAGGTTCGGCTCGTCGCCGGATCGCTCGTGCTGAGCTCGATCCTCGGCAGCATCGCGGTACCGAAGCTCAAGTGGCTCGCCGCCGGAATCGGTGGCGGCCTGACTTTTGCGGCGCTGTCGAATACCTGCGCGATGGGCATGCTGCTGTCCAAGCTGCCCTACAACCGTAGCGCATCGTGCGACGCCCGGACGATCGTCGCGCAGCTCGTCGAGTCGAATTCCACACCTGCCGAAGGGAACTGATCATGATCGCGTTGACCGTGGCCCTGGCAGTCCTGGTGGGTGTGACACTCGGACTGCTCGGCGGCGGGGGCTCGATACTCACAGTCCCCCTACTTGCCTACGTCGCAGGCATGGACGCCAAAGAGGCGATTGCCACCTCGCTGCTGGTCGTAGGTGTCACCAGCGCGGTCGGCGCGATCTCCCACGCACGCGCCGGCCGTGTCCAGTGGCGTACCGGCCTCCTGTTCGGCCTGGCCGGCATGGTCGGCGCCTACGGCGGTGGACTGCTCTCGCGTTTCATCCCCGGCACTGTTCTACTGCTCGCCTTCGCCGTGATGATGATCGCCACTGCGGTCGCGATGCTTCGTGGCCGCAAGAACACAAACGCAGCCGACGGCGGCGACCGTGCGATGCCCATCGGCAAGATCCTGCTCGACGGCGTGGTCGTCGGCCTGGTCACGGGACTCGTCGGTGCCGGCGGCGGCTTCCTCGTCGTACCCGCCCTGGCGCTGCTCGGTGGACTGCCCATGCCGATCGCCGTCGGTACATCGTTGATCGTGATCGCCATGAAGTCCTTCGCCGGCCTCGGTGGCTATCTCTCGAACGTGCAGATCGACTGGCGCCTGGCGGCCATGGTCACCGGCGCCGCCGTCGTGGGGAGCCTCATCGGAGGACGCCTGACCTCACTCGTGGATCCGGAAACCCTGCGCAAGAGTTTCGGCTGGTTCGTATTGATAATGTCCTCGGTCATCCTCGCCCAGGAGATCCACCCCGGTGTCGGAATCGCCACAGCAGCAATCACATTGATTGCCGGAGTCACTGCCTACGCCTGCAACCGCAGTGAGCATTGCCCTCTGCAGCGGTTCGGAGCGCACAGCCGTACGTCCGTGGCAACGGGCTGACCGCACGAAACCGGACTTCCGCGAGGGTGCGAGCCCACCAGGTCGAGTGGCGTCCGACAGGCATCTTCGCGGTAACCGGCATTCCGGCCACATTCGCCGGCAGCACCGTGAGACGACTGTTGTCCCGTGGCCCACGCCGCGGATGTCACACTCGTGGCGGGCCGCGGAGAATCCGGTCACACAACTCACACCCCGGTCAGATACCCCCGGGGGTACACTGGACGGAACGAACCAGGAAAGGACCCTTCATGGTCGGCGACGAAGACAGCATCGCATTGGTACTCAACCGGTTGCGCCGCGCTCAAGGCCAGCTCGCCGGAGTGATCTCGATGATCGAGCAGGGCCGCGAATGCAAGGAGGTCGTCACCCAGCTCGCCGCGGTATCGCGCGCACTGGATCGTGCCGGCTTCAAGATCGTCGCGACGGGACTCAAGGAGTGCCTGACCGAGACGGGCAAGGACGGCAAGGAACCGATGACGGAGGCCGAGCTCGAGAAGCTCTTCCTCACCCTGGCCTGATCGGGCCCGTTCACGAGAAAGGCAGTTGATCCATGGCACTCGCACTATCGGCCACTCTGCACACCTCGTTCCCCGACGCGGTCGAGCGCACTCGCAAGGCCCTGTCCGACCAGGGATTCGGTGTGCTCACCGAGATCGATATGCAAGCAACCCTGAAGGCGAAGCTCGGCGAGGACATGGAGAACTACGTGATCCTCGGCGCCTGCAATCCGCCGTTGGCGCATCGCGCGGTGACGGTCGACCGGCAGATCGGTCTGCTGCTTCCCTGCAATGTCGTCGTGCGCGCCGACCCGGACGACCCGGAGAGGGTCGTGGTCGACGCGATGAACCCGCAGATGATGGTGCAGGTCGCCGATCAGCCGGGGCTCGCGGAGGTAGCCGACGACGCCACCGCAGCATTGCGGGCCGCCATCGACGCCCTGAAAGCGGACGCCACGAAGAACTGAGGACGCACACGGCGAAGGCCGGCACATCGACTGTGCCGGCCTTCGCCGTAGGGCGGGTCAGGGATAGTTCGGATTGTTGAACTCCGGGATCTCGATACTGATGGGCCGCAGTTCGGACATGTAGAGCAGGACGAACTGGCGCAGCAGTTCGTCGAACGTCCAGTAGGCGTCCGGCGCCAGCGGAAGCGGAAGCAGCCCTTCGCGCACCGCGATGAAGGGTCCCCATGCGACGTCCAGCAGTGTGCCCCAGACGGGTTCGCGGGGAATGTTCAACCAGTCGGCAATTTCGTTGCCGAGAACGAAACGGGTGAGTGCGCCGAGGATCGGCCGGCTCAGCAGCGTGAAGTCGAGGCCCTTGCCGAGATCGAGCAGCATGTCGGCAAGCTTGATGCCCTCGGGGGTGGGAGCAAGGATCGGGTCGAGTGACTGCTGAGCCTGGGATTCGGCGTCGTCCCAGGTGGCGGGGATGTACTGATCCTCGATGCCGAGCATGTGCGCGCTGACCTGCCACGAGTGCAGGAATCCGGTGGCCTCGGCCTCGGGGATCGGAACCTTCCATGCCTTCAACGTGCGCATCACACTGGTGGGGAGACTGTGCCAGGTAACCATCATGTCGTGCTGACTGATGGGCACTTCTTCCGGCGCCACGTGAGCCCAGTGCGGGGACTGCGGGAGCAGGTGCCGGACTGCGGCGTGCACGAGCCTCGTCTTGACCGACGTGACGATCATTTCGCCATCGCCCAGATAGGCGTTGCGAGAACCGATGTCGTAGCCGAGCTTGGCGGTCTTCGAGATGCGGCGCTTCATATCGGCGCCACCCTTGGAGTAATAGACGGCCAGCGCTTCCTTGGGGATGACCGTGCTCATCATCCCACTCGCAAAGCCGTACAGGACGCCGAGATACAGCCCTCGCTTCTCGTTGAATTCCACGGCCGTCGCCAGTTTCGCGGGATCTGCCCAGGACGGAAGCTGCCGGGCATGCTCCATGAAGTCGCGCAGGTCGGCCGGAAGCCCTTCGGGCAACGGCTGCGAATTCTTCGTCCAGGTACGCAGTAGTTCGTTGACCCGCGGTACCTCACCACGGTCGAGCAGGGAAGCAACGAGCGGATCGGCCTCGGTGTCCCACACCTGGCGTGGATCGGCGCCACTGCCCGTACCCGGTATCGATCCGGCCGGTGACCATCGCCATGGCTGCGCACCGGCCGGGGCTGCCGCCGCGAACGCCCCCAGGGCACCTACACCCAAGAGGCCTCCGGCCCTCAGAACGTCGCGCCTGCTCGGATTCTCCATATGGTCGCTCCCCTTACGACTTGTCGATGATGCAATGAAACAGATTGGGTTTCTCTGTAACATCGAACCACACGAGTGGCCCCGGTCACAACGGTTCCGTCCACACCTTCACGGGCTTCGTCGGGGGCGGGTTCGCAAACGGTAGACTCGAAGGCTCGAGGAGGACATGTGGATTCTGCGTCGCTGTTCCCGCAATCGAAATCGTCCGCGTCCGCCCCCCTGCCGCCCGCCTCGGACTCGGCGTCGTTGCTCGAACGCGCCTTCCAGGACGCCCTGCTCTTACCCGACGAGTCCGTCATGGGCACGGAGGTCGACGAGACGCGCGTCCGCTTGCTCGACGCCGCCTACGAGCAGTTCTGCCGCACCGGTATCCAGCGCTCGTCGATGGAAGAGATCGCCCGTCGAGCGAAACTGTCCCGGATCACGCTCTACCGCAAGTTCGAGACCAAGGACGCACTCGTCGACGAGGTGATCCTGCGCGAATTCCGGCGCTACTTCCTGCGGTTCCTCGAAGACATCGCGCATGCCGACACGGTGGCCGACCGCGTGGTGCTCGGGTTCGTGAGCGCACTGCGCGCGATTCGCACCAACAGGCTGATCGGCAACCTGCTCGAGACCGAGCCGGTGCTGTTCGCCGGGGCGATCGGTGGCGACGACGGATCGATGCTCGCCGCGGTCCGGCGCTTCGTCGCGGGCCAACTTCGGCGCGAACAGCGAGCCGGGACGATCGCCGGCGATCTGAACGTCGATCTGGTGGCCGAGATGCTCGTCCGCATCTCGGCCTCGTTCCTCACCACACCGAGCCAGGTGGTCGATCTGGACGACGAAGATGCGCTGGTGTCGATAGCCCGGCAGTTCCTCGTTCCGATGGTGCTCCCGAACGATCAGTCGATGCGGTAGTAACGGCCGGCCTCGTCCAGCCGCGCGCGCAGTGCCTGCATGACGGGCCGCTGTCCCTTGTGCAGTTTCGTCTCGGCCTCGGCCGCAACGATCCAGCGTGCCTCGTCGACCTCCGGAATCGTGATTCGCTTGCCGGACCGTGGAGGCCATTCGATCTCGCACGTGTTGCTCCCGGCGAAGGTGAGATCGTCCGTGGTCTCCCCCGCGTAGATGCTGACGATCTTTCCCGACGACTGTCGGTAGCGCCCCAGCAACGACAACGGCACATCCGGCGGCGCGATCCCGCATTCCTCGGTGAACTCACGCAGCGCGACCTCTCGTGGATCTTCCTCGGGACCGTACTCGCCCTTCGGTACCGACCAGGCCGCCTCGTCCTTCCCCTTCCAGAACGGGCCGCCGGGGTGGACCAGCCACACACCGAGCAGACCGGTGTCGTCGATGCGATAGAACAGCAGACCTGCGCTGGTGACAGCCGTCATGGTTCACCGATCCCTGTAACCGGCTGACGCAGAATGGTTCTCAGATTCTCCGGCGCCGCCCGGCGAGGATCGCCGAGGTATATCTCGTGATGCTCGCCCGCAAACGTCAGGCCGCGCTGCGGCATCACCTGCGTGTGCAGACGTTGCAGTACGGGCCCTTCGTCGTCGTACGGGCCGACGTGCAGGGTCTGCAGACACCTGCCTTCCGTCATCCGGAAAGGTCGCACACGCGGCAGGGACGGCACCGGCTTCTTCTTCGCGCGAGCCTTGTCTCCGGCCGATGCGACCGCGTCGGTCACCGCATGGTCGGTGATCCAGGGTGGCTGCGCGATCAGCATGCGCCACGACCAGGACGACTTGTCGCGGGTGTGGAAGGCGGTCATGTCCTCGCTCCACCATTGCCCTTCGAGGGGGCCGACGACGAAGTCGCGGCCGAGGGCCGTCTTGGAAGCGAACTTGAGGGCGTATGCCACCGAGTAGATGGCTTCCACAGCGTCGGCGTACTCCGGCGAACTGTTCGGGTCGCCCTTTCCGTCCACGGCCAGAAAGCCGAACTCCGGCACGTGTACCTCCGTGAATCCGCCCGCCGAGCAGGTATACAGCTCGCGGTACTCGCGCTTGATGTCGTATTTGTCCACGGCGCCCTCCCGGTCGAGGACGAGAATATGCCCGCCGACGCGATCCGTACGCGTGATCGGCCGGTCCGTTCGCCTAACATCGACATCATGCTCGAGGAGAGCACCGAGAAGGCGTTCGAGGACTGCCGGAACCATCTGCTGGCGGTGGCGTATCGGCTGACCGGAAGTATCGCCGACGCCGAGGATGCCGTGCAGGACGCCTGGCTGCGACTCGCAGGTGCGGACGTTGCCGCGATCCGCGACCTGCGTGCGTGGCTGACCACCGTCGTGGGCCGGTTGTGTCTCGACAAACTACGTTCCGCCGCGGTGCGCCGGGAAACCTATGTGGGCCAGTGGCTACCCGAACCGGTCGTGGCACCGCTCGGCTCCGTCTCTCCGCCGGATCCGCTCGACGAGATCGTGCAGCACGAGGACAACCGTCTGGCCGCGCTCGTCGTGCTCGACAGCCTGACGCCGGCCCAGCGTGTGGCGTTCGTCCTCCACGATGCGTTCGACGTCCCGTTCGACGACATCGCCCGCGTCCTCGACATCGCCACCCCCACCGCCCGTCAGTTGGCTTCGCGAGCCCGGCGGGTGGTCTCGTCTGCGCCACCACCGAGTTCGCCGGACGCACACGAGGAAGCCGTCGGCCGGCTGATCGCCGCGTTCGCGGCCGCAGACCTCGACGCCATCGTCGCAGCGCTTCATCCCGAGGCCCGAATGATCGGGGATGCCGGAGGCACGACTCGCACGGCACTGAACGTGGTGGTCGGCGCCGAGAAGGTGGCCCGCTTCTTCCTCGGTCTGCTGCGCCTCTACGGCACGGAGGAGCTGACGACCTTCGAGCCGGTCCGGGTGAACGGCGAGCTCGGCCTGCTCAATCGGGGACGCCCGGCCGCGGATGACCGGCCGGGGTTCCCTCCTCGGGTGACCGCCTGGACCGTGCGAGACGGACGGGTGTGGACCGCCTACGATATGGCCAATCCCCAGAAGTTGAGGCGCGGAATACTGCTGTCCGACAAAATCTTCGAGTAGCCGTCGTAGCGGTCGCCGGGGTTGCTCGCCTGCGGCTCGGCCCACGGCACCCGACAGGCGTCCGTACTGAAGCCCTGATCGTGGATCCCCAGCGCCGAGTTCATGCGTGCGCGCAGGTTCTCGAGTGCGATCTGATAGGTGAGTTCGACGACGCCCGCCGCTCCGAAGCGACGCTCGAGATCGGCGACCTGCTCATCGGTGACGGCCGTCGCCACGTCGCCGGTCATCGCGTCCGCGTACGCGATTGCCGCCTTCTCGTCGTCGCTGTAGAGATCGGAGGTCTCGAACTCGGCGATATGGGCGAGGCGTTCGGTGTCGAGCCCGTCCAACCGTTGCAGCATCGTCCCGAAATCGATGCACCACGAACATCCGACGGTCCAGGCGACGCGATACACCGCGATCTCCCGGACCGCCGCGGGCAGGACGGTGGACGCGCGTTGGGCGAGCATCTCGTGGAGTCCGCTCGCACGCATGAGTCCGGGATGATGCGCGGACACGGCGAAGGGTTCGGGCACCGAACCGAACCTTCGGCGGGCCAGCGCATACATCGCACGGGTCGACAGACCCGCATGGTCGGGAGCGACGGCTTCGAGTCGTGCCATTGCAGTTCCTTCCGGTGAGGCCGACGGAATCTCCGCCGGATCCGAGGTGGTCACATCGGATAGACGAGGCAGGCCGCACGAATGTGACCGCGCGGGCGCTACGCTGCAGGAATGGTTGATTCGACGACTTCGGGACGAGTTCGTACGGTCTGTCGGCTACGACCGTTCGCCTCCACGATCTTCGCCGAGATGACCGAACTCGCCGTTCGGCACGGCGCGATCAATCTCGGACAGGGCTTTCCCGACATCGACGGGCCGCCCGCCATGCTCGAGATCGCTCGTCGCGCCATCGCCGAGGGAGTCAACCAGTACCCACCGGGGTCGGGCATGCCCGTGCTGCGCGAAGCCGTCGCCGCCGATCGCGCCGCGCGCTACGGTCTCCGGTACGACCCCGAGTCCGAAGTGCTCGTCACGGTCGGCGCCACCGAAGCGATCAGCGCCGCGATCCTCGGGCTCGTGGAGCCCGGTGACGAGGTGTTGCTCACGGAGCCGTACTACGACTCGTATGCCGCGTCGGTCGCGCTTGCGGGCGCGACCCGGCGCACCGTGCCGCTCACCCGTTCGGGGAGTGGGTTCGTGCTCGACGTCGATGCCCTGCGCGCGGGCGTCACGGCCCGCACCCGCATGCTGGTCGTCAACAGTCCCCATAATCCCACCGGCACCGTCTACGACTCCGAATCGCTGACGGCGCTCGCCGAGTTGGCCTGCGAACACGATCTCCTCGTGTTGTCGGACGAGGTGTACGAGCACCTGGTCTTCGACGGCCGCACGCACATCCCGCTGGCGTCGTTGCCGGGCATGGCCGACCGGACGATCACGGTGTCGAGCGCTGCCAAGACGTTCAACGTCACCGGCTGGAAGATCGGGTGGGCGATCGGCCCCCGCGAACTGATCGACGGAGTGCGCGCTGCCAAGCAGTTCATGACATTCGTCGGTGGTGCCCCCTTCCAGCCGGCGGTCGCGCACGCTCTGATGCACGAACAGGATTGGATTGCGTCGATGCGCGACGACCTGCAGCGCAAGCGAACGCTCCTCTCGCACGCCCTCGCCGACACCGGAATGAAGGTATTCGACTCTGCCGGAACATATTTCGTATGTGCCGATCTCACTCCGCTCGGCCGGTCGGATGCTGTCGCCTTCTGCCGGGAACTCCCTGGACGGATCGGCGTCGCAGCGGTGCCGGTGAGCGTATTCGTCGACGACACCGCATCGTGGAACCATCTGGTTCGGTTCGCATTCTGCAAACGCGACGACGTCCTTACCGAGGCGGCCGCGCGGTTGAACGGATTACAGGGGGCCCGCTAGATGTTGCGACCGACCATTCCGTCCGACTTCGTTTCGCGAGCCGTACGAGTGGGAGCCGAAGAGGGCATCGATCTGCAGCCCGCCCTCGATGCGGCGCGCATCAGCCGCGCCGTGCTCGCCCATCCTCACGCACGGCTCACACCCGCACAGGTCAGCCGCTTCACCCAGGTGGTCTGGCAGATCACCGACGACGAGCTGTTCGGGATCGCACCGGCACCCGTGCCTCGGGGCACCTTCCGCGTGATGTGCCTGACGCTCATCCACCGCCCCGATCTCGATCGCGCACTGCAACGGATGATCGAGGTGAACCACGTCATTCGGTCGCTGCCGCAACTGAGTCTCACCCCAGGTGAGCACACCACTCACCTGGACGTGGCACTGCCGGACGTCGTCGACGACAAGACCCGCGTGGTGGTGGATTTCCTTCTGATGCTGCTGCATCGTTTCGCCGCGTGGCTCGTGGGGGGACGCGTGCCCCTCGAATCGGTGTTCCTGCCGTACACCGAGCCCGATCCCGTGCTGGCCCGTAGCTACGACGCGATCTTCGGGGTGCCGGTGACGTTCGGCGCGGGACGCGCGGCACTCGAGATCGACAACGCCGCATTGAAATCCCCGCTCGTGCAGACCGAGGAGTCACTCGAGGAGTACCTGCGAGATTCTCCGAATCTTATTCTTTCCGAACGTGATTACGAATCCACGGTGTCGGCGCAGGTGCGCCGGATCTTCGAATCCGGCATCGAAGGACGAACCGCGACGGCAGAAGACATCGCAAGCAGGCTCGCGGTGAGCCCGCCCCATCTACGGCGCCTGCTCCGCCAGGAGGGGACGTCTCTCGGACAGTTGCGCGAAGAGGTGCTCCGCGACCTCGCGATCGCGGGTCTCCGGCGCGGTGAGGCCGTCGAAGATATTTCCTCCCGTCTCGGATTCTCCGAGCCGAGTGCCTTCCGCCGGGCGTTCAAGAGGTGGACGGGCAACACCCCGCGCGCCTACCGCGCACACCGCTGACACTGCCCACCGGCAACGCTGACACTGCCCGCAGCGGGGCGGGATACCCGCTCTTACACGCCCCGAAACCCGATTCGACCAGCAGTTTTCTCCGGGCGCCGGCGTGTGGGGACATACCACCTGGCGGCTTGCATTCGTGCATTTTCAATGGGACCGTCGGAAGCGACCGTCATCGAATTTCGAGAGGGTGATCTCAGAGCTATGCGTACGATCGTTCACGACGACTATCCGACTCGGGGTCGCGCCACGTGCGAGTGCGTCGAGAGGAAAGACCCTGCGGTCTGGGGGCCGGCCACCGGCGGCCCGCTCAGCGCGGAAGCCGTGGCCGAGTACGACCGACGCGGGTTCCACACCGCCGAAGGGCTTCTCGCAGCACACGACGTCGGGAACCTTCTGGAGGAGACCTCACGGCTCGGCCGAGAACTCGGCGACGACGACCGCGTTGTCCGCGAACAGGGCAGTGGCGACGTCAGATCGGTCTTCGACGTGCACCGCCTCAGCGGTCTCGTGGACTCGATCATCCGCAGGCCCGAGATCGTCGGAATGGCACGACAACTGCTGGGATCCGATGTGTACGTCCATCAGTCGCGGCTCAACGTCAAGCCCGGCTTCCGGGGCGGGCCGTTCTACTGGCATTCGGACTTCGAGACGTGGCACGCTGAAGACGGCATGCCCAAGCCGCGCGCTCTGAGTATCTCGATCGCCCTCACCGAGAACTTCGGTTACAACGGCGGTTTGATGATCATGCCGGGCTCGCACAAGACGTATGTCTCGTGTGCCGGCGAAACCCCCGACGACTACTACCGCGAGTCGCTGGTCACCCATGTCCCGCCCACCGGTTCACCCGACGAGGACACCCTCACCCACCTGGCCGCCGAGCACGGCATCGCCACCTTCACCGGTCCCGCCGGATCGGCGACGGTCTTCGATTCGAACTGCATGCACGGCTCGAACGGCAATATCACCCCGTTCCCGCGCTCGAATCTGTTCGTCGTGTTCAACAGCGTCGAGAACACGCTCGTCGAACCCTTCGCCGCGTCGAAGCCGCGTCCGTCCTATCTCGGCAGCCGCGACTTCACTCCGCTGCGCTGAACAGACCCGGCCTGCTCGGCCGGGGGACAGTCCATCCCGTCCCTCGCCCGAGCAGGCCGGATACAGCCTTCAGCTACGACGCGCCCGCACGGCCTGTGCGAGGCGATCGAGCTGAGCCGAAGTGGTGGACCAGTCGATGCACGCATCGGTGATCGACTTGCCGTAGTCGAGCTTGTCGGCCTCACCGAGCGTCAGATCCTGGCGGCCCGCCTCGATGAAGCTCTCGAGCATCAGTCCGACGATGCCCTTCTCACCGGCCTCGATCCGCTCGGCGACATCGGTGACGACGTCGACCTGCTTGTTGTGGTCCTTACGGCTGTTGCCGTGGCTGGCGTCGATGACGACCCGCTCGGGCAGGCCTGCCTTGCGCAGTCGCGCCATCGTGTCGGCCACAGTCTCGGCGTCGTAGTTCGGGCCGGCGCTGCCACCGCGCAGGATGACGTGGCAGTCGGGGTTGCCCACGGTCTCGATCAGCGCGGCCTGGCCGTCGAGGTCGGTGCCGGGGAAGACATGGCTGGCCGCCGCGGCCCGGGTACCGTCCACTGCGACCTGCACGTCGCCTTCGGTCGAGTTCTTGATACCGACGGGCATGGACAATGCGCTGCACAGCTGGCGATGCACCTGGCTCGCGGCGGTGCGTGCGCCGATGGCACCGTAGGTGACCAGGTCTGCGTAGTACTGCGGCAGGATCGGGTCGAGGAACTCGCAACCGACGGGAAGACCGAGCCCGGAGACGTCGAGCAGCAGCTTACGGCCGATGCGCAGGCCGGTGTTGATGTCGAAGGTGCCGTCGAGGTGCGGGTCGTTGAGCAGGCCCTTCCACCCGAGTGTGGTGCGCGGCTTCTCGAAGTACACCCGCATCACGACGTGCAGGTCGTCGCGCAGTTCCTCGGCCTTGGCTGCCAGACGGCGCGCGTAGTCCATGGCGGCGGCGGGGTCGTGCACAGAGCAGGGACCGACGACGACGACGAGACGGTCATCGGTGCCGTTCAGGATGTCGACAGTGCCGGCACGGCCCGAGCGGACGGTAGCTGCGACGACGGCATCGGGTGCGTATTCTGCGCGGATCTCGGACGGCGCGACGAGAGGACTGACCTTGACTGTGCGCTGTTCGTCGAGATTCGACGTGGAGATTCCGGTGGTGGTGCTCATCGATGGTTCCTGTTCTCGGTGGTTCGGAGTCCGACCCGAGAGAACCTGTGATCCCTACGAGCCGGTCTTGGTCCGGCTCGTAGGTGGAGAAGTCAGCGCGCGGTCACGCCGACCGACCCACCCCGGGCCGGCCTGCTAAACCAAAAATATGCACGCTGCATGGTTGCGGACTGTACCAGCAATACGGACGGCTGTGCCAGCCTGCACCTTCGAATGCGCGACCGATCGATCGGCCCCCGAACGAAAAACCTTTCTCGGCAGTCACTTCCGATACGCACGACCGATCTCCGAAATCCTTCCTTCTCCGCCGCCTCCGCCGAAGAGTCCCCACGCGACGCGCGAGCGTTCTAGTGTTCTCGAGGTGAGCACACAGCTCGTCCGCAGTCGCCATATCGCTCGGGTCGTCCGGTGCGCACCGGAGCGGGTCTACCGGTTCGCCGCCAACGATTACGGGGTCCTCGATCACGAGGTGACGATGCCGTCCGGCACGAGCGTGTACAACCCCATGCGCGTGCTCCCGCATCCGGACGGCGCCGAGTTCGTATTCACCGTTCGCCGGATCGAACAGACCGACGAGGAGTTCGACCGCGACACAGGCATGGTGGAAGAGGACCTCGCGCGACTCGCAGCGCTCCTCGAGTCGTGACACTTCAGGAACAGGAGACTGTGCATGGCCCGCAAGATCGCCACGAACACCGCCGTCGGCCTCGACGAACTGCTCGACTTCGTCCGCCCCCGGCACCGGATGATCCTGATGACGCAGCGCGACGACGGCACACCGCAGGCTTCACCCGTCACCGGCGGCGTGGACGACAGTGGGCGAATCGTGATCGCCACCTATCCACGGCGCGCCAAGACCCGCAACGCCCGCGTCCGCCCCGAGGTCGGCGTCGTCGTGCTCTCGGACGACTGGAACGACGCGTGGGTGCAGGTCGACGGAACGGCCGAGGTACTCGACGCCCACGACGACGTCGAACCGTTCGTCGAGTACTTCCGCAACATCGCCGGTGAGCACTCCGACTGGGACGAGTACCGGCAGGCCATGCGCGATCAGGGCAAGTCGCTGATCCGGATCACGCCGAACAGGTGGGGCCCGGTGGCCACCGGAGGTTTCCCTCCCGAACTGGCGTGAGAGTGTGCGCTCGGGAGCGAGCAGCCGTCATCGTCCGGTCTCGACCACGTGCCCCGCGATCTTGCGCAGCGGCACGTTGCGTTCCTGCGACAGCTTCCGCAGCAGTACGAACGCTTCGTCGGAGCCCACTTCGAAGCGCTCCATGAGCATGCCCTTGGCCTGCCCGATGACATCACGCGACGCGAGGGCGGTGCGCAACTGTTCCTCCCGGGAAGAAGCGATCAGCGCGAGGGCGGCGTGAGTGGCCAGGCTCGTCCCCACCTCGACGCTGCGCGCGCCGAACGCTCCGCCGCGAGAACTGTGCACGTGAAGAACTCCGTGCACCACGTCGGTGAACAGGCACAGCGCCAGAAGGGAGCCGGCACCCGCGGAATTCGCCAGGGAGGCGAAGGCGGGCCAACGCGCCTCGTGTCTCATATCGGCGACGAGAACGGTTCTTCCGTCCCGCATCGACTGCACGCAGGGTCCCTCACCGGACTCCTGCTGAAGGACGTCGAGCGCAGTCGGCAGGTGGCCGGTCGCGGCACGGGTATCGAAACCGAGGCCGGACGAGCGCAAGGCGATACCGGCATGCTCGGCCCCCGGAATCAGCTCGACGGCCGACGAGGTGATCACGCGCAGAGTGTCCTCGAGACCGGCACATCCGATGCGCATCCTGCGTGCCGCTTCGTCGATCGGACATCGCGACCGCATGTCGGACACATCTTCGTTCGTCCGAGCTGCGTTGCCCGCCCCTTCGACTGCCACGCCACATAGTTGCATCGAAGCCGCGCGGAGCCGAAAGGCCCTAGTGGGAGGAGCACGTAGTACCCGTCACATGGCGAGGGTGCCCGACCGTGCTGCTACCGCCACGGCACCCGTTCCGGATCACGCAACATCCGCCGTGCCGTGGACATCCGGTGCACCTCGTCGGGACCGTCGTAGATGCGGGCGTACCGCGCCCGCCGGTACATGCCCTCGAGCGGCGTGTCGGCGGTGAGCCCGAGTGCACCGTGCACCTGGATAGCGCGGTCGACGACATCGTGCAGCATCTGCGCCCCACGGAACTTGATGAGCCCGATCTGGACCCGGGCGTCCCCTCCTGCGTCCATGACCCGTGCGGCGTCGAGAGTCATCAGGCGAGCTGCCTGTATGTCGGCGGCGGATTCGGCGATGTAGCGCTGGATCTCGCCCTTCTCGGCGAGCAACGAACCGTGGGCGAAGCGGGAGTTGGCGCGGGCACACATGAGTTCGAAGGCTCGTTGGGCCTGGCCGAGCCACCGCATGCAGTGGAAGATCCGTCCCGGACCGAGCCGGTCCTGCGCGACGACGAAGCCGTTGCCGCGTTCACCGAGCACGTTCTCCTCGGGAACCCGCACGCCGGTGTAGCGCACCTCGTAGTGATCGCTCGGGTCGTGCCCCATCGTGGGTATCGAACGCACGATCTCGAGTCCGGGTGTGTCGATGGGCACGATGATCGCGCTGATGCTGCGATGCAGCGGCGTCGACTCGGATTCGGTGCGGGCGAAGACCGTGCAGTATCCGGCCTGCGCGGCCCCGGTGGTGAACCACTTGTGCCCGTCGATCACCCATTCGCCCTCCTCGAGCCGGGCGGTGGTCTGCACGAGCACAGGATCGGATCCCGCGACTTCGGGCTCGGTAATACCGACAGACGGCAGGATGTCGCCGGAGACGAGACCAGGAATCCAGCGTTCGCGTTGCTCGGCGGTGCCGTGCCGCTGGATCATCAGTGCGTCCTGCATGGACACCGACCCGACCGCCAGCTGCCCGTATTCGGACCGCCCGATGATCTCGTTGAGATAGACGAAGTCCAGGAAGGGAACCCCGCCACCACCCATCTCCTCCGGATGCCCGAGAGCCCACAGTCCCAGCTCCTTCGCCCGGGCCTTCAGGCCGGCGAGCGCCTCGGCCGCCTTGTCGTCGTGGCGACTCAGTGCGGGCTCGAGAGGTATCACCTCGTCGTCGATGAACGAACGCATGCGGGTGCACAACTCGGCCACCCGCCCTTCGGGCCGGTTCGCAATCATGCCCGCCAATCTATCGGCACACACCCGCACTCACATAGCGTTCGGTTCGCTCGGGGTGTGGAAATCGGCCGACCGGGGCATTCTGGGTCGAGTCATCCTGCGACGCGACGAGCACGGAGGTGCCATGCCGGATCCGGCCGACCGAATACCGGAGTACGAACATACCGCCGACGGACATCTCGTCGAGACCCAGGCCGGAGACTTCGCCCATGCGCGTAGCCTGCCCGTGGACCCGGACTGGTTCAAGACTGCGGTCTTCTACGAGGTTCTGGTGCGCGCATTCAACGACTCGAACAACGACGGAACCGGCGACCTGCGCGGGTTGACGGAAAGGCTCGATTACATCGCGTGGCTCGGCGCCGATTGCATCTGGCTGCCACCGTTCTACGATTCCCCGCTGCGCGACGGCGGATACGACATCCGCGACTTCCGCGCTGTGTTACCCGAGTTCGGCAGCGTGGACGACTTCGTGACATTCCTCGACGAGGCACACAAGCGTGGTATCCGGGTCATCACCGACCTGGTCATGAATCACACGTCCGACACCCACGCGTGGTTCCAGGAGTCACGGTCGGATCCGGACGGGCCGTACGGAGACTTCTACGTGTGGTCGGATGTCGACGACCGGTACCAGGAAGCCCGCATCATCTTCGTCGACACCGAGACGTCCAACTGGACGTGGGATCCGGTGCGCAAGCAGTACTACTGGCACCGGTTCTTCTCGCACCAACCCGATCTGAACTACGACAACCCCGAGGTGCAGGACGCCATGCTCGACGTCCTGCGGTTCTGGCTCGATCTCGGCATCGACGGCTTCCGTCTCGACGCAGTCCCGTATCTGTTCGAGCGGGAAGGCACGAACTGTGAGAATCTCCCCGAGACGCACGCCTTCCTGAAGAAGTGCCGGGCGGTGATGGACGCCGAGTATCCGGGCCGGGTCATGCTGGCCGAGGCGAACCAGTGGCCCACGGACGTCGTCGAGTACTTCGGCGAACCCGAGATCGGCGACGAGTGCCACATGGCGTTCCATTTCCCGTTGATGCCACGCATCTTCATGGCGGTACGCCGGCAGAATCGCTTCCCGATCTCCGAGATCCTCGCCCAGACTCCGCCGATCCCCAAGACTGCCCAGTGGGGCATCTTCCTCCGCAATCACGACGAGCTGACCCTCGAGATGGTCACCGACGAGGAACGCGACTACATGTACGCCGAGTACGTCACCGATCCTCGGATGCGCGCGAACATCGGGATCCGCCGCCGCTTGGCGCCGTTGCTCGAGAACGACCGCAACCAACTCGAACTCTTCACCGCGCTGCTGCTCAGCCTGCCCGGCTCCCCCGTCCTGTACTACGGCGACGAGATCGGCATGGGCGACAACATCTGGCTCGGCGACCGGGATGCGGTGCGGACGCCGATGCAGTGGACCCCCGACCGCAACGCGGGCTTCTCCCGAGCGGACCCGGGCAGGGTGTATCTGCCGGTCATCATGGATGCCACTTACGGCTATCAGGCGGTGAACGTCGAATCACAGATGAATTCGACGAATTCGCTCCTGCACTGGACGCGGCGGATGATCCAGGTCCGCAAGCAGCATCCGGCCTTCGGGAAGGCGTCGTTCACCGAACTCGGCAGCGCCAACCCGGCAATCCTGTCCTATCTGCGCGAGATGCCGCCGGGGCCGGAACGCAACTTCAGCGATGTCATCCTGTGCGTGAACAACCTGTCGCGCTATCCCCAGGCGGTCGTTCTGGACCTGTCGCGCTTCAGCGGATGGATTCCGGTGGAGCTGACCGGATCCGTGCCGTTCCCGACGATCACGGAGGAGGGCTACATGATCACCCTGCCCGGCCACGGATTCTTCTGGTTTGCACTGCAACCCGATCCGGAAAAGGAGGGACCGGGCGACCATCCGGTGAGCAGTGAGGCGGAAGCGGCGGTGCGGCGATGACCACACCCAACCTCGAGCTCTACCCGAACGAGCAACTGGTTCACGATCTGCGCGTGTGGATGCCGCACCAGCGGTGGTTTGCAGCGAAGGGCCAGAACATCACCGGAATCGCTGTGGTCCTGCGTGATCCGCTCGTGGAGGAGCCCGGTTTCGGAGTCGATCATCTACTGGTGAAGGTCTCGTTCGAGTCGACGGCCGATCAGATCTACCAGGTTCCCTTGGGTTACCGACCGCACCTGCCCGACGAGTTGCAGTCGTGGAGCGTGGTCGGCCCGGACGATTCCCGCAATCGGGGTGTCTACGTCTACGACGGACTGCGCGATCAGGAGATCCTCGACCGCTACTCCCGGAATCTGGCGAGCGGCGCTCCTACGGGCCAGGGCCCCGTCGATCTCCACACCGTCCCGGGGTCGGTCATCGAACCCGGGTTACGAGGGCGGGCGCTGGGCGCGGAGCAGTCCAATACCTCCGTAGTCCTCGGAGAGAAGCTGCTGCTCAAGATGTTCCGACGACTGACGCTCGGAATCAATCCGGATGTCGAGTTGCCGCTCGCACTCGGGGAGTCCGGCTGCCGGTCGATCGCGCCGATCCGCGCATGGATCGATGCAGAGGTCGACGGGGTGCGCACGACCCTGTCGATGGTGCAGGACTTCGCGGCGAACTCGGCAGACGGTTGGTCGATGGCACTCGGCAGCGTGCGGGACCTGCTCATCGAAGGGGATCTCCGTGCGGACGAGGTCGGGACCGATTTCGCCGGTGAATCCCATCGCATCGGGGCAGCCGTCGCGGATGTCCACGCTCATCTCGGATCCGCCCTCGGAACCGGCGAGCGCGCCGCCTCCGAACTCGCCGAGGGCATGTTACGTCGACTCGAGAGCGCGGCGGCCGAGGTCGTCGAACTCGCCGAACTCTCCGATGGGATCCGGGAACGATTCGACGAGGTCGCCGCGCTGGGCCGGATACCCGTGCACCGCATCCACGGCGACCTGCATCTCGGTCAGGTGCTGCGCACCCCCGAGCGGTGGCTGCTCATCGATTTCGAAGGAGAACCGGCGAAATCGCTCGAGGAGCGCCGCAAGCCCGACAGCCCGTTCAGGGATGTGGCGGGCATGTTGCGATCGTTCGACTACGCAGCGCACCATTCGATCCGCGAATCCGAACAAGGGGGCGTCGCTTCCCAGCGAGAGTTCCGGGCGCGCGAGTGGGCAGAACGCAATTACGCTGCCTTCTGCGACGGTTACGCCGCAGCCTCGGGCACGGATCCGCGGGAATCAGGTGCCCTGCTCCGCGGCTACGAGCTCGACAAGGCGGTCTACGAGGTGGTCTACGAGGCACGGCACCGGCCCTCGTGGCTGCACCTGCCGCTCGACGCGATCCGACGCCTCGTCACGGCTTGAAACCGGTGAAGGGGAGAGGCGCATCGCGCCTCTCCCCTTCACATCGTTCGTGTCAGCTCACCTGCAAGAGCAGTTCACCGTCGACGACATCCGCCGTCACCCGGTCACCTGCGGCGAGCGCGTCGTCGAGCAGCATGTCGGCGATGCGGTCGTCCACCGATCGGGAGATCGAACGGCGCAACGGCCGGGCGCCGAATTCCGGCTGATGCCCGTGCCGAGCGATCCACGCCACTGCATCGGCCGTGAACTCCAGGTCGATTCCCTTGCTCTGCAGCCTCTTCCGGCTCTCGGCCAGAAGCAGCTCGGTGATCCGGTGCAGCTGATCGTCGTCGAGCTTGCGGAACATCACGATCTCGTCGATGCGGTTGAGGAACTCCGGCCGCATCGATTCGCGCAGCCGACCCATCACCCGATCGCGCAGCGGCTTCTCCGCCGCCTCGGCGTCGCCCGTGGTGAAACCGAGCGCACCACCGCGACTCGAGATGATGTCCGAGCCGAGGTTGCTGGTCATGATGACGACGGTGTTGGTGAAGTCCACCGTGCGTCCCTCACCGTCGGTGAGGCGACCGTCGTCGAGAACCTGCAACAAGGTGTTGAAGACATCCGGGTGCGCCTTCTCGATCTCGTCGAGCAGAACCACCGAGTAGGGATGACGGCGCACCTGCTCCGTGAGCTGGCCGGCCTCTCCGTATCCGACGTAGCCGGGCGGGGCGCCGACGAGCCGGCTGACGGTGTGCCGTTCTCCGAACTCGCTCATGTCGATACGCAACATGGTGCGCTCGTCACCGAAGAGAACCTCGGCAAGAGCTTTCGCGAGCTCGGTCTTGCCCACACCGGTGGGACCGAGGAACAGGAAACTGCCCACGGGACGACGCGGATCGCTCATTCCGGAACGACTGCGCCGCACGGCGCGTGCCACGGCGTGCACAGCTTCGTCCTGACCGACGACGCGCTTGTGCAGCTCGTCCTCGAGGGTGCGCAGCCTCTCCTTCTCCGCGCGGGTCATCTGCGAGGCCGGGACACCGGTGGCGCGCGAGACGATCTCGGCGATCAGTTCCGGCTCGACGGCCGGGCTGTCCTCGGCAACCCCGCCCCCGCCGTCGATCCGCTTCTGGACGCGGAGGATCTCGTCGCGAATACGGGAGGCCTCCTCGTACTGTTCGGCTTCGACGGCACGGTCCTTCTCCGCTTCGAGTTCGGCCAGCCGCGAACGCAGTTCGTTCACATCGGTGCGCGGCACCCGCAGTCGCAGGCGCGCACCGGCCTGGTCAACGAGGTCGATGGCCTTGTCGGGCAGGTTCCGGTCGGGCAGATAACGCATCGACAGATCGACGGCGGCTTCGAGCGCCTCGTCGGTGTAGCGGACGCGGTGGAACTCGGCGTACCGATCGGCGAGCCCCTTCAGGATCGCGAGAGCGTCGTCCCGGGCAGGTTCGTCGACCTTGACCGGCTGGAAGCGACGCTCGAGCGCCGGGTCCTTCTCGATGTGCTTGCGGTACTCGTCGAGCGTGGTCGCACCGACCACATGCAGTTCTCCGCGCGCGAGTTTGGGCTTGAGGATGTTGGCGGCGTCCATCGCACCCTCGTTGCCCGCACCTGCTCCGACGACGGTGTGGATCTCGTCGATGAAGACGATCAGCCGACCCTGCTGGGCAGTGATCTCGTCGAGCACGGTGGTGAGGCGCTCCTCGAAGTCGCCCCGATAACGGGTTCCGGCGACCATAGCGGTCAGATCCAACTGGACGATGCGCTTGTCCTGCAGAACCTCCGGCACGTCGCCGTCGACGATGCGCTGGGCGAGTCCTTCGACGATGGCCGTCTTGCCGACGCCGGCCTCGCCGACCAGCACCGGATTGTTCTTGGTGCGCCGGGCAAGGATCTCGACCGCCTGCTCGATCTCGTCTGCACGGCCGATGACCGGGTCGACACCACCGCCGCGAGCACGCTCGGTGAGGTCGACACCGAATTTGTCGAGCGTGGGCGTAGGCGATTCCTCGGCCGGGGAGGCCGAAGGGCCGGGCTGCAGAGCCGTCTGCAACGACTGCGGCGTCACGCCCAGCGAAGCGAGCAGTCGTCCCGGAGCGCGGGTCTGGTCGGCCGCGAGCGCGAAGAACAGATGCTCGGGATCGATGTAGGTGGAGCCGAGCGCGCGGGAGAGCTGATGCGCTTCGAAGAGCGCGGTCTTCACGGCGCTGGTCATTGCGGGCACCGAGACGGCCTCGCCCGAACGACTGTGGGGCAGCCGCTGGTCCACCGCGGCAACGACGTCTGCGGGGTCGGCTCCGGCGCGAGTCATGACGGCACGGGACGGATCCTGCTCCGCCATTGCGCGGAGGAGGTGCAGCACGTCGAGCTCCGCGTCGCCCCGGTCGGTGGCGTAGCGCGCGGCGAGTGCCATGAGGTCTTGGGTACCACGGCTCATGAAACGCGTGATATCGAGTCGGCCGGGCCCACCGGGCCCGAAGAATGCCGGCATTCCGAAGCCTTTCTCTAGAACTTGAGCCAGTCTCACTCAAGTAACGTGCCGGTGATGTCCTCAATTCCCGGAAATATGTGATCTGCGGCACAATATGGATTGTGGCCGTTAATGTTGTGCACAACATAAAGGTGCACTACATTCATTCCCGTGTCGTCACCCCTCGAACTCGACCAGCAGGTGTGCTTCGCGCTCTACCGCGCGTCGCGCACCGTCACCGCGGCGTACCGGCCGCATCTCGACCGGCTGGGCATCACCTACCCGCAGTACCTCGTACTGCTGGCCCTCTGGGAACGTGATGCACGCGGCGTGCAGGAACTGTGCGACGCGCTCGACCTCGACACAGGCACACTGTCCCCCCTTCTCAAGCGACTCGAGAACGCCGGATACGTCGAGCGGCACCGGCAACGGAGCGACGAGCGTCGTGTCGTCGTCCAGCTCACCGAATCAGGGGATGCACTCCGGACAGTGGCCGCGGAAATACCCGCCTGCGTGACACGCAACAGCCGATTCGACGTCGACGAACTGGTCGCGTTACGCGAAACGCTCCACCGCCTGACCGCCGCGTTGCAGGAAGCACCCGGCGCACCCTGAAGAAAGGCAGGACATCGTGAACATCATCTACACCGCCGAAGCACTCGCCACCGGAGCAGGACGCGACGGCCACGCGCGCACCAGCGACGGAAAGCTCGACCTCGACCTGTCGCTCCCCACCGAGATGGGTGGAGACGGCAAGGGCACCAACCCCGAGCAGCTCTTCGCTGCCGGATACGCCGCGTGCTTCCATTCTGCGCTGCAGATGATCGCCCGGCAGGAGAAGGTGGACGTCAGCGACTCCGCCGTCGGTGCCCGAGTGGGTATCGGGCCGACCGACGCCGGCGGTTTCGGTCTTGCCGTCACCCTCGAGGTGACGCTTCCGAATCTTCCCCGCGAGAAGGCACTCGAACTCACCGAGAAGGCTCACCAGGTGTGCCCCTACTCGAACGCGACGCGCGGCAACATCGACGTCGTACTCGAGGTGACCGAGGACTGACGTCCCTCCTCGTGTGATCGAGAACGAACTGCTCCGCGGCGCACGTGTCCACGCGGCCCCGTAACGTGGACACGTGCGCACGCAGGACCGGTCGCAGCTCACGATGTTCGCGACCGAACTCGATTTTCCTCTCGACGACTTCCAGATCGAGGCCTGCAGCGCTCTCGAGGACGGCCGGGACGTGCTGGTGTGTGCGCCCACCGGAGCCGGCAAGACCGTCGTCGGCGAATTCGCCGCTCGGCTCGCGCTCGGATCTGCGGGGCGGTGCTTCTACACCACCCCCATCAAGGCACTGAGCAATCAGAAATACCTCGACCTGTCGCGTCGCTTCGGTGACGATCACGTCGGCCTGCTCACCGGCGACATCTCGCTCGACCCCCACGCACCCGTCGTCGTCATGACCACCGAAGTCCTGCGCAGCATGCTGCACGGCAACTCCCCACTACTGCGCGGCCTCACCCACGTGGTCATGGACGAGGTGCACTATCTCGCCGACCGCGAGCGCGGCGCGGTCTGGGAGGAAACAATCCTCTCGCTCCCCGACGACGTGCGCCTGACGAGCCTGTCCGCCACGGTGAGCAATGCCGAGGAGTTCGGCGGGTGGCTGCGCGGAATCCGGGGAGACCTCGCGGTCGTCCTCGAGGAGACCCGGCCCGTGCCACTCACCCAGCACATGCTCGCCGGCGGGCGTCTGTTCGATCTGCTGTCGCCCTCCGGCACGGTCGACGAGACCCTCGAGCGGTACATCGCCCACCGCCAACTCGTCGAAGCCGCACCCGGTCGTTCGACCGGTCGGGGCCGACGGCGGCGGCGCGTGCGCGAGGCGCCCGGGCCCACCGGCGGCGACCTGCCCGGCATCGTCGCCCGTCTCGAGGCCGAACAGCTCTTACCTGCAATCTGGTTCCGCTTCAGTCGCAACGGTTGTGACGATGCGGTCGCCGAATGTCTCGATTCGTCCCTCCGTCTCACCGAGGCAGCCGACATCGCCGAGATCCGCGCGGTCGCCGACCGGCACACCGCCGCTCTGCCACCCGCCGATCTCGACGCGGTCGGCCACGCCGAGTGGCTCGAAGGGCTCGAACGAGGTTTCGCCGCGCACCACGCAGGCCTGATACCCGCATTCCGGCACACCGTCGAGGACCTGTTCGCGCGCGGTCTCGTGCGGGTCGTGTTCGCCACCGAGACTCTCGCCGTGGGCGTGAACATGCCGGCGCGGACCGTCGTCCTCGAGCGTCTCGTCAAACCCACGGCCGACGGCCCCGTGCGCCTGACCCCGGGCGAGTACACCCAGCTCACCGGACGCGCCGGCCGACGGGGCATCGATGTCGAGGGACACGCCGTCGTGCTGTGGAGTCCCGAGGCCGCCCCCGCGACCGTTGCCGGTCTCGCCGGTGCCCGCTCCTATCCGCTGCACAGTTCACTGCGCGTGGGGTACAACACGGCGGTCAACCTGGTCGCCGCCCGCGGAATCTCCGGTTCCAGGGATTTCCTCCGGCGCTCGTTCGCGCAGTACCAGGCCGAGCGGTCCGTTGCCGCCCTCAGCGACGCGGTTCGCGCGAACGCGGTGGCGCTGCGCGAACTCGACACCGAACTCGGGGACGTCGAGGGGTTCACGGAGTACCGGCATCTGCGCGACCGACTTGCCGCGGCGCGCCGGACCGGTACCGCCGATCTCGTCGCCTCGCTCGCACGAGCGGTGCGCTCGCATCCGGCGCATCGGCGCGGCGACAGGGATCGTCGCCTCGCCCTCTCCGCACGACGCAGCGCGCTACACGGCGACACCGAACGTATGAGATCGCAGATCGGCACGGCCACCGGCCGCCTCGTCGACACCTTCGACCGCACACTGGATCTGCTCGAGGAACGGGGCTATCTGCTCCGAGATCCGCTGGGCGAATCGGTCCACGTCACCGACGACGGCCGCCGGCTCGGCAGGATCTACTGCGCGAACGATCTTCTCGTCGCCGAGTGTGTGCGCACCGGCGTCTGGTCGGGACTGACGCCTGCCGAACTCGCCGCCGTCGCGTCCAGCGCTCTGGGCGAGACCCGTCGGCGAACCGTCGGTGCCCCGGGCCGCACCACCCCGGCCGTCGAGGAGGCTCTGCGCGCCACCTCGCGGCTGTGGAGCGAACTCGCCGGACGCGAGGAGCACCACGGTCTCGAAGTGGGGCCGGATCCGGATCCGGTCGCCGTTCCCTCGATCTACCGCTGGGCCAGTGGAGACGGACTCGCGTCCGCACTGCGTTCCGCGTCGGATGCCGGCCTGTCCGCAGGCGACCTCGTCCGTCGTTACCTGCGAACCCTCGATCTCGTGGACCAGACAGGTCTGTGCCGGCGGGACGAACTGCCGCCGGTCTCGTTCACCCTGACCTGACGGTCACGGTATCGAGTATTCGACCGAACACAACTGCTCCGACAACTCCCACAGCCGGCGGGCGAGCATCTCGTCGTGCGAGCGCGAGTTGGACTGTACGCGTTTCGGGTGGCCACGCGACTCGAACAAGCGATCCGGCCCGTAGAAGCCGCCGGGTTCCGCATCCGGGGAGGTCGCCGCGTAGAGGGTCGGCAGCGCGCCCGCCTGCGCGGATTGCCCGATGATCGGGGTGACGAGTTCGACGATCTTCCCGTGCCAGGACTCGCTGCGGTACTGCAGATTCGTGGACGAATAACCTGGATGTGCGGCAAGCGATCTCACGCTCGACCCCGCTGCCGTGAGGCGGCGCTGCAGTTCGTACGCGAACAACAGGTTCGCCAGTTTCGACTGTCCGTAGGCGGGCCAGCGCTCGTACCGGCGTCGCTCCCAGTTGATGTCCTCGAGGTCGATTCTGCCGATGCGGTGCATCGCGCTGCTGACCGTCACGACCCGGTCGGTGATGCGGTCGAGAAGCAGGCCGGTGAGCGCGAAGTGGCCGAAGTGGTTGGTACCGATCTGCATCTCGAATCCGTCGGCCGTTCGCCGCAAGGGCACCGCCATGACACCGGCGTTGTTGACGAGGACATCGATGCGGTCGTAGGCCGAGCGCACCTCCTCGGCGAACGAGCGCACCGACGCCAGATCGGCCAGGTCCAGGCGGCGAACCTGGGCACGGTCGCCGAGGTCGGCCGCGACGGCCTCGCCCTTGGCTACGTCGCGACAGGCCAGCACGACGTCGGCACCCGCCCTCGCCAGTGCACGCGCCGTCTCTGCTCCGAGGCCGCTGTTGGCTCCTGTCACCACGGCCGTCCGCCCCGAAAGATCAGGAATATCCTTCGTCTCCCATCCCATGTCCGCCACCATACGGACGCGCGTCCCGCTGCAACAGTCCTCGTTGGATCGCCTCGTCGCCGTCGGACGGATCGGCTCGTAGACTGCCTCGGAATTCACGGCCGCACGCGCTCGGTGCGCATGCACGACACGGAGGTTCCATCGATGGGGCACCACCCCGGACGTCTGGATCGCGAGCTCGTGGCAGCACTGCGGAGCGGAGCGCCGGACGCCACCGCAGCGGTATACGACCGTTTCGCCCGCGAGCTGTACGCATATGCGTGCGGCTTCGTCGACGTTTCGGCCGCTTCGGACGTGGTGAACGACTCCGTCTGGACGGCGACCGCGCGTATCCGGTCGCTACGCAATCCGGGCCTGTTCCGCGCCTGGTTGTATGCCGTGGTGCGCGCCGAATGCATCCGTGTACTGAACCGGACCGGTTCCGCGCTCGAATATCTCCCCGCCACCGACCCGGCGTACAAGGCCGCTCCCGAAGTGCTCGAGGTCCGCGAGGCCGTGCATCTGCTCGACGGAACTGCCCGCGAGGTCGTCGATCTCACGGTCCGGCACCACTTCACGTCCCACGAGACGGAGGCGGTGCTCGGCTCCGGGGGTGACGGTCGCATCCTCGCCCACGCGCAGGACTTCGTCGACCGCGCGGTAACCCGCGTGCCGAATGCTCTCGGGACGTTCTCTCTTCTCCCGCCGGCACCACTGCCTGGGCACCTCCGGGGAAGGGTGCTGGCGGTGCAACCGTCGGAGGCCGAGCTGTTCGACCTCGGCCGACGACTCGACCCGGTGGACCGGGAAGGCTTTCCCCGTCGCGATCGCCGGGCGAAACGTACCCTTCCGATCATTGCTGTGACCATCGCGTCGTTCGTAGTTGTCGGCGTCGGTGCATCGCTCGTGTTCCCCGGAGCCGAGCCTGCCGACATACCGATCCCGCGCCCCGCAACCGAACCGACGCTCGGCGCGGATCCGGCGGCGACCACCACGCCTCGACCGGAGGCCGAGACCGAAACCGAGACCGCCCCCGCGCCGGAATCCGTCGAGACCACCACAGAAGAACTCGTCGACGAGACATCCACGTGGACCACGACCACGGTCCCGCCAGTGGAATCCTCTACCGCACCCACCACCACCGCGACGTCGACCAGCGCAGGCTTCACCAGGCGTGGCGGACCCGGACATGAGGACGAGGACGAAGACGAGGACGGTCGTCCGCCCCGGCGCGGCGATGCGGACGATGCGCCCGGCACCGGGACGAGCCGGCCGACCACATCGCGCGCACCGACCACCCCGAAGGAGCTGCCGTCGTTCCCGTACCTACCGCCGCGTGGCGGAGGGTGAGGAAGCCGGCGGAACGCCGCCTTGCCCCCTTCACGCAACCGAGACGGGGATGTAACACCGGCGGTCTAATTTCGCAGGGTCGAGCACTCGAGTTCCGGCGACGAAGGGAGACCCGTCGTGGCAAGTCTCCGCAGATCCGCGTTGCTCGACGGCCTGCACGTCGACGTACCGGGCCGGCCCCAGGACGCGATACTCGAGGAGTTGCGGCGCGCTTTCCTCTCCGGTGCCGCACCTCCGGGCACTCCGATCCCTGTCGGTGAAGTCGCGGAACTGTTCGGGGTGAGCCGAATTCCGGTCCGGGAAGCACTGAAGACCCTCATCGGTGAAGGCCTCGTGACCCACCGGCAGAACCACGGGTACATCGTCGCGCAGTTGACGGTCGCGGAGTTGCGCGAGATGTATCTCGTCCGCGAGAGTCTCGAATCGGCGTCCCTTGCAGCAGCGGTACGCAATGCCACCGCGGAAGACGACCGGCGCGTAGAGGAAGCACATCTGCTACTCGAACGTGCTGTGCGAGACCATGACTCACGCGCCTATCATCGCGGTAGCCGAACCTTCCACATGGCTCTCACTCGCCCCTCGCGCATGCACCGACTGCTTCACATGCTCGAATACGCCTGGAACATAACCGAACCCGTCCAGCCCATGGTTCACGTGAGCGATACCGAACGCGCCGAACTCCACGCCGAACACGAAGCCATGCTCGAGGCCTTCCTCGCACGCGACCCCGAACGGTTGCTCGCGGCGTCCGAGCACCACAATCGGCGACTCGACGACGCGATCGCCACCCTCTCGCCCGAGGCCGGACTGTTGTCGGCAGAAGATATACAGTTCGGGTAACTCGTCGGCAATATCGCGTCGTTAGCGTCGGTACGTCGGATTTCACCAGCGCCGTTGATCTCCCGCTCGTTCCGTTTCCGCCCGCCCGGCCGCGCGCCGGAACGACGGTGTTCTCCCCTCGCACAGGAGCAGGCATGACCGAACTGCTGACACCCCACGCCGATGGCGGCGCCCCGATCCCGTCACCCCAGGCACCGCCCTCCTACGACCCGCGCCTGACGAACGACGATCTGGCACCGCTGAAGAACCAACGGTGGGGGTCGTACAACATTTTCGCGTTCTGGATGTCCGACGTCCACAGCGTCGGTGGTTACGTCACCGCCGGCAGCCTGTTCGCCCTCGGCCTGGCCAGCTGGCAGGTCCTCGTGGCTCTGCTCGTCGGAATCACGATCGTCTACTTCTTCTGTAATCTCGTCGCGAAGCCCAGCCAGGTCACGGGTGTCCCCTACCCGGTGATCTGCCGCAGCGTGTTCGGTGTACTCGGTGCGAACATCCCTGCGATCATCCGCGGCCTGATTGCGGTGGCGTGGTACGGGATCCAGACCTTCCTCGCCTCGGCAGCGCTCGACGTGGTGCTGATCAAGCTGTTCCCGTCCCTGGCCCCCTATGCGGTGGTCGAGGATTACGGATTCGCCGGCTTGTCCGCACTCGGATGGGTCAGCTTCCTGACCCTGTGGGTGCTGCAGGCGTGCGTGTTCTGGCGCGGAATGGAGTCGATCCGCCGGTTCATCGACTTCTGCGGCCCGGCGGTCTACGTGGTGATGTTCCTGCTCTGCGGCTACCTCATATCCCAGGCAGGTTGGGGTGCAATCGATCTGACCCTCGGAGCTGTCACGCATACGGGGTGGTCGTCGGTGCCGGTCATGCTGGGCGCGATCGCCCTCGTGGTGTCGTACTTCTCGGGCCCGATGCTCAACTTCGGTGACTTCTCCCGATACGGAAAGTCCTATGCGGCGGTCAGGAAAGGAAACTTCCTCGGCCTTCCGGTCAACTTCCTGGTGTTCTCGCTTCTCGTGGTGATCACCGCGTCGCTCACCCTGCCGGTATACGGCGAACTGATCACCGATCCCGTCGAGACCGTCGCCCGCATCGACTCCACCTTCGCGATCGTTCTCGGTGCGCTCACGTTCGCGATCGCGACCATCGGCATCAACATCGTCGCGAACTTCATCTCACCGGCCTTCGATTTCTCCAATGTCAGTCCCCAGAAGATCAGCTGGCGTGCCGGTGGCATGATCGCCGCGGTGGGCTCGGTGCTCATCACGCCGTGGAATCTGTACAACAATCCCGAGGTCATCCACTACACCCTCGAAACCCTCGGTGCCTTCATCGGCCCACTCTTCGGCATCCTCATCGCCGACTACTATCTCGTGCGCAAGCAGAAGGTGATCGTCGACGATCTGTTCACGATGTCCGAGAAGGGCGCGTACTTCTACAGCAAGGGTTACAACCCGGCCGCCGTCGTCGCGACCGTCGTCGGCGCGGTGATCGCGATGATCCCGGTGCTGTTCAACCACGCTCCCGGCATGCAGACCGCCGCCCAGTACAGCTGGTTCATCGGATGTGGCCTCGGCTTCGCCCTCTATTACGTGCTCGCGACCCGCACCCGACTCGCGGTTCGCGTCCCCGCAGCACCCGAGCAGGAAGCGGCCCAACAGTAATGCTCATCAAGGTCGTCAACCCGAACACCACGTGGTCGATGACCGCCAGGATCGGAGCATGTGCCCGGGCCGTCGCCGGCCCGGGCACGTCGGTCGAGGCTGTCAGCCCGTCGATGGGCCCGGCCTCGATCGAGAGTCACTACGACGAGGCACTCGCCGTCCCGGGGCTTCTCGACGAGATCCGCAAGGGCGAACGCGAGGGTGCCGACGGCTACGTGATCGCGTGCTTCGGGGATCCGGGGCTCGACGCGGCACGCGAGATCGCATCGGGTCCGGTGGTGGGAATCGCCGAGGCGGCGATGCACACCGCGAGCATGCTCGGTCGAGGCTTCTCGGTGGTCACCACACTCGGTCGCACCACCGGGCGCGCCTGGGATCTCGCCGGACGGTACGGCATGCGGGAGGCATGTCGCGGCGTACATGCTTGCGAGATACCGGTACTGGCGCTCGACACCGACCCCGATGCGCGCAAGATCGTCACCGGGGCGTGCCTCGACGCGCTGTACGAGGACGGTTCGGACGTGGTGGTGCTCGGCTGCGCCGGGATGTCGGATCTGTGCGCGCAGATCTCCGCCGACATCGGCGCTCCTGTCGTCGACGGCGTCGCGGCCGCAACTCTCACAGTGCAGTCGCTGGTCACGATGCGACTCTCGACCGGTAAGCGAGGTGAGTTCGCCGCTCCTCCGCAGAAGCGCTATTCGGGTCTGCTCGAGGACTTCACGACCGGCGACTGAAAGTTCGGTTCGCACCGCCTAGCATCGGCAGAATGCCGTCCGTTCATCACGCCGCCCTACGAGACATCCGTCCCGAGACGCTGTATCGGATCGTGGCGCTACGCACCGACGTCTTCGTCTACGAGCAGGGAATCACGAGCGAACCCGAACTCGACGGGCGCGACCTCGAGCCGACCACCGAGCTTTTCTGGACGGAGGACGGCGAGGAGATCGTCGCGACGCTGCGCGTGCTCGCCGACGGGGACATCACCCACATCGGTCGCGTCGCGACCGCGAAGCACGCACGCGGTCGCGGCCTCGCCGGCGAGCTGATCGACGCAGCGCTCGCGACCTGCGCCGGGGTGGTGGACATCTCCGCTCAGGCCTACCTGGAGAACTGGTACGGCCGTTTCGGTTTCGTGCGTACGGGTCCGAACTACCCCGAGGCGGGCATCGACCACGTGCCGATGCGCCGTACGCCCCGGCCTCTCAGACCTGCCGCCCCAGGGTGAACCGCACTCCGGTGAGTTCCTCGGACAGTTCCCACAGGCGCGCGGCGCTCTCCCGGTCGCGCGCTCGTCGCGCGATACCGGCCCGTCCGGGCGCACCGTAGAGGAGGAATCGCGGTCCGACGAATCCTCCCGTGATCCCGGGATCGGACGCGGCGACGACCACTGATTCCGCGCCCTCGTCCGGAGTGCGCTGCAGGATCGTCTTGCCGAAGCCGAACAGCCGGTCGAACCAGGTGCCGGTGTGGCTCCCGACCTCGGTCGCCGCGTAACCCGGGTGTGCGGCGACCGCGCACACGGGCGATCGGGCCTCGGCGAGGCGGCGTTCGAGCTCGAGGCTGAACATCAGGTTCGCCAGCTTCGACTGTGCGTACGCCGCGGCACGGTTGTACGGTCGTCGTTCCCAGTTGAGGTCGGCGAGGTCCATGCGGCCCACCAGGTGGGCAGCACTCGACACCGTGACGACACGACCGGTGATCCGGGGCAGCAACAACCCGGTCAGCGCGAAGTGGCCGAGATGGTTGGTCCCCATCTGCATCTCGAATCCGTCGACTGTACGTCGCAGCGGAACCGCCATGACACCGGCGTTGTTGACGAGCACGTCGATCTGCCGCTCGCCGATCGAGTCCACGAACGCACGGATCGACGACAGATCGGCGAGGTCCACACGATGCATCTCGGCTCCGGAACCGATCGCCGCGGCGACATCCCGTCCGCGGTCGATGTTGCGCCCGGTGAGAATGACGGTGGCACCCGCGGCACCGAGGGCGTGGGCCGTCGACTCCCCCACGCCGCTGGTCGCTCCCGTCACCAGGACGACGCGACCGACCAGCGACGTGGCAGCGTCAGGCACCAATCGAGGACTTCAGCATCGGGAGCATCGCCCACAGTTCGTCCTGCCAGTAGGACCACGTGTGGGTTCCTGTGCTCGGGAACGAGAAGTGTGCGGAGTCGATGCCGAGCGTCAGCAGGCGAATCTGGAATGCACGGTTCTGGGTCAGGGCGAGAGCCTCGAGTCCCATCGCATTCGTGGTGTTGAACACCCCGATCAACGAGTTGGGACGGTCGTGCCGACCCGGCAGGCCGCTCGATGCCGAGATCCACATGGGCAGGCCGCGCATCCTCGGAGCGGCCACGAACGGATCGTGACGCAGCCAGGCGCGATCCCACGGCGGACCCCACATCGCATCGGAGTTGAAGCCACCGGCATCGATCATCGCCAGCCGGATCGCTTCCCGCATCCCAGGAGCCGAGAGGTTGAGGTAACCCGACATCGAACCTGCGAACTTGAACTGGTCGCGGTGGTAGGCAGCCAGAACGAGCGCCGCGTTACCACCCATCGACAGGCCGACCACCGCGTTGTTGTTGCGGTCGATGCCGTAGGCGTTCGCGAGATGGGCCGGGAGGTTCTCGGTCAGGAAGGTCTCCCACTTGTAGGTGTAGGGCTGACCGTTGAAATTGCTGGGCGCATACCAGTCCGCGTAGAAGCTGGACTGTCCTCCGACGGGCATGATCACGTTGACGCCGTGGTCGGCCAGCCATGCCGCGTTGGTCTCGTGCTCCCAACCGCTCACATCGTCGGTGGCGCGCAGACCGTCGAGCAGATAGACGGCCTTGTTGCTGCCGTTGTTCGCACGCCAGATACGCACCTTGATCGCACCGACCCCACCCGGCGCGGCAACCATGTCCTCGTGGAACCGTGTGTACGGATCGGCCGCGGCCGTCCCGGCTCCGAGGCCGCTGAACATCAGCGCCAGCGGCAGCACCACCGCTGTCACGAGTAGCCGAACGAGAGTGCGTTCCCCCCGCCGACGTCTTCCGGATCCCGCCGAAATCGTCACAAAAAGCTCCCCTTGCACTCCAGTAACATTCTTCGCTTCCGCCCCAGGGTATCGACGGTGCAGAAACTCTGAGCAGGCTTGCACACAATCGTTATCGGGGAAAGCCCGGCCGCGTTATCTCCGGTCCCGGGATCCGGGACTGCGGGGGTGGGACTAGCCTGACGATCCGTGGCCGAAGCTCCGCTCCCCGTTCGCGACGGGTTGAACCCGACCCGCCTACGACTGCCGGAAAACGGCAGGTGGGCCACCATATCGGAGTTTCTTTCGGCACGTTTCCCGGGTGATGCAGCACGTATCGCCGAAAAGGTCGAAAGCGGCGAAGTGGTCATACAGGACGGTACGCCGATCACTCGCTCGACCCGATACATGCCGCGCGAATTCGTGTATCTCTATCGTGATCCTCCTGCAGAACCACGCGTTCCCTTCGAGATCGACATCCTCCATCGTGACGAGAACCTGCTCGTCGTCGACAAGCCGCACTTCCTGGCGACCACGCCGCGCGGCTCGTGGGTGACGGAGAGCGCTGTCGTCCGGTTACGCAGGGAACTGGACCTTCCCGAACTCTCCCCCGTCCACCGGCTCGATCGGCTCACCGCCGGCGTACTGGTGCTCACCGTCCGGCGCGAGGCGCGGCGCGCCTATCAGATGCTGTTCGATCAGCGGCTCGTGGAGAAGGAGTACGAGGCGATCGCTCACGCGGCACCCCACCTCGACTTCCCGCTCGAGATCCGCAGTCGCATCGTCAAGGAGCGTGGCGTGCTGCAGGCCCGCGAGGTCGACGGCCCCGTCAACGCGGTGACCCGAGTCGACGTCACGGCCACGGCCGGCAACCGTGCGCGCTACCGTCTGCGACCGCTCACCGGCAGGACGCATCAGCTTCGCGTACACATGAACTCGCTAGGCCTGCCGATCATCGGCGACAACCTGTACCCGAATGTGTACGAGGTTGGGCCACAGGATTATTCGGACCCACTGCAGCTCCTTGCCCGGTCCCTGTCGTTCGACGATCCGATCACAGGTCGGCCGACCCGCTTCGTAAGCCGCCGAAACCTGGCAGCATGGGGTAACAGCACACCAGGACCCCGCTGACCGGCGGGTCTCGTCTTGGAGGTTCCCATGGATATCGGCAGCATCTCGCGTACCTATGACGGGAGGGTGGCCCTCCGATTCGAACGCTCGTTCCCCTACCCTCCCGAGAAGGTATGGAGCGTTCTCACCGATCCCCGGCACCTCCGTGACTGGTTCCCCGCTGTGGTCGAGGTCGAGCTCACCCCCGGCGCTACGCTCGAATTCCGTTGCCCACAGGAACAGACCCGCCGTTCCGTCCTCCCGGAAGGGCACACCAGTGCAGGCAGCGTGCTCACGGTGCGCGTCGGCCGGGTGCTGGAATACCTCTGGGACGCCGACGTTCTGCACTGGGAACTCACGCCCGACGGCTCCGGCGGATGTTGGCTCACGCTCACCCACACCACGGACGACGAAGAAGACGCCCTCGCACACGGCGCCGAATGGCATGCCGGATTCGAAGTGGTCGAGGCCCAGTTGGCCGGACGTCCGGTGGACTGGTCGTGCTGGGACCGCGCCGCCGAACTGAGCACCCACTATCGCCGCGACTCCGGCTGACGCCCGGACTGCGATTCGAACCGGGTCGCTACCGATGCATCCCGCGCCGTGAGGAAGTCGAGCCGACCCCGTCGAGATCGCGCTCTCCGGCCTCCGTCCGCGCAACGATTCGCGCGCCCCACGCTCCGATCGCGTCCCAGTCCCGGAAGTCCCCGGAGGGGGCGCCGACCATCTTGACGACCATCCGCTCGCCGGTGCCGAGCACCGCCGGATCCAACTTTCCCGGGAAGGTGCGATGCTCGCATGCTCCGGTGCGTTCGGCGACGGCGCACGCGTCGTAGGACGTATTCACCTGCCGCCCGCCCGTAGCGACCGGGCCCGACGAGAAGAGGTAGACGTCGCGCCCGCGCAGGGCCGACGCGTGGCGCTCTGCGAATTCGCGAGCACTCCGCAGCCACCTGCTGCGGTACACGGCGCTGCCGAGTACCACGACGTCGTAGACGTCGACCTCGTCGACCTGTTCGGGCGCGCTCACGTCCACCTGCGCGCCGTGGTGACGCATCGCAGCCGCGAGCGCCGTGGCGATCTCCTCGGTCGAACCGTGTCGACTCGCCACCGAAACAAGAACCTTCATCCCTATCCTCCGCACCCCCCCGCGTCGCACCATGATCACCCCGAAAGCCTGCCTTGACCAGGGTCGAAGTGCCCTTTGCCCGGTATCGGCAGATCACACTCGGACGATCGCCGCATATCGGACGCCGTGGCAAGGTGGAGGGTGACGCGTATCGAGAAGGAGAGATGGATGCCGAGCACACCGTCCTTGACCATCGCGGACGAGGCCGAACGCAAGTACGCCGCCGCCGCCGACCAGCCGCTTCCGGATCTGGCGGGGCTGCCCTCCGTCGACACGGTCGATGTCGACCGGATCGGGCTGTCGGCCCAGTACTTCGACACCGCCGATCTGAACCTGCTGCGTTCGAAGATCACACTGCGGCGGCGTGAGGGCGGTGACGACGCGGGGTGGCATCTCAAACTCCCGTCCGGCCTCGATACCCGTACCGAACTGCATTTTCCACTCGGTGACGATTCGGCCGAGGACACCCCGGCCGACCTGTCCGGCCTGCTGCGCGGGATCGTCCGCGGCTCCCCGGTGGGCCTGGCCGCGCTGCTCGATACAGAACGCCGTCGGCACCGGCTTCGCGCCGCCGACGGCACCCTCGTCGCCGAGGTGGTCGTCGACGACGTGGATGCCGTGCGCGAGGCGGACGGATCCCGGACCTGCTGGCGGGAGATAGAGGTCGAATGGAACTCCGATCTCGGCGAGGAGACGATCACCGATTTCCTCTCGGCGCTGGAGGAGCGTTTCGCTGCTGCCGGGATCATCCGTTCGGAGAGCCCGTCGAAGCTCCATCGCGTGCTCGGCGACCTGATCCCCACCCGCCCTCCGCTCGCGAAGGGTCTGGTCCCGATACGCGACTATCTGGCAACCGAACTGCACACCCTCGAGTTGTCGGACATCGCGGTGCGCCGCGATGCGCCCGCATCGGTACACGGCATGCGCAAGGCGGCGCGGAGGTTACGCAGCGCCCTGCAGACCTATTCCGGCGAAATCACCGTGGATCCCACAATCGTCGACGAATTGCGCTGGCTCGGAAGACGTCTCAGCCCCTCCCGCGATCTGGAGGTCCAATGGAAACGACTGGCGGACCGAGTGGTCGACATTCCGGTCGAGTCGCACCGGGAAGCAACCAGAGCCCGTATAGACGAGTACTTCTCGGCCAAGTCGGAGGCCGCTCGCCTCGAGGCCGTAGAGACCCTGAACTCCGATCGGTACGTCGACCTGCTCACCCGTCTCGAGGCGGCGATATCCGATCTCGCTCCCGCGACGGAGGCGGTCGGTACCCGGCCGAAGGTGGCACGGAAGGAACTTCTCCGCGCGCTCGAAGCACTCGCGAGGAAGGTTTCCCGCCGCGTCGCGAAGGTCGGCGACGCCGCCGACTCCACCGAACGCGACGAACTGATGCACCGGGCACGCAAAGGCGCCAAGCGGATGCGTTACGCCATCGAGGTGATCGCACCGCTGCGACCGGCACGCACCGGCCGGATCCTCGACCGGTTCGACGACTTTCAGGATCTGCTCGGTGAGTTCCAGGACTCCGTCGTGGCGCGGGAACATCTGCTGGACATGCTTGCCGAGCAGGGCCATATCGCCGAGACCAGTTTCGGGCTCGGGATCCTGTTCCGCATCGAGACCGAGATCGGCGACGCGCAGGCGCAATTTCTCGACAAGGGATGGAAGAAGTCCTACCGTGCGGCCCGCCGATTGTGGAGCTGATCGGGCACTAAGGCCTCTGGTATCGACCGCCCCGGTCCGGGAACATGAACACCGTCGACGACGAGTGGCCGCCGCAACGGGACGGTAACGTGACCTCGAGCCGACCGGCGCACGGGAAGCCGGGCGCCGCAACCAGAAGGAGATATCGATGAGCACACCGAGCACCGGTAAGGCGGTCGTCGCAGGCGTAGACGGCTCCGAAACTGCTGTAGCGGCAGCGCGGTGGGCCGGCGCCGTGGCGTCGCGTCTCGGGGTACCTCTTCACCTCGTGCACTCCATGCCCCCGGAGGGCATCTTCTACAGCGAAGCCGCGGTCCTGGTGCAGTCGCAGATGATCCAGCAGCTCGAGGAGGACGGAAAGAAGCTCCTCGCCGAGGCCGCCGAGAAGATCCGCGCCGACCACCCGGATCTCGAGATCGAGAGCTTCATCGGTCCCGGCCCCGCCGCCAAGTCGTTGCTCGAAGCCGCCGAGGACGCACGCCTGGTGGTCATGGGCGCCACAGGAGCGGGTGCACTCGAGAACTTCCTGCTCGGATCCACCGTCCTGCGGGTCGCAAACCACTCCCCGTGCCCGGTGGTCGTGTGGCGCGGCGACACCGCTACCCCCCTGCCCGACTCCCGGCCCATCGTCGTCGGCGTGGACGGAAGCGAATTGTCCGCTGCCGCAGTCACTCGGGCATTCGAGCTCGCGTCGGTGCTGAACGTTCCGATCCGGGCCGTGCATTCGTGGATCGGCGATGCCGCACTCGGCGTCGGCGCCACCGCCGCGCTCGTCGACTGGGATGCCGTCGAATCCTCGGAGACCGCCGTTCTCGCCGAGACTCTGGCCGGTTGGAGCGACCGCTACCCCGACGTCACCGTCGAGCGGGTGATCGACCGCGGTCCCTCCTCGAAGGTTCTGCTCGCGCATCTCGACGACGCACAGCTCGTTGCGGTCGGAAGCCACGGCCGAGGACAGTTCCGTGCCGCACTGCTCGGATCCACGAGCCAGAATCTTCTGCACAAGGCGCCGTGCCCGGTGCTCATCGCACGCACGGCCTGACCGCACCACTCACCGGCGGGGACCCTTCCACGGAAGCGGTCCCCGCTCGTGTCTGCACGCCGTGCTCACCACGGGGCGGGACCGACCAGACGCTCGAGCAGGACGGTATCGGCGGTCCCCGGCGCCGTATCGAGGGCGACCGCCTCGGGCCACGGATCCCGTCGCCGAAGTTGCTCCTCGAGTACCGCGGGCGTGGCGTCGGAAGCGTCATCGCCACGTTCGGCACGGGATGCCATGCGCTGCAGGAGGATTCCCTTGTCGGCCCGGCATTCGATCTCGATCAGGTCCACTGCCGCACGCTCGGCGACCTCGCGGGCGGCGTCGCGGTGTCCGGCCGACAACCAGGTCGCATCCAGCACGACGGACCATCCCTGGGCGAGAGCGGTCTCGGCCCGGCGGAGCAGCTCCCGGTAGGTCGCCGTGGAATGTGCCGGCGCGTAGAGGCCGGCATCCGTGCCGTCACCCGTGCGGTCGGTGGGTTGCAGGCCCGCCAGTTCCTTGCGGACGACATCGCTCCGCAACAGCCGCGCCCGGAGATCCGTCGCGATCGTCCGCGAGAGCGTCGTCTTGCCGGTCGCGGAGACACCCCCGACGAGCACCATCCGCACGCGTCCGCGGTCGAGATGGCGCTCGAGTCGATCGACGAAACCCAGCGCCATCTCTCGCGCGCCGGCGTCACCCTGCTCGTAGCGCAGGGCGGTCACCTTCGCCCGCACCAGTGCACGGTAGGCGATGTAGTGATGCACGAGCGAAGGAGGCGGGCGATCATCCGAGACGTTGCCGTACTGCTCCAGCAATCGCCGTGCTGCGTCCTCGGCGCCGAGGCGTTCGAGATCCATTGCGAGAAAGGCGAGATCGAGCAACGCGTCACCGAAACGCAATTCGTCGTCGAATTCGAGACAGTCGATGATGCGCGGGCCGTCGGCGAGGCAGAAGATGTCGTCGGCGAGCAGATCGCCGTGCCCGTCCACGGCCCGGCCCGCGGCAAGACGTGCATCGAACAACGCACGCCGGCCGACGAGAAATCCCCGCACGGCCTCCCGTATCCGTTCCAGTCGATCGGCCCGCACCGCTCCCACTGCCAAGCGGCCGAGATGATCGAGACTGAGCTCCCACAACCCGGCGACGAAATCCGCCGAGGCACACCGGTCGATATCGGGATTGTGCGGCGAGGCGGCGTGCAACCCGGCGACCTGGCGGGCGACCTCGTCGATCACCGCCGACACGTCTTCCCCACGTCGTACGGCCTCGGCCAGTCGCCGGTCGTCCGGTAACCGGACCATCTCGACGAGGTGCTCGCACAGCTGCCCGTCGGGGCCGTACACATCGGCGACACCGAGATAGACGTCCGGCGCGAGACGGCGGTTGAGCTCGACTTCACGGTGACAGATCCGTTCACGTGCCTCGCGCGTGCGATTGTCGAGAAAGCCCAGGTCGAGCGGCTTCTTCATCTTGTGCACACGATCGCCGACGAAGAAGACCACCGAGGAGTGCGTCTCCCTCAGCCCCGCATAACCGACACCTTCCACTCCGGCACCTGCGGTCACATCGTCCTCCCAGCCGTCGGCGGGCCCCGAGTCGTTCGCCCACCACATTGTCGTTCAGACACAGCACCGGTGCACCTGCGAACAGCCTTGCCGTTCTCGTCCGGATCGCCCGAACGAACCGGCCACGACAGGTAACTTTCACACCGGGGCGACTTCTGGACGGGGTGAGATGAGAAACCACGAACTGCAGCACGCAGGAACGGACGACACTGCCCGATCGGGCGGCACCGTGCCCACCTCCGGCGGGCCCACGGTGGCAGTCGTCGCGTACACGACGACGCTCGAGCGGACGATGATCGAGGAATGGCTGCGCTCGGACGCGGTACCCACCGAGTACCGCACCCCGATCCGGCCGGAGGCGTACGATCTCGACTCCCGGGTCCTCGCGGAACGACTCGTCACCCGAACCGACGACCCGCTGATCCTGCCCGTGCGTGTCGCGTGGCTGCCGGCAGAGCGGGACGGTGCGCGACGCGTGCGGTTCTCCGACGTACTTGCCCTGACCAACCCGCGCAATCCGAATCTCCTGGTACAGAAATGGCTGGTGCGCAAGGGCGCCGACCGGTACCGCATCGTCGTGGCACAACCTGCTCGGCTGACCGAACTCCGCGCTGCGCTCACGGAGGAGGACCGCGACGCCGACCACGAGGCTCTCGCGCGGTACGTCACACGCCGCGCCGTCGTCGCCCTCGAACGGGCCGAACGCGCCGTGATCGGCGACCGCTACAAGGTCCCGCGGCTCGTCGCCGCGCAGATCATGGACTCGGCGGCCTTCCGGCGCCGTCTCGCCGAGATCGCAACCGAGCACGGCATGTCGCGGGCCGAGGTGGAGTCGCGGGCGCGCAGTTCGCTCGACGAACTGGTCGCGGTGCAGTCACGTCTTGTCACCGACCTGTTCACGCAGGCGATGCGGCCACTGCACGCGGCGGCCTGGACGGTACACGCCGACGAATCAGGTCTGCGTGCGCTACGAGAGTCCAACCGTCGGCATTCCCTGGTGTTCCTTCCCTCGCATCGCTCCTATGCCGACGCCCTCGTCCTCGGCGACATCCTGGCGGCGAACGACTTTCCCGGTAACCACATCATGGGTGGGGCCAACCTCACGTTCTGGCCGATCGGCCCCGTTGCCCGCCGCACCGGGACGGTGTTCATCCGGCGCAGTTTCGCCGACGACGACGTCTACAAGGCCGCCCTCGAGGAGTACTTCGCGTTCCTGCTCAGCAAGCGATTCAACCTGGAGTGGTATTTCGAGGGTGGCCGTACCCGGACGGGCAAGCTCCGGCCTCCGCGCTACGGATTGCTCAACTACGTGGCCAACGCGATCCGACGAGGCCGGGTCGAGGACGTGATGCTGGTACCGGTGTCGATCACCTACGAGGGGCTCGCCGAGGTCGCGGCCGTCGCCGCCGAGCAGACCGGCGCCACCAAGAAACCCGAGGGCCTGACATGGCTCGTCAGATACGCCCGCAACCAACGCAAGCGCGCCGGAAACGTGTACGTGCGATTCGGTGATCCGCTGTCTATGCGCGACCTGCTGGTCGCCGGCGGCGATCCCGACCTGGGTGCTCCTGCGCTCATGGCCCGCGAGTCCACGGCGACAGGCCCCGAAGAGATGCGGCTTGCGCACCGCAAAGCTCTGCAGAAGGTCGCCTTCGAAGTCGCGGTCGGCATCAACCGCAACACTCCGGTGACGGTGAACTGCCTGGTGACGCTGGCACTGCTCGGCGTACGCGACAGATCGCTCACGCTCGAGGAGGTGAGAGCCGTGATCGCGCCGGTCCGCCGTTACCTCGACCGTCGTGGCGTTCCGCAGGGTGGCGTGCACATGCTCGACGTCGAGGGTGGCCTGGACGACGTGCTCTCGTCCCTGACCCATGCGGGAGTCGTCACGACCTACGCCGGTGGGGTGGAACCGGTGTACTCCATCCAGCCGGGCCAGCATCTCGTCGCGGCGTTCTACCGCAACAGCGGAGTGCACTGGTTCGTGAACCGGTCGATCATGGAACTGGCGATCCTCTACGCGCACGCCAATCCCGGAGAAGACCCCACCAGGGTCGCGTGGGAAGAAGTGAGGAACCTTCGTGACCTGTTGAAGTTCGAGTTCTTCTTCCCGGACCGCGACACCTTCGAGGCGCAGATGCGCGACGAGCTGGCCGGCCTCTTCCCTTCCTGGGGCGATACACCCCCCACGAAGGACGATGCCCTCACCGTCCTCATCGAGACCGGTTTCTTCATGTCGCACCGCACCCTGCGGTCGTTCTTCGACGCGCAGCTCGTCGTGGCCGAACGCCTCGCCGTCCGCGACCCGGCGCTCGAGGTCGACCGCGCCGCCTTCCTGTCCGAGTGCGTAGCGGTGGGTCGGCAGATGCTGCTGCAACGCCGCTTGTACGGACCCGAATCGGTGTCGTCGGAATTGTTCGCGTCCGCGCTCGACCTGGCACGCAACCGGGGATTGCTCGACCGGAACGAAGACGCCGATGTCGTCCGCGAACGCAGGCGTGCATTCGCGACGGAGCTGTCGGCGCTGGCCGGTCGGGTCGCGCTCGCCGAATCGCTCGACGTGTCGAACAGGAAGGTGGAAAGGTGAACATCGAGCAAGCCCTCGAGCGGGTGCGCACGGGTCCGCACGGACCCGAGATCGCAGCCTTCTTCGATTTCGACGGCACGATCGTCCACGGCTTCTCGGGTGTTCACTTCTTCCGCGATCGGATGCTCGCCGGCAAGGTCTCCGTTTCCGAAATTGCTGCGACGATGCTCAACGGACTACGGGGGACGGAGAGCGAAGAGGATTTCGAACGCTTCGTCGCGATCGCGTTCAAGGCATGGCGCGGACATACCGAGGACGAGCTCTACGAGATCGGCAGCCGTCTGTTCATGACGACGATTGCCGGGCATCTGTACCCGGAGGCCTGGCAGCTCGTCGGCGCGCACCAGAATGCGGGCCACACGGTGGTGATCGCCTCGTCGGCATCCCGCTACCAGATCCAGGCCGCCGGGGACGCATTGGGCGTCGAGCACATCCTGTTCACTCCCCTCGAGGTCGAGAACGGTGTACTCACCGGCCGGGTGAACGGTAAGACTCTGTGGCGCAGCGGGAAAGCAGAAGCGGCGCGCGATTTCGCCGAGACCCACGGCATCGAGACGGCATGCAGCTACGCCTACTCCAACGGCGGTGAGGACGTGGAATTCCTGGCCCTGACCGGGAATCCCACGGCCACAAATCCCGATCGCACGCTCGCCCGCGTCGCGCTCGAACGCGACTGGCCGATCCTGCGTTTCCGGCCCCGCGGCACACCCGGCGTGAAGGAACTCGCCCGAACTGCAGCCGCATACGGCGGACTGTTCGGTTCCGTGTGGACCGGCCTCGGCCTCGGCCTGGTCAATCGAAACCGGAAGACCGCCCTCGATTCGATCATCAGCATCGGCACCGAGGTCTCCCTGGCTCTCGCGGGAGTGAACGTGCGCATCGTCGGCGAGGCGAACGCGTGGGCCGCGCGACCGGCGGTGTTCATCTTCAACCACCAGAGTCAGCTCGATCCGGTGGTGCTGGCCAAGGTCCTGCGGCAGGACTTCACCGGCGTGACCAAGAAGGAGATGGCCAACGATCCGCTCTTCGGGCCGCTGCTGCGTTTCGTCGGAGCCACCTTCGTCGACCGTACGAACACCGAACGGGCGGTCGCTGCGCTCGGCCCGGTCGTCGACACCCTTCGGCAGGGGACATCGATCGTCATCGCCCCGGAAGGCACACGCTCGCTGACCCCGGCGATCGGCAGGTTCAAGAAGGGGGCCTTCCACATCGCGATGCAGGCAGGCGTGCCGATCGTGCCGGTCGTGATACGCAACGCGGGCGAGATTCTGTGGAAGCATTCGTCCCTGCTGCGCTCGGGTACCGTCGATGTTGCCGTGCTCGAACCGATCGACGTCAGCGGTTGGTCGCGGGAGAATCTCCCTGAGCACATAGCCGAGGTCGAAGACCTCTACCGACGGACACTGTCGAGCTGGCCCAGCGAATAGATGTCGAACGAGACGGTGAAGCCCGGACATCCGGACGACGACGGTACGCCACACAACGACGTCCCGCAGGACCCCGCGCCCGACAGCGCACACGCAAACGCAGCGCCCGAGGGCGCACACGCGAATGCCGCGCACGAGGGCACGGGACGGCTCACCCCGAAACGCCGTCGCTACCTCAAGTGGATCATCGGCGGATTGCTGGTCGTGGTCCTCACCGTCGAGGTCGTGCTCGTCTGGCCGGAGCTCTCCGAGAGCGTCCGCCGCCTCGACCATCTGCAGTGGGGGTGGATTCTCGCGGCGGTCTGCGCGTCGATGGCGGAGATGTCGACGTTTGCGCGGGCCCAGCGGGCGCTGCTGTCCGCTGCGGACGTGAAGATCTCGCAGTGGCAATCACTTTCGGTCACGCTCGCAGCGAACTCGATGAGCGTGACCCTTCCGGGCGGGCCGGTCGTCGGGACGACCTTCACCTACCGGCAGATGCGCCATTGGGGTGCGTCGCCGGTCGTGGCGACCTGGCAGCTGGTCATGGCCGGTCTCCTCCAAGCGGCCGGGCTCGCTCTGCTCGGTCTCGTGGGTGCTCTTCTCGTCGGCGCCAGCAACAACCCGTTCTCGTTGATCTTCTCTATCGGCGGTCTGCTGCTGATGGTCGTGCTCATCCAGTACGCGGCGGGCAATCCGGGTTCGTTCGAGTCGATCGGCCTGATCGCCCTGCGGGGGCTGAACCGGATGCGGAAGAAGTCCGAGGAGGCCGGCGCGCGCGCATGGAAGAAGATCGTCGCCCAATTGAGCGCGGTGCAATTGGACCGCCCGCATGCTGCGCGCGCCTTCGGCTGGTCGCTGGCGAACTGGGCGTGCGACGGGGCGTGCCTGGCATTCGCCGCATACGCGGTCGGTGGGGCGCCGAGCCTGGCAGGTATCGCGGTCGCCTATGCGGCCGGAACCGCCACCAGCCGCGTCATCCCGCTGCTTCCCGCAGGACTCGGCGTCATGGACGCGGTGCTGGTGCCGGCCCTCACCGCGAGCGGGATGTCGGGGGCGCAGGCCTTGTCCGCGGTCGTGGTCTACAGGTTGATCAGTTTCGTGCTCGTCGCCGTCGTGGGCTGGATCGTCTTCGCCTTCCGCTATCGCGGTGCTTCCCACGCTGTGGACGAGACTCCCCCAGACCTCCGGCTCTGGGACGACGACTGAGGCACGTCCGCCGATCCGGACCGCTGCCTGCTCGTACCGATCGGGAGGCAAAAACTTCGTGCACACGCTGTTCGGACGCTAGCGTTGCTCCATCCGAATGAATGGAGGACTAGGTCCGTGGCACAGCAAGAGGTCACTCGCAAGCGGGAGGTCTGGTCAGGCCGGTCGGTGTTCATCATGGCGGCGATCGGGTCGGCCGTCGGACTCGGCAACATCTGGCGCTTTCCCTACATCGCCTACGAGAACGGCGGTGGCGCATTCCTGATCCCGTATCTGGTTGCGCTGCTGACGGCGGGCATCCCGCTCCTGCTGCTCGACTATGCGATCGGGCACAAGTTCCGGGGGTCGCCGCCGTTGGCATTCCGCAGGCTGCGCCGCGGCGCGGAGTTCATCGGCTGGTGGCAGGTACTGGTGTGCTTCGTCATCGGCGTGTACTACGCCGTTATCGTGGCGTGGGCCGCGCGGTACACCTTCTTCTCGATCACCGAAGCGTGGGGCGACGACCCCGAGGGCTTCTTCATGAGTTCGTTCCTGAACCAGGACGCGGATGCGACATTCGGGCTGAGCTTCGTGCCCGGTGTCGCGTGGCCGCTGCTGCTGGTCTGGATCGCGACGCTCGCAGTGCTTGCTCTCGGCGTGCAGCGCGGCATCGGCAATGCGAACCGGATCTTCGTGCCGCTGCTGGTCGTGTTGTTCGGTGCGCTCGTGGTACGGGCCCTGACTCTCGACGGTGCGACGACGGGTCTCGACGCGTTCTTCAGCCCGAACTGGTCGGCGCTGACCGACACCGGAGTGTGGATCGCGGCGTACGCGCAGATCTTCTTCTCGCTGTCCGTCGCCTTCGGCATCATGGTGACCTACGCGTCGTACCTCAAGCGCAAGACGAACCTGACGGGCTCGGGACTGGTAGTCGGATTCTCGAACTCGAGCTTCGAAGTACTCGCCGGCATCGGTGTGTTCTCTGCGCTGGGCTTCATGGCGCAGGCTCAGGGAGTCGAGGTCGGCGAGGTGGTTGCGGGCGGTATCGGTCTCGCATTCATCGCCTTCCCGACGATCGTCTCGGAGATGCCGGGTGGCCCGATCTTCGGCGTGTTGTTCTTCGGCTCGCTCGTCTTCGCCGGTTTCACATCGATGATCAGCATCATCCAGGTGACCGTCTCGGCGTTCCAGGACAAGACCGGTCTCGGCCGGGTGCCGGCGGTTCTCGCCATCGGTGGCGTCTCTGCGATCGTGTCGCTGCTGCTGTTCCCCACGACGACCGGGCTGAACACCCTCGACGTAGTGGACCGCTTCGCGAATCAGTTCGGCATCGTCGGTGTCGCCTTCGTCGCGCTCGTGGTGGTCGCGTGGATCTACCGTCGACTGCCCGAGATGCGCGACCATCTCAACTCGGTGTCGTCGTTCAAGCTGGGAAGGGGCTGGATGGTGTTCACGGGCATCATCACGCCGCTCGTCCTCGGTTACATGCTGTTCAGCGAGATCCGCGATCGCATCCGCGACGGATACGGCGGCCTTCCCGACAGCTTGGTCACGGTGTTCGGGTGGAGCGTACAGATCGGGGTGATCGTCCTCGCTGTCGTCCTGGCGTTCATCCCGTGGCGCAAGGGAATCGATCTCGAATACGAACTCGATGAGAACCGTCCTCTCGCAGGGTCCGTCCCGGCGTCCGCAACAGTCTCCGCATCGTCCGATGACGTCTCGTCCGGAGCCGATCCGTCGTCCACCGGAGGTAGCAAGTGAGTACCGCAGCCATTGTCATGATGCTCCTCGCGCTGACCACCCTGTGGGGTGGCCTGGTGCTGAGCATCCTTCATCTGCGCAAGCATCCGGACGATCCGGACTGATCCGCGATGACCGACTCGTGAGGATGTCGGTTCGGTAACACCACGGGCGGCGCTCTGGCCGGAGCGCCGCCCGTGTGTTGTTCTGTACGGGTCATACTCTCAACCTCTACTTAAGAGTTAGGCAGAGGCCCGACCGGGTGCTACGACCCACACCAGGAGAAAACCCCACATGAGCCGCAGACACCGCCACCTCGTGAGCCGCTTCTCGGTCGCCGCAACGCTCACGCTCACCGCAGGCCTGGCATTGCCCGCGACTGCCGCCGCCGATCCGGCACCGGCGCAGCCGGCAGTGCCGGCGCAGGTGCCCGCCGAGAGCCCACTTTCGGCCGCTCTCGATGCCCTCCGCGCGCTGCCGGACGGTGAGCCTGCCGCACTCGCTGCGGCCGAAGCCATCGCAAATGCTCGCGGAAGCGCCGTCGAGGCGGCCGAGTCGACACCGCTCGGCGCCTACGAGGACGGCATGGAGTTCCTGGGGCGCCTCGGCATCCAACCGTTCCTCTACCCCACCGGAGCGCCGTTCTGCACAGCCGACGGCGACCTGCCGTTGGGCACCGTCCCGGCCGTCGCGGGTGCGCTGCCAGGCCCGTGGCCCGAGTACAGACCGGTTCCGATGCTCGAACCCCTGAACCTGGTGAACCCCGCCGAGACACTCTTCGCGTTCGTTCCCCTCGGCCTCGAGGGTGACGCGGACACCACCGGAATACAGCTCGCGTGGCTGAACATCAACACCCTGCAAGGCGGCTTCGTGCCGATGGGCACGCCGGAGGAGGCCGCTGCAGGAGCCATCCCGGACACCGTCACCGGACCGGCCCGCGGGATCGTCGAGCAGGCCGTCGCGCGCTTCATCGCCGACACACTGCCCATGGGTGGGGTGCGGGTCGCGCCGGTCGAGACGGGTTCGGGCACCGTGCTCTCGGCCGTCTTCGGTACCGTCCGCAACGGCGCCGCCTCGTGCTTCTTCCTGCCCACGATCGGGATCGTGGACGTGCCCGCCCCCTGACCGGGCGCTCGGATGCAGCGGGTGGGCCTCAGCTCGCCCGCTGCAGTTCGGTCAGCCTGTCGAACACGAGTGTGACGGCGGTGTCCATGTGGGCGAGCACATCGCCGACACTCTGCCGCCCTGCGACCCAGGAGACGAGCGAGGACATCCACACGTCCGCGATGATCCGTACGGCGTTGAGCACCTCTTCCGTGACGATATCGAGGCCCGCAGCCTGCGCGAACAGCCGGGTGAGCACCTCCCCGAGGTGGTCCAGTTCGGCCGCCGAGGACGCATCGGCGAACATTGCCGCCCGAACGAGCGCGTCGTAGCGCAGCGGGTTCTCGGACAGCCGCGGCATCACCCCGCGCAGCACGCCCATGAGGCGCTCGGCGGCACTGCCGCCCGGGATCTCCGCGGTGGTCACGGCTTCGGCGGCGGTCTCGAATTCGAGTACGAGCGCCACGACGAGCAGGTGGTTCTTCGACGGGAAGTAGCGGTAGACCGTACCGAGAGCGACACCGGATCGGTCTGCGACAGCCCGCATCTGCACGGCGTCGTAACCGCCCTCCGAGGCGAGCTCCTCGGCGGAGGCGATGATCCGCATGTACCGCGCCCGCTGCGCCGGCCGCAGGCCCGCACCGGGCGACCGGGTGGACCCGAGGGCCGGTCGCGAGGTCTGCGTCGACGCCGACTCCTCGCCCGCGGTCTCCGTCGTCGACTGCTCCGTCATCACGCCACCTTCCGTTCATGCCCGTTTCGAGGATAGTTCAGCGTGGTGCGCCTGCCTTTTCGTACCGCCGACCGGCCACAATCAGACAGGTGTCCGGAAATCTCTTCCCTCCGGATGTAGAACGCGTTACATTTTCTCCGTCACCGTCTGGAGAGGGGCTGCTGTGCGCCACGGAATCACCCTGTTCACGAGCGACCGGGGAATCCGGCCCGAAGTCGCTGCCTCGACCGCGGAGAGTCGCGGTTTCGACAGTTTCTATGTGCCCGAACACACTCACATCCCGATCCGTCGCGAATCCGCGCATCCGGGAACGGGCAACGAGACCCTTCCCGACGACCGCTACATGCGCACCCTCGATCCGTGGGTGGCGCTCGGACTCGCAGCCGCGGTGACGTCGACGATCAAGTTGGGCACCTCCGTCGCACTGCCCCTCGAGCACGACCCCATCACGCTCGCCAAGACCATCGCGAGCCTCGATCACCTTTCCGGCGGCCGGGTGAACTTCGGTGTCGGATTCGGTTGGAACGCCGAGGAACTCGCCGACCACGGCGTACCGCCGAAGAAGAAGCGCACCGCGATGCGCCAGTATCTCGAAGCGATGCAGGCGCTGTGGACCGAGGAAGAGGCCTCCTACGAGGGAGACTTCGTCGCGTTCGGGCCGAGCTGGGCGTGGCCGAAACCTGTGCAGCAGCCACGGCCCCCGATCTTCCTCGGCGCCGGTTCCACCGACCGCAACTTCGACTGGATCGTCCGCCACACCGACGGGTGGATCACCACACCCACGGAGAACAACGTCGTCGACAACGTCGCGCGCCTCCACAAGGCCTGGGCCGATGCCGGCCGTGCAGGGACTCCCGAGATCCTCGCCCTGGCAGGCCGTCACGACGCCGAGCAACTGAGGATCTGGGAGGACTCCGGGGTCACCGAGGTGATCTTCGGCCTGCCCGACCGTCCCCAGGACGACGTCGTCGCGTACATCGACCGACTCGCCTCGAAACTCGACCACTGATCACCGACCCGAACGGACCCCGATGAGCACCGATCTCCATCCCCTTCCCGCCGACAGCGTCTCCACCTGGGACCACGAAGCCGACGTCGTCGTCGCCGGTTACGGCATCGCCGGTGTCTCGGCGTCCATCGAGGCCGCCCGCGCCGGTGCCGACGTGCTCGTGCTCGAACGGACCGGCGGTTGGGGCGGTGCGGCCTCGCTGTCGGGCGGCATCGTCTACCTCGGCGGCGGCACCCCGCTGCAGAAGGCCCTCGGATTCGACGACTCGCCCGAGAACATGAAGGCGTTCATGCTCGCCGCGCTCGGGCCGGGCGCCGATGAAGCGAAGATCACCGAGTACTGCGAGGGCAGCGTCGAACACTACGAGTGGCTCGTGGACAACGGTGTGGTGTTCAAGGAGAGCTTCTGGGGCGAACCCGGGTGGGAGATCCCCGGTGACGACGGCCTGATGTACTCCGGCGGCGAGAACTCCGCGCCCTTCAACGAGATCGCCACGCCCGCCCCGCGCGGGCACGTCCCGCAGATGACCGACAAGCGCACCGGAGAGAAGGGCGGCGGGTACATGCTCATGCAGCCGCTCTCGCAGGTCGCCGAAAGCCTCGGTGTACGAGCCGAATACGACGTGCGGGTGCAGCGATTGATCGTCGACGGCGACGGACGTGTCGTGGGCCTGACGGCCAAGCAGTACGGCAAGGACGTCCACATCCGGGCCCGCCGCGGCGTCGTCCTCGCGACCGGCAGTTTCGCGTACAACAAGGAGATGGTCGAGTCGTACGCGCCGCAACTCAGCGGTCGCCCGGGTGCGGCGATCGAGGAGCACGACGGCCGCGCGATCCGCATGGCGCAGGCACTCGGCGCCGATCTCGCGCACATGGACGCCACCGAGGTCGCCTTCTTCGGCGACCCGCAATTGATGGCCCGCGGCATCCTCGTCAACGGCCGCGGTCAGCGGTACGTCCCCGAGGACACCTATCCGGGCCGTATCGGTCAGCTCACGCTGCTGAAGAACGACAACCAGGCCTATCTGATCATCGACGAACAGGCGTACGAGGAGGGTTGTGCGGCAACGAGTTCGACGCCCTTCTTCCGGTTCCGTCCGAAGTGGGTCGCAGAGACCGTCGCCGAACTCGAATCCGACATGGAGCTGCCGGTGGGGACGTTGCAGGCGACCGTCGAGGTCTACAACAGGCACGCCGAGAACGGCAGCGATCCGGTGCTGGGCAAGAAGAGCGAGTGGGTCAAGCCCATCGGCAGCCCGATCGCGGCGCTCGATCTGCGCAACTGCACAGCAGGTTTCACGCTCGGCGGTCTGCGCACCTCGGTGAACTCGGAGGTGCTGCACGTGTCCGGCGATCCGATCCCCGGCCTGTTCGCTGCGGGTCGCTGCACGTCGGGTGTGTGCGCGTGGGGGTATGCGAGCGGCACGTCGCTGGGCGACGGAAGCTTCTTCGGGCGTCGCGCCGGCCTGTCGGCTGCGAAAGGCTGACAGCCGGAACGGTTCCGGTGGCCCGGCCACCGGAACCACCCATCGGGGCCACCGGAACCACCCATCGGGTCAGAACACGCGATCCAGGTCGCGAGAGACGATCCGATCGGCGCCGTACTCGGCGAGCGCCGCGATCGTCATCGACGGATTGCACGCCCCGGTCGATCCCGGAATCTTCGCGCCGTCCACCACATACAGGCCGGGCTGGTCGTGCACGCGACCGGCGTCGTCGCACACCGTCCCGAACGGCGCACCACCGAGCGGATGGAAGGTGTTGATGTCGACGGCGTTGACGTCGACGACGATCGAGGCCGGTCCCGCGATCCGCCGGATGCGGGCCTCGATGGCGCGGGTGAGTTCCCGGTCGTAGGCCTGATCCCAGTTCAGGACCGCATCGTCGCGGCCGGCGTCGTAGTGCCAGACTCCTCGGCCGTCGACGATCCCCAGACCGATCATCGTGGTCGTTCCCACATCGACGGGGAACGGCACCGGGCCGGTGACGATCATCAACGGGCCGGCGGGATCGGTGTAGTCGCGCATACCCACACAGGCGGGCCCGCCCTGATGGTCGCCGGGACTGACGAGCGGGCTCGTCACGGCGAACACCCGGTCGCCGTTGTTGCCCCATCCCGTTCCGACGCCGTCGGGAAGATCGGGGACGAGCCCCTTCGCCTTCGCCTTCACGAGGAGACGGGTCGTGCCGGCCGATCCGGCACCGAGGAACAGCGACTGTGCGAGGATCCGCTTGCGTTCGAGAACCATTCCGTCCGTGTGGATCCGGTCCACGTGCACGATCCAGGTGCCGTCCGGAGCACGCTCGATGTCGCCGACCCGGTGCAGCGGCGCGACCGTGACGTGCCCCGTGCGTTCCGCCTCGGCGAGATAGGTGACGTCGACCGAGAACTTACCGCCGTTGTTGACTCCGTAGATGACGTCGCCCGTCGTGTAGGACGGTTTCAGTTCCCCGGTCAGCTCCCGTCGCGCGAAGTCCCAGTCGATGCACATCGGCACTCTGAAGGTGTCGTAGCCCTGCGAACCTGCACGGTCCAGGAACTGGCGTGAGGACCGGTACCGATCGTGGTCGAGCAGATCGTCCGGAATGGTCGCGACCCTCAGCACCCGTGCCACCCGCCGATAGTGGTCGGAGGCCAGCAGGTCGTAGTCGATACGCGAGGACACCGAATCGGAGAATCGCTGCCCGTCGGGTTGCACGGTCATGCCGTGATAGGCCAGCGAACTCCCGCCGACCCCCGCGCCGCACATGACGTCCATACCGTTCCCCGGAACCCGTTCGATGAGCCCGGTGAACGGTTCGGTCGGGATCGGCGGAGTACCGGTCATCACCGGGGCGGGCGACAACCACGACATCCGCCGGTCCGGTTGCAGCATGTGAGGGAACGTCTCGGCGTTCGGCCCGGTGGGCCAGCGGATCCCACGTTCGAGGACGAGCGTCTGCACACCGGCCCGGCCGAGATGCAGCGCGGTGATCGCACCGCCGAATCCGCTGCCCACGACGACTGCCCGATGGCGCTCCTCGGTGACCTCGGCGCGTGCGCGTGGGATCGGGGACAACGACAACGCGGCAACGGCCGCACCGCCGACGACGGTTCCCCGCAGGAAGGTACGGCGGGACAGCGCACTATTCACGAAGGGCTCTCCTGGAGCGTGGTCAGACAACGGTGAGCGGGAGGGGGATTCCCCGATCTTCGAAGACGAAGGACGAACCCGTACTGAAGCGCGTGATGGCGACCTCGTCGCACTCCTTCGCCGGGGATTCGTCACGGAACACCTCGACGACGAGAGCCTCGTCGGTCGCAGAGACCAGGCGGGTGGTGAAGTGCGGGTCCACACCGCGCACCAGGGCGTCGAGCGGGCCGAGGTGTTCGGCGTCGATCAAGGTGGGCCAGGACCCGTCGTCGAAGGCGCCACCTCGCCGATTGATCCGGAGACCCAGCGCGTCGTCGTCGAAACAGATCACCCGATCGACATACCGGTCCGGTGCCAGCATCGGGTGTACATCGAGCACCACCGACAGGCCGGCGAACGAGCGCGGCAATCCCAGCGCGGTACGGATGCGCTCGGACGTGATGCCGGCGATACCCGTGAGTTGCTTGCGGGTCAGCTCGATCGCAGACTGCTCGTCGGTTCGTTTGCGCACACTCATGAGGAAGCCGAGAGCGAGCAGGTGATGCTGCAGGCACACCTCCTCGGCGATGCGTACCAGGGCCGGCTTCGAGAACTCGTCGAACCGGAGGTCTGCGAGGAGGGGACCCGAATAGTCGTGTCTCCCCTCTCCATCGTGGTCGATCGGGCTCAGCTCGAGTGCCACGGCCGCGGTCCGGCCGAGCGCTTCGGTGTGCGGTTCGACAGCCGGTGGGTCGTACGAGGAGTCGATCGTGACCGTCCACGCGCAGTGCGGGTGCCGGTCGGCCGGCGCACGGGGCGGCCGATGGATCGGCCGGACCCGGGCGTGCGGATTGGTGGCGAGCGCGGTGGCGTCGAAGGTCGGGTCCTCGATGTCGTGGCACATCGCGGTCACGTAGGCGTCGCCGAGCGGCTCGACGTCCATCAGCGCCCCGCAGTGGTCGAGCCAGAACTCGCCGTGGTCGCGGTCGTGGACGCGATAACGGAAGTCCATGAACTGCGGGGGCGCCCCGATGTCGAGCTGCATGCCCTTGAAGATCGTGACGACGTCGTCGCCTTCGAACTTCAGGGCACGCTGCATGCGGCGCGTGTACCACGGTGAGGACGCCTGCCATTCCTCGATGGCCACCTCCGCCATGTCCTCCCGACCGAATGCCGAGATCAGATGCGCCATCCCCGAACGGTCGATGAGCTGACCGCACAGCAACAGTTCGGGGACGAGCACAGCGAGAGCGGTGCGGGAGAGCGCGGCGAACGATCCGCCGGTGTCCACGCCGGTCACCACAACGGAACCGGCGACTCGCCGACCCGGTACCAACCGGGGAGCCGCTTCTTCCCCGTAGACCGTTCGATCCGCTTCTGCATGCCGTCGGAGAGCGCGTTCGCCGTGATCATCTCGAGGAACAGGTGCGAGACGTTGCCGAAGTCGAAGAAGTCGCGCTGCCACGACCACTGGAAGTTGCCGCCGTACCGGAACCAGCTCCCGCCGATACCGTGCACCGCGTAGTGCTCGCCGTTCTCGCGGGTCCTGTCGGCGATCTGCTTCCAGAAGCCGATCACGTCGCCGGAGCGGTCGTCGACGACGAACTGCTGGTAGGGATACTGCCAGCCTTCGAGCCCGTCCATCTCCTGGCCCAGCGCGAGGTCGCGGATCTCCTCGCGTCCCACGGCCATGAACTCGTCCTTCGGGCCGTAGTTCCAGCCGTAGGTGGCGTCCTCGGTGTACATGTCGGCCAAAGGCTTCCAGTCGCCTTCGGCCTCGGCGCGCTTGTTGGCGTCGACCCAGCGGGTGATCATCTCGTCGAGCTCGGCACGATCGAACGTGGCCATCCTGTCTCCTGGTCCTCAGTCTTCGACGATGCGAAGGGCTTGGGTGGGGCAGTACTTCACAGCTGCTCGTACGTCGGCATGCATCTCCTCCGGCACGGGATCGAGGAGGACCTCCACCTCACCCCGTTTGGCGACGGCGAAGACGTCCGGGGCTTCCATCGAGCACATCGCGTGTCCTTGACACAGATCGAGATCTGCTTCGATCCTCATCCGAACCTCACTCCTGCGTCGCTGTGCCGGTGCCGGACGCCGCCCGGGTGCGACGTCGGTACCGCACAGCACACGGCTGTTCGAGCTGGACCACCATCTTCGAGTGGTCGTTGCGGTAGGTCTCGGGCGGCTGGGACAGTTCGAACTCGAAGTCGCGCAGCAGAACCGAGAATATCGCCTTCAGCTGCATGAGCGCGAACGCCGCTCCCACACAGCGGTGCCGACCCGCCCCGAACGGAATCCAGGTCCACCGGTTGACGATGTCCTCCTGATTGGGGTCGATGTAGCGGCCGGGATCGAAGGCATCGGGATCCGGGAAGTCCTCCGGGATCCGGTTGGAGATCGCCGGTGTCGCACCCACGAGATCGCCCTCCGAGATCCGGTATCCGGCGACCTCGAAGTCGTCGCGCGCGACCCGAAGAAGCAGGATCAGCGGCGGGTGCAGGCGTAGTGTCTCCTTGAGCACCGCTTCGAGCACCGGGATCTGCCGCAGTGCATGGAAGCTCACGCTCTCACCGTCGGAGTACAGGACGTCGAGTTCTGCCGTGACCTGCTGCATGTACTCGGGGTTGCGCAGCAGTTCGATGAGCGCCCAGGCCGCCGTGCCGGAGGTGGTGTGGTGGCCGGCGAACATCATCGAGATGAAGATGCCGGTGATCTCGTCGGCACTGAACCGTTCCTTGCCGTCCTCGTCCTTGATGGAGACGAGGACGTCGAGCATGTCGCGGTCCTCCTTGCCCTGCGGCGGGTTCGCGATGCGTCCGTCCATGATCTCCTGCACGAGTGCCACGAGTCCGCGGCGGGCCTCGTCGCGTCGCCGGAAACTCTCGATCGGCGCGTAGGGATCGACGAAGGCCAGTGCGTCGGTGCCCTTCTCGAGATCGTGGTAGAGGTGGGCGAATCGTCCGTCGAGCTGGTCGCGGAACTTCTTGCCGATCAGGCAGGCCGACGACGTGTAGATCGTCATTTCGGCGAAGAATTCGAGCAGGTCGATCTCGCCTTCGTCGCCCCAGCCGGCGACCATGTCCTGCACCTCGCGGTCGATGGTCGCCGCGTGGCCCCGCATCTGTTCGCCACGCAGCGCCGAGTTGTGCAGCATCTCCTTGCGGCGTTCGGGGCTGGCGTCGAAGACGACGCCCTCACCGAAGACCGGCTTCATGAACGGATAGGCGGCCTGCTGGTCGAGATCCTCGTCCGCGGCACGGAAGAAGAACTCGTTGGCCTCCGCACCGGAGAGTAGTACGACCTTCTTGTCGGCGAGCTGGAAGACCCCGACGTCGCCGCACTCCTCGCGCACCCGGCGCATGAGCGCGATGGGATCGGTGCGCAGTTCCTCGAGGTGGCCGTGTTCGTGTTCGCCGCCGGACACACGCCGGGGCTCGACGAGTGTGGTCATGGATTGTCCTTCCGCAGGGGCGCTTCGGGTTGAACCTCGATGAGCACGATGTGGGCGCCGCGGGGGGCCGAGACGACCGAGAGCGCGGCCGCGGCGATGTCGGATGCACGAAGGAAGTAGGGGTGTCGGGCGAAACCCCATGTGCCCCAGTCCTCGAGCATCGGTTCGAGGACCTCCGCCGGCGCGGTCATGCCGGCACCGGTCTGCGTCGGCCCTGGGCGCACGACCGATGCGCGGACACCCGTACCCTCGAGTTCCATCCGCATTTCGCGGACGAGCGCTTCGAGGCCGGTCTTGGCGGCGTTGTAGGCACCCATCCAGGGCCGGGGAAGCACGGCACAGTCGGATCCGATCACGACGAAGTCGCCGCGTTTCCGGTCGATCATGCCGGGCAGCACACGATGGGCCAGACGTTGTGTGCCCATCAGGTGCACGTTCACCTGGAAGGCGAACCGGTCGGGATCCATCTCGTGCGGCAACGCGAAATCCATGTCGCCCGCTCCCGAGACGACGATCTCGGCGGGGCCGAGGGCCTCCTCGGCCGCGGTGACGAACTCGTCGACGGATTCGGTGGACGACACGTCGAGGAAGTGGGCGAAGGCCTCGCCACCCTCGCCGCGGATCTTCTCCGCGATCGCCGCGCACTCCTCCACGCGGCGCGCCCCGAGCGCGACGGGGTGCCCGGCCTCGGCGAGCGCGTAGGCGGTGGCGGTACCGATTCCGGAGGAGGCTCCGGCGACCAGCGCGGGACGGCGTTCGGGATGGGGTTCGAATCTAGGCATGTCGTTCGGTGACCTCTACAGGAAGGGCCGCGAAGCCTCGGACATTGGTGGAATGGACACGTTCACAGCGGTCCTCGTCGATCTCGTAGTCGGCGACGCGCCGGGCGAACTGTTCCAGCGCGATGTTCGCCTCGAGGCGGGCGAGATGTGCGCCGAGACAGAAGTGCACTCCCCCACCGAAACTGGCGATCTTCTGGGAGCTGTCGCGTCCGATGCGGAAGTCGTCGGCGGTGTCGAAGACGTCGGAATCGCGGTTGGCGGATCCGATGAGCAGCAGTACCTTGTCGCCGGACCGGATGGTGGCGCCGTGCAGTTCGATGTCGGCGACGGCGGTGCGGGCGACGATCTGGCTCGAAGTGTCGTAGCGGAGGGTCTCCTCCACCCACTGCGGTGCGCGAACGGGATCGCGGAGTACCTGCGCCACCTCGGATTTGTTGTGCGCTCCCCAGTAGAGGGCGTTGCCGAGGAGTTTCGTGGTGGTCTCGTTGCCTGCGACCACCATGAGGAACATGAAGCCGATGATCTCGTCGTCGGTGAGCCGGTCTCCGTCGATCTCGGCGGCCAGCAACGCCGACGTGAGGTCGGAGGTGTCCTTCTTCCGGCGTTCGGCGAGCATGTCGGCGTAGTAGCCGACGAGGTGCAGCGATGCCTCCATCGCGGCGACCGGCACGTCGAGCACGCCCTCCTCGCGGTGGACGACGAGGTCGGCGAGGCGGCGGATCTCACTGCGGTCGGATTCGGGTACGCCCATGAGTTCGGAGATCACGTCCATGGGCAGCTTGCCCGCGAACTCCGAGATCCAGTCGAATTCCCCTGCCTCCACCGCGGGTTCGAGATAGCGCAGGGTCAGTTCGAGAATGCGTTCCTCGAGGTCGGCGACGCGCCGCGGAGTGAATCCCTTGGAGACGAGCCGACGCATGCGCATGTGGCGCGGGTCGTCCATCGCGAGGAAGGACATCACCTTGTGCGCGTTGGGCCCGTAGGCGGACGGATCGAGCGAGACACCGTTGGCGCTCGAGAGCCTGGTGTTGTCGCGGAAGGCCGCGACGACGTCGGCGTGGCGGGACAGGGCCCAGAACCCGAGGTCGGGGTTGTGGTAGGCCGGTTCCTCGTCACGGAGGCGGCGGTAGGTGGGATACGGATCTTCGTGGAAGGCGTAGTCGTACGGGTTGAAGATCACGGGGCCGAGCGTCGGTGGATCGGGCGAAGCGGGCCCTGCGTGCGACGCGGAGCCCGGGGATGCCTGGATCATGGATCACTCCAATAGAAGTCGGGCGGATGTCTCCAGCCTGTCGGCGAGTTTCTCGTAGGTGCCGTAGCCCATACCGGCCCGGACCAGCGCGCCGGCGTAGAGCAGTTCGAGTGCTTCGAGTTCGTCGGGATCGGAGTCGGCGCCGAGCGCTGCCGAGATCCGGTGACGGATGTCGAGTCCGATGCGCGCACGCAGGTGTTCGACATCGGGGTCGTGACCGAGCAGCGCACTGGTGACGGCGGCCGCGAGTTCGGGTTCGTCGGCCAACAGCAGCGCGATTCCCCTCAGCACCGCGACCACCCGATCGGCACGGCTCGTGCTCTCGGCGTCGGCCGTGGGAGCGTTGGCCAAGCGACGCCAGAACACCTCGGCGACGAGGTGTTCCTTGGACGAGAAGTAGGTGTAGGCGGTGGCCGGGGCGACACCGGCACGGGCGGCGACCATACGCACCGTCAACCCCGTGAATCCCTCCTCGCGGAGCACCTCGACCGCGGCCTGCGTGAGCCTCGCAACCGTGTCGGCCTGCTTCTCGGTCAGGCGGCGACGGGTCGATTCGAGATTCACGTTTCTGGACACGTGTCTGGACATTACTACGGTTGGAGGGGGGCGGCAATGCCCGCAACGCGTTCATTCGGCGAATTCAGTGCTCTCGTGGGTGGATACGGACGGGCATGGACTTGACACCGTTGATGAAGTTCGACCGCAACCGCCGCGGTTCGCCGGCCGGTTCGACCCGGTCGATACGGGCAACGAGGGTCTCGAACATGATCCGCAGTTCGAGCCGCGCCAGATGTGCCCCGAGACAGAAGTGCACACCCGTCCCCCCGAAGGCGACGTGCGGATTGTGCTCGCGCCCGATGTCGAAGACGTGCGCGTCGTCGAAGACCTCCTCGTCGCGGTTCGCGCTCGGGTAGTACACGATCACCTTGTCGCCCCGTTCGACGTGCTGGTCGCCGATCGACGCCGGGCATGTGGGCGTGCGGCGGAAGCCCACCACGGGGGTGACCCAGCGCAGGATCTCCTCCACGGCGCTGTCGATCAGACCGGGATCGTCCTGCAACCGGCGCCATTGCTCGGGATGGTCGACGAAGGCCTGCATCCCGCCCGAGATCGCGTTGCGCGTCGTCTCGTTGCCCGCGATGACGAGCAGGACGAAGAACATGTCGAACTCCATCTCGGAGAGCGTGTCGCCGTTCTCGTCGGGGCACACCAGCTTCGAGACGATGTCGTCGCGCGGTTCGATGCGTCGTTGCGCGGCGATCTCGTTGGCGTACAGGAAGATCTCGGCGGCGGCGAGCTCGCCGTCCTCCTGGGTGGTGCCGTATTCGGGGTCGTCCCAGCCGATCATGCGGTTCGACCAGTCGTAGAGCTTCCCGACGTCCTCGGCCGGTGCGCCGAGCAGCGCTGCGATCACCTCCAGCGGCAGTGGTGCCGAGATCGCCGGGACGAAGTCGATCACCGTGCCGTCGCGCGCGGCCTCGATCGCCGCGTCGACGGTGCGTTCGCACGTTCGCCGGATGCGCTCCTCGAGCGTCTTCACCATGCGCGGGGTGAACCCTCGGCTCACGAGTTGCCGCAGGCGGGTGTGCTCCGGCGGGTCGAGGTTGAGCAACATGGATGCCTGCTTGAGGCGTGTCTCCTCGTCGAAATCGTCGATCTGGGTGGTTCCGAGCGCCGAGGAGAAGGTCGCGCTGTCGCGGGAGACCGCGATGACGTCGGCGTGCCGGGTGACGGCCCAGAAGCCCGCGCCGCCCTCCTCGGGTTGGCGGTGGACCGGACAGGTGCGCCGGAGTTCGGAGAAGTAATCGTGCGGGACCCCCTGGGCGAAGACGTCGGGGTTCTTGAGATCTGTGGGTGAAGTCGTCATGAAGCCGCTCTCGTGGGAGTGTACGAATGGCATTCGTTTATAAACTACTCACCTTCGTTCGGAATGGAAGCCCCTTAGACTGTTTCCATGGCAGACGACAATTCCCGACCCGTGCGTCGGCGGACACTGACCCGCGACAAGGTCGTCGCAGCAGCGCTCGGGATCGTCGACGAGCTGGGATGGGAACAGCTCACGATGAGCACTCTCTCGTCGCGATTGGGAATCGTCACGGCCTCGCTGTACAACCACGTCCGCAATCTCGACGACGTACGGGCGACCGTGCAGATCCGCGCGATGAGCGATCTCGGGGCGCATCTGCGCGAGGTCGCGATGGGCCGCAGCGGCGTCGACGGGCTTCGCGCCCTGATCGACGCCCACCACACCTGGGCCGTCGAACATCCCCGCCGCTACGAAGCGTTGACCACCGCACCGGTCGACCGCGACGGTCTGCTCGCCGCCGCACTGGACGCCAACGTCGCTCTGCGCACGATGCTCGCATCCTGCGGCGTTCCGGAGGAGGAGACGCTCGAGGCCGCGGTCGGCATGTTCGCGGCCCTGCACGGTTTCGCGGTCCTCCAGAGCAGCGGCTTCCTGGGCGACGAGCTCGATCTCGACCACATCTACGAGACGGTCGTGCGCGGAGTTCTGGCCGGCGCATCCCTCGACCCCACGAAGACGCGCTAGAGTGGCACGCATCAACTGAACACGTCCGTCTTCAGATGGAGGGGTCATGCGGACGATCGACACTCTCGGCGATCTCGTCTCACCGCTCGGTGGCACGATCAACGCCGCCAACGTCATCATGCAGCTCGCCCATCCCGGCGTCGGCCAGGGCGTCGTCGACAGCACGGTCGACTCCGGCCGCGCCGATCTCCATCCGGTCAAGCGGGCCCGCACGACCGGCACCTATCTGGCGGTCGCGGTGTTCGGCACCGAGGCCGACCGCGATTTCGTCCGCGAGTCGGTACGGAAGATCCACGCCCGGGTCACGTCGTCACCCGGCGCGGAGGTCCGCTACAGCGCCAACTCCCCCGCCCTGCAGTTGTGGGTCGCCGTCTGCCTGCTCAAGTACTTCATCGACCAGCACGAGTTCCTGTACGGCCCGCTCACCGAGGAGCAGTACGCCCGGATCCTCCGCGACGGCGCGACCCTCGCGACGACACTGAACGTCCGGCCGGAGTCGTGGCCCACGACCCGCGAGGAGTACGAGGAACTGTGGAAGGCCGGCGTCGCCGACCTCTCCATGAACGAGCAGGTGCGCGAGTACCTCACCGAACTCTGCAATCTCGCGTTCCTCGAAGTGCGCCTCGGACGACTGGGCCGCGGGATCCACCGGGTGCTCGGCAGGTCGTTCGAACTGATCACCCGCGGTGCACTGCCGCCGGAGTTCCGCGACCTCATGCAGTACCCGTGGACCGCCGACGACCAGCGACGCTTCGACCGCTATCTCGTGGCGGTCCGTCGCCTGCACCGCGTCACCCCATGGGTGTGGCCGTTGCTGTGGAAGTCCTATCTGCTCGATCTGCGCACGCGGCGACGCCTCGGACTGCGCGTGTTCTGACCGGAGACCACCGGACCCCCGTCGAGACCGGTGTTGTGTGCGAGATTCGTCGAATTCCTCGCACACAACACCGGTTTCGTCCATTTCGGACGAACCGTTGCATTCGATCGCGTCGCCGAACTATAGTCCAGACACCTGTCCAGAACCGAGGGAACGTCTGATGACACTTCGCCCCACCGACAGCTCCACCCTTCTGATCGACGGCAAGCTCGTACCCGGCAGCGGAGGCACCTTCGCGATCACCGATCCGAGCACCGAAGAACTGCTCGGCCACGCGGCCGAGGGCACCGCCACCGACATGGACGCCGCGATCGCGGCCGCGCGTCGCGCCTTCGACGACACCGACTGGTCACGCGACCACGCCTTCCGAGCCCGCTGCCTCCGTCAGTTGCGCGACGCCCTGCGCGAGCACATCGAGGAACTGCGGGAGATCACCATCGCCGAGGTCGGCGCTCCCCGATTCCTCACGAGCGCCGCGCATCTCGAAGGCCCCATCGACGATCTGCTCTACTTCGCCGACCTCGCCGAGAGCTACGCGTGGAGGCAGGATCTCGGCAACGCCTCCCCCATGGGTATCCCCACCCACCGCTATCTGCTCAAGGAAGCGGTGGGGGTCGTCGGCGCGATCACGCCGTGGAACTTCCCGCACCAGATCAACTTCGCCAAGCTCGGGCCCGCTCTCGCCGCCGGGAACACCGTGGTGCTCAAGCCCGCCCCGGACACCCCGTGGTGTGCGGCCCTGGTCGGGCGGATCGCGGCCGAGGAGACCGACATCCCGCCGGGAGTGCTGAACATCGTCACCTCGAGCGACCACAGGCTCGGCGCACAGCTGAGCGAGGATCCGCGCGTCGACCTGATCTCGTTCACCGGTTCCACCGCGACCGGCCGGGCCGTGATGCGCGCGGCCTCCGAGAACCTCAAGAAGGTCTTCCTCGAGCTCGGCGGCAAGTCGGCGTTCATCGTCCTCGACGACGCCGACCTGCGCGGCGCCTGCTCGATGGCGGCCTTCACCGTGTGCACGCATGCCGGCCAGGGCTGCGCGATCACCACGCGTCTGCTCGTTCCCCGCGAACGGTACGACGAAGCGGTGGCCCTGACCGCGAAGTCCATGAGCGGCATCCGGCCCGGCGACCCGCGCGATCCCGGTACGGTGTGCGGGCCGCTCATCTCCGAGAAGCAGCGACAGCGGGTTGAGGGCTACATCCGCCTCGCCGTCGAGGAAGGCGGCACGATCGTCACCGGCGGCGGACGTCCCGCCGAACACGAGCGGGGCTTCTTCGTCGAACCCACCCTCATCGCCGGCCTCGACAACTCCGCGCGCACAGCGCGGGAGGAGATCTTCGGCCCGGTGCTCGTGATCATCCCTCACGACGGCGACGACGACGCGATCCGCATCGCCAACGACTCCCCCTACGGCCTCTCGGGTTCGGTGTACGGCACCGATCCGGACCGCATCGCGCGGGTCGTCGCAGGTGTACGGACCGGCACGCTGGGCGTCAACGGCGGCATCTGGTACGCCGCCGACGCCCCGTTCGGGGGCTACAAGCAGTCCGGGATCGGCCGCGAGATGGGTGTGGCCGGTTTCGAGGAGTACCTGGAGACCAAGCTCGTCGCCGAACCCGCGAGCTGACCCGAACTTCCGAAAGGACTTTTCCGATGGCACGTTTCACCGGTCGCACCGCGATCGTCACCGGCGCCGCCCAGGGGATCGGCGAGGCGTACGCGCGTGCGCTCGCCGCCGAGGGCGCGAACGTGGTGGTCGCCGATATCGATGCCGAACTCGGCGAACAGGTCGCCAAACAGATCGTCGCCGACGGCGGCATCGCGAGCTTCACCTCGGTCGACGTCTCCGACCCCGCCTCCGCCGAGGCACTCGCCGCGTCGACCGTCGAGACCTACGGCAGCATCGACCACGTGATCAACAATGCCGCCATCTACGGCGGCATGAAACTCGATCTGCTGCTGACGGTTCCGTGGGACTACTACAAGAAGTTCATGAGCGTGAACCTCGACGGCGCCCTCAACGTCACCCGCGCGGTGTGGCCGCACATGACGAAGAACGGCGGGTCGATCGTCAACCAGTCGTCGACGGCGGCCTGGGTCTATTCGGGCTTCTACGGGCTCGCGAAAGTCGGCATCAACGGCCTCACACAGCAACTCGCGGTGGAACTCGGCGGGTCGAACATCCGCATCAACGCGATCGCCCCGGGCCCGATCGACACCGAGGCGACCCGCACCACCACCCCTGCGAACATGGTCGCCGACATGGTGAAGCAATTGCCGCTCAAACGGATGGGCACACCCGACGATCTCGTCGGAATGTGCCTGTTCCTGCTATCGGACGAGGCCTCGTGGGTGACCGGGCAGATCTTCAACGTCGACGGCGGGCAGGTGATCCGGTCGTGACCGGGCGCATCGGATACATCGGGCTCGGCAACATGGGCGCCCCGATGGCCGAGCGACTGCTCGGCCGGCCCGGCGGGCTGATGGTCCTCGACACACGCGCCGAGGCTGTGATCCCCTTCGTCGATGCCGGCGCGATCTCGGCGTCCTCGCCCGGCGAACTGGCCGTCGAATGCGACATCGTCTCGGTCACGGTCCTCGACGACGCCCAGGTCCGCGAGGTCGTGACCGGGCCGGACGGCCTGCTCTCGACCGCCCGGCCGGGCACCGTCGTTGCGATCCACTCGACCATCTCCGACACCACGGCGGTCGAACTCGCCGAGATCTGCGCGAGCAGAGGCGTCGACCTCGTCGATGCACCCGTCAGTGGCGGAGCACCGGGCGCGAAGAACGGCACCCTCGCTGTGATGGTCGGCGCGAGCGACGAGGCCTTCGCGAAGATCGAGCAGCCCTTCGGCAGCTTCGCGTCCCTCGTCGTCCACGCCGGTCCCGTCGGATCCGGAACGCGAATGAAGCTCGCCCGCAACCTGCTTCACTTCATTGCCTTCACCGCGGCCACCGAGGCGCAGCGCCTCGCCGAGGCCGCGGGGCTCGACATCACCGAACTCGGCAAGGTGGTCCGGCACACCGATGCGATCACCGGAGGCGCGGGCGCGATCATGTGGCGCGACAGCACTTCTACGCTGACGCCGGAAGATTCGTGGTTTCCGATCTTCTCGCATGTCCGCGCCCTCGGCGAGAAGGATCTCGCACTCGCGCTCGACCTCGCGGACCGGCTCGGGGTGGATCTCCCGTTGGGCGCGCGAGCACTGGCCGATCTCGGACCCGGACTCGGCGTGGGCGTCGGTGAAATCGCACAGAATCGTTCGAGGAAGGAGCCCGCATGACGGAGGACACCCGCCGCCGCGGCCTGGAGATGATGTCGAAGGTCTACGGCTGGGAGATGCAGGACGGCCCGGGCGACCACTTCGCCGTCACCGCCGACCACCTGTTCGCGAACATCTGGACCCGGCCCGGACTGACCATTCGTGATCGGCGACTGCTGCTGCTCGGGGCACTCACCGCGCAGGGCGCCCCCGACATCGCCGAGATCCAGATCGAAGCGGCGCTGAAGAACGAGGAACTCGACGAGCAGCAGCTCCGCGAGATCGCCCTGTTCCTGTGTCACTACGTGGGCTGGCCGCTGGGCTCGAAGCTCGACAACGCGGTGGGCAGCGTGCTGCAGCGACGGAAGGCGGCGGCCCGCTCGTGAGCATCCCCGGCGGATCCGTACCGGAGCCGGACTGTCCGGAACTCGGGTTCTACGGCCTCGCCGGGCACGCCGACGACCCGAGGGCGCTGCTCGACGAGATCGCCGTCGCCGAACGCATCGGTCTCGGCTCGGTCTTCCTGTCGGAACGGTTCGACACCAAGGACGCGGCAGCGCTGGCCGGTGCGGCTGCCGCGACGAGCCGCACGCTCGGGATCGGCACCGCAGCGACCAATCCGCACACCCGCCATCCACTCGTCACAGCGACGATGGCGACCACACTGCACCGGTTGAGCCGCGGCCGCTACGCCCTCGGGCTCGGCCGCGGCTTCGACGTGCTGTTCGATCTCATGGGTCTGCCTCGCGTGACGTCGGCGCGGCTCGAGGACACCGTCGATCTGCTCCGGACGCTGTGGCGCGGTGACGCGGTCGTCGACCGGCACGGCCCGGCCGGCGACTTCCCGTATCTGCGACGCACCGCCGAGGGCGTCGACCGCATCCCGATCCTCATGGTCGCGCTCGGCGAGCGCACGCTCGACCTGGCGGGACGCGTGGCCGACGCCGTCGTCCTGCACACCTTCTTCACCGACGACACGCTCGCGCGCGCCGTGAAGACGGTGCGACGCGCCGCCGAACAGGCCGGCCGCGACCCGCAGTCCGTCCGTATCTGGTCGGTCCTCGCGACCGTCGACGAGTCGATCCCCGAAGATCTCCGGTTGCGGAAACTGACCGGACGGCTCGCGACCTACCTGCAGGGCTACGGTGACGTGCTCGTCCGCGCGAACGGCTGGGATCCCCAGGTCCTGCACCGCTTCCGGGACGACGCGCAGGTCCGTTCCCATTCCGGGCCGATCGACGCAGCGCCGGTCGAACTGCTGATGCACATCCGGTCGTTGCTGCCCGACGAGTGGCTCGCCGCGAGCGCGACCGGCAGCGCGGCACAGTGCGCGACCCGCATCGCCGACCAGTTCGACGCCGGTGCCGACAGCGTGATCCTGCACGGCGCCACGCCCACCGAGCTCACTCCGGTCGTCGCCGCGTGGCGGACGATCCGCGACCCCGAGCGTTTCGCATCCCTACCCGCCAACCCCGGCCGGAGCGCACCATGACCGATCTGTTGCTGTCGGTGGACGACCTGACTCCCGAACGACTCTCGGCCGTGCTCGGCGGCACGGTACGCACGGTGCAGGTCGAGCGGATCGGAACGGGGCAGATCGCCCTGTGCTACCGGCTCGTCCTGACGGGCGACGACGTGCCGCCCTCTCTCGTCGCGAAGCTCCCGTCACCCGATCCCGCGACGCGGAGGATGCTCGCCGGCGCCTACCTCGGGGAGGCACGCTTCTATGGCGACATCGAACCGTCCGTCGCGGTGCGGACCCCCACCTGCTATCACGTCGCCGTCGGTGAGGACGGGGAGTTCACCTTGCTCCTCGAGGACGCCGCCCCGGCACTGCCCGGCGACCAGCTCACCGGGTGCACCGTCGACGAGGCGCACGACGCCGTCCGCAATCTCGCCGGTCTGCACGGTCCCCGCTGGTGCGCACCCGACCTCCACGAATCGGACTGGCTCACCACGACGGACGCCGAGCAGGCACGGATCCTCGCCGAGCTGTACGGCCCGGCCATCGAGACCTTCGTCGGCGGTCTCGGCGAGCTGATCGGCGCGGAGGACCGCGACACGCTCCGGGCCTGCGCCGAGCTCACCGAGGAGTGGGTGCTCGCGCGATCCGACCGGTTCGCGTTGCTGCACGGCGACTACCGACTCGACAACCTCCTGTTCCCACCCGGTGGCGAGAACGGTGTCGTCGCAGTGGACTGGCAGACCCTGACGGTGGGGCTTCCCGCCCGCGACCTCGCGTATTTCGTCGGGACGAGCCTGGCGCCGGCGGTCCGGCGCGAGCACGAGCAGGCCCTGGTCTCGACCTATCATCGCGCCTTGCTGTGCCACGGCGTCGAGGGCTACGGCCTGCAGCAGTGCTGGGACGACTACCGCTTCGCGATGCTGCAGGGACCGCTCGTCGCGGTCTTCGGGTGCGCCTACGGCACGAGGACCGAGCGCGGCGACCGCATGTTCGCGGTGATGGTCGAGCGGTCGTGCGCCGCGATCCGCGATCTCGACAGTCTCACCGTCGTGTCCGAGAGCATCGGACGCCGCGATCGGTCGGTAGGGTGACTCGGGATACGCCGCATCACGCGAGAAGAACGGAGATCCATCCGATGTCCCGCACCACCCTGCCCCGCGAGGCGATCGAACTCGCCGAGGCGACACCGGGTTTCATGCCCCAGGACGAGGGAACCGCACTGCACGAGGCTGCGGTGCAGTATCTCGGTGACGGCGTCGGCGTCGAGATCGGCACCTACTGCGGCCGCTCGACCGTGTATCTCGGAGCTGCGGCCAAGACGACCGGCGGCACCATCGTCACCGTCGACCACCACCACGGTTCGGAAGAGCATCAGCCCGGCTGGGAGTACCACGATCCGTCGCTGGTCGACCCGCACACCGGCCGCCTCGACACGGTCGGCGCGCTGCGGCACACCCTCGCCGACGGCGACCTCGAATCGCACGTCGTCGCGGTGGTCGGCAATTCTCCTGTGGTGGCGTCGTTCTGGCGCACCCCCGCATCGTTCGTGTTCATCGACGGTGGACACAGCAGCGAGGCGGCCCGGGCGGACTACGACGGCTGGGCGAGATGGGTGCGCATCGGCGGCGCCCTGATCATCCACGACGTCTTCCCCGACCCGAAGGACGGCGGCCGGCCTCCGTACGAGATCTACTGTCTCGCACTGGAGAGCGGCGAGTTCGTCGAGAAATCGGTGACGTCCTCGCTGCGCGTCCTCGAACGCACCGCCGGCACGGTCGGATCCCTGCCCGGCAGCTGAACTACGGGACGAGCACCGGGCAACGTTCGGTGCAGCGGTCGGCGCCCACCTGGTCGGCGGGTGCCGCCGCATCCCGGAAGATCGCGTTTCCTCCCGTCGTGCGCGAGAGCGCATCGGCGGCGAGGATCACCGCTGCGCTGGTCCAGGAACTGACCTCCACCGGCCAGCGCTTGCCGTCGGCGTAGACCAGACCGGTCCAGTACGAACCGTCCGGGTCGCGCAGATGCTGCATGGCCGCGAACAATTCGCGGGCACGCCCGGCGTGGCCGAGTGCGTCGAGCGCCAGGACCAGTTCACACGTCTCGGCTCCGGTGACCCACGGGCGATGGTCGACGCAACGGATCCCGAGCCCGTCGACGACGAAATCCGACCAGCGCTCGCGGATCCGTTCGTGCGCGTCGGTGCCGCGCACCGCTCCCCCGAGGATCGGGTAGTACCAGTCCATCGAGTACTCGGGCTTGGGTGTGAACGCCTCGGGGTGCCGACGCAGAGCGTGGCCGAGACGGATCAGCGCGACCTCCCATTCGGGTTGCGCCTCACCGACCAGGTCGGCGATCCGCAGACCGCACCACAGACTCTGGTGGATACTCGAGCAACCTGTGAGCAGCGCTTCGTCGAACATCCCGCCGTCGCCTCGCGCCCAGGAGATCTGGCCGCCCGGCAACTGCATGTCGACCACGAGGTCGAGCGCTGCCCGCACCGTCGGCCACATGTGCTCGGCGAACCCGCGATCGCCCGTCACGAGATGGTGGTGCCATACGCCCACGGCGATGTAGGCGGTGAAATTGCTGTCGGTGTCGTGGTTCTCGACGATGTCGCCGCGGAACTGGATGGGCCACGACCCGTCGGCACGCTGCGTCCGCCGCGACCACTCGAAGGCGGCGTCCGCCTCTTCACGTAAACCGATGGCGGTCAACGCCATCGCGGATTCGATGTGATCCCACGGGTCGATGTGCCCACCGGGGAACCACGGGACGGCTCCCGAGGGCTCCTGCATCCGCGCGATGGCCCGGCCCGTCGCCAGGCTCTGTTCCGGCGACAGCACACCCGGCACCGACGGCACCGTCACGCGCGCGGATTCACCGCGCCGCACCGGCGTTTCCCGGCTTCTCGAGGTAGAACACGACACTCTTCCCGATGACGGGATCGAGGATCTTCTCGGCCGTGCGGGTGATCCACGGGGCCTTCATGAGATCCCAGACCAGCAGCCGGTGGTACGCCTTCGTCAACGGATTGTCGTCGTTGTCGACGCCGACGGCGCACTTGAGCCACCAGTACGGCGCGTGCAGCGCGTGGGCGTGGTCGGTGCCCGAGACCGTGAGACCGGCGGCGGCGAGTTTCGCGGCGAGTTCGTCGGCCTTGTAGATGCGGATGTGCCCGCCCTCCACCTCGTGGTAGGCGTCCGACAGTGCCCAGCAGATCTTCTCCGGCAGCCAGCGCGGCACGGTCACGGCCGCGACACCACCGGGCTTGAGGACCCGGACGAGTTCGGCGATGGCCCGTTCGTCCTCCGGCACGTGCTCGAGCACCTCGGAGATGAGCACGAGATCGAAGGTCGCGTCGTCGTACGGCAGCGCGAGCGCGTCGCCGACCTCGGCCCGGGCCAGCGCACCCTCGGGGACCTCGCCTTCGAGTTCCATCGCGACGAACATGTCGGCGACGGCCTTCATGTCGTCGGCGTTCTGGTCGAAGGCGACGACATCCGCGCCGCGGCGGTACAGCTCGAAGGAGTGGCGCCCCGCGCCGGCCCCGATGTCGAGAGCGCGTATCCCCGGTACGACGCCCAGGCGGTCGAAGTCGACGGTCAGCATCCGTTCTTCCCCTCTCGATGCGCGGCGATCGCCTTGTCGTAGATCGCGGCGGTCTGCGCGGCCACGGCCGCCCAGCTGTAGCGTTCGAGCACCCGGTCGCGGCCCTTCGCGCCGAGACGCCGACGCTCGGCCGGGTCGTCGAACAGGCCCGCGAGCCCCGCTGCGAGCTGTTCGGCGTCGCCCGGGGGCACCAGCAGACCGGCGTCCCCGACGACCTCGGGGATGGCCCCGGCGCGGCTCGCGACGAGCGGTGTTCCGCACGACATCGCCTCGACGGCCGGCAACGAGAATCCCTCGTACAGCGACGGCACCGCCGCGACCTCGGCGGAGGCGAGCAGGTCGGCGAGTTCGGTGTCGTCGATCCCGGAGACGGTGCGCACGACGTCGCCGATCGCGAGTTCGTCGATGAGTTTCTCGGTGGCGCCGCCCGGGGCGAGCTTCGAGACGAGGACCAGTTCGATCTCGCGTTCGGTGCGCAGCTTCGCGACCGCCTCGAGCAGGGTGGGAACACCCTTGAGCGGGGCGTCGGCACTCGCGACGCAGACGATCCGGCCGGGAACGCGCTCGTCCTTCCGCGGCGCGAACACCTCCGTGTTCACGCCGAGCGGGATCGTGTGGATGCGTTCGGATTCGATCCCGAAGGCCGTGCGGATGTCGTCGGCCGAGTTCTCCGACACCGTGAGCAGCGTGGGAATCTGCCGGGCCACCTTCTCCTGCATGCGCAGGAATCCGTACCAGCGCCGGAGCGTGATCCTACGGCGGAGGGTGGTCGCGGAGGCGAGATCGAGTTCGCGGTCGCGGGTGATCGGATGGTGGATCGTCGCAACGAGGGGAAGGTCCTCGGCGATGCGCAGCAACCCGGACGCGAGCGACTGGTTGTCGTGCACGACGTCGAAGTCGCCGAGGCGGTCGCGCAACAGTCGTGCGGCGCGCAGACCGAAGGTGCGCGGTTCGGGGAAACCGGCGGTCCACATGGTGGCGACCTCGAGGACGTCGATCCAGTCGCGGTACTCACCCGGTTTCGGGGTGCGGAACGGATCGTCGTCGCGATAGAGATCGAGACTGGGCACCTTCGTGAGCGTCACGCCGGGGTCGAGCTCGGGGTACGGCTGCCCGGAGAACACCTCGACGGTGTGTCCCTGGGCGACGAGTTCGCGACTGAGATGGCGAACGTAGACCCCCTGACCCCCACAATGCGGCTTGCTCCGGTACGACAACAGAGCTATGCGCACATTCCACCTCGGGTTTCTCGGAGGGACGGATCACTCGGACAGACGTCCACCAGTTATGTAGGGCACACACTAGAACATGTTTTGCATCCTCACGATAGCGAGGCGGACCCCGAGCGTCGGGGATCGGCGACATGAGTGGGAGCAGAACCGCTCCGTGAACCGCAGCGTCGCATCCTCGGCGGATGGCGACCGGTCACAGACGACGAAGCCCCGGTATCGATGTGATACCGGGGCTTCGCCTGGAGCGACCCTGACGGGACTCGAACCCGCGACCTCCGCCGTGACAGGGCGGCGCGCTAACCAACTGCGCCACAGGGCCATGAGGAACCTTGGTTCCCATAGCATGACCCACCGTATACGGTGGGTCGGTCGTATTGAATTGATGGTTGTTTGCCGGACAACCGTGGTGGCCAGGGCCGGGATCGAACCGGCGACCTTCCGCTTTTCAGGCGGACGCTCGTACCAACTGAGCTACCTGGCCGGACGGCACCCGAACCGAATGCCGATCGAATCTCTGGAGCGACCCTGACGGGACTCGAACCCGCGACCTCCGCCGTGACAGGGCGGCGCGCTAACCAACTGCGCCACAGGGCCATACATATTCACTTCTCACACCAAGATACTGCACACTTCGATGGGATCGAAGCGTACCCCCTACGGGATTCGAACCCGCGCTACCGCCTTGAAAGGGCGGCGTCCTAGGCCGCTAGACGAAGGGGGCCCGATCGGATCTCTCCGAACCGCACCCTCAACGGGTTTGGCGTTCCGTTGGGAGCTTGCACAGCTTATGCCACGTCGTTCAGGATTCACAAATCAGCAGGTCAGCCGACTGATTCGTCTTTGTCGGGCCTCTTCGGCCAGCCCTGTTCACGCCACCGCTCGAGCCACTCCTGCGAAGCCATCGCTTCGAGGGGCACCTCCACGCAGGCCTCGAAGCGGGAGCGGACATCCGTGTCCGGCGAAGTCAGATCCGCGAGGTACCGCTGACCGGCCAGCGACGAGGCGACCGACTCGATGAAGCGGCGAAGATCGACACCGGGGCGGAACAATCCCTGCTCCTGAGCTTCGCGCGCAAGCTGGTAACCCGCCCGCCCCCAGACGACGCTGCCGCGCAATTTGACCTCCTCCGCGAACTCGGGTTCGGTGACGAGGCGGAATTCCGCCGCGATGACGACGTCGTCGTGCAGTGCAGCACCGAGATCGCCGACCAGGCCGTGCAACCGTTCGAACGGGTCGAGACCCGGCGCATCGATCCAGTCGGCAACGATCGCACGGTAGTGCTCGAGACCTTCGTCGAGCACTGCTCGCGCGAGATCCTCCTTGGACGCGAAATGGAAGTACATCGCACCCTTGGTGGCATTCGACTGCTCGAGGATCGCGTTGATCGACGCTGCGGCGAAACCTCGACGAGCGAATTCTGTGGCTGCCGATCGAACGATCGCAGCTCGCGTACGGCGCGCACGCTCCTGTTGACGGGGCATGGGGAAATTCAGCCTTCCACGATTCGATTCTTCCCCCGCGAATCAACTCTAGTCTGCGCCCACGTCCGCGCTCACAGGTCGCATTTCACCGAGGGAAATAGGGAACCGCGAACAGAGAACCGGGGTTTTCAGATAAACACACCAGATGGTATTCTTTGCCCGGCTCGGGTGCGAGGCAGGGGGTGGGCACCCGGGCCGCTTCATATCTCGTCACTTCTATGCAGGTGATGCCCCACCCCACTCGGCGTCCGATACCATCGGATCGCGCACTGTGGTTAGACTGTGCGCCCATGCCCCTATAGCTCAGTTGGTAGAGCTACGGACTTTTAATCCGCAGGTCGCAGGTTCGAGCCCTGCTGGGGGCACCACCACGCCGGCGTCGTCCCCGACGCCGGCGTGAGGCTTTTTCAGAATCGTTTCCCTACGAGCGGTGCGAACCGGGAGGGACGTCGCCGGGGTTGCGCCCGAGCTCCTTCTCCGCCTCGCGGCGCGCATCGAGCCGCTCCCGTTCGATCCGGTGCTGTTCCAGATCCCCACGTGCCCGCTTCAGCTCGCGTCCGCGCTTGCGGTAGCGGGTGAGCGCTGCGATGAACGCCAGCGCGAGCAACGCTCCGACGATCGCTCCGATCAGTGTGGCTCCGCGGAAACCCGGCGCGTCCACGTCGAGAATCCGCTCGCCCGCGTGCGCGCCGTTTCCGGTACCCATCACGATTGCCAGCGTCATGAGATTCGGCAGGACGATCACCAGCGCGAGCACAACCATCGTGATCTGGAGTCCGCGGTGGTATCTCCAGTTGCGGACCTGCCAGGCCCACGCGAGCAGCGCGATCGGGATCGCCGTACAGAGGATCCCGAAAAGCAGTCCCCACAGCACTCCCCGCGTCATTCCACCTTCCGCGAGCCCGGCGATCCGCTGGGCCCACCACCGAGGAACGAACGCTGCCAACACGTAGTAGGCGATGACGAACACGATCAATGCCACGACCACGGCGATGGTCTTCTTCGCCCACGGCGGCAGTCCCTTCCGCGAACCGGTCTCGTCGACATGCATGTCGGTCATCTCGAACCTCTCTCGACCATCCGCCCGTGTGCACCCGCCGGGTGCCTGCCAGCCTACAAATCACCGCTGCCACTGCACGCCCGTTCACGCAGGCGAATTTCATCCGGTACGGCTGCCCGACTTTGTATACGGTGAGCCGCAGCGGCAATCGATCTTCGACCGTCCGGGGAGGAACATGCGTAGTTTCGTGGACTTGGGCTTGTTCCTGGCCGCTGTGGCCCTCGGTATCGGGTCGGTGTTGCCGGTGGTCGGGGGGATACGTCCGACCGAGATTCCGCTGGTCGCCTTGCGCGACGGCTTTCCCGAGGGAGATCTCGCCGGCGTCGCGGTCCTGGGTCTGCCGCCGTACGAGTCCCTCGCGGTGCCTCTCGTCGTGGCCGCCGTGCTTCTGCTCGCTGCCGCGCTGTTCGACTCGGCGGCCGTCGGCTGGGCCGGGACGCTGATCGGCATCGTCACGGCGGCGGTGTTCTGGACGCGCCTGTTCCAGGCCCACGGTGAGTACGTCGAACTCAATCGCACTACGACCCTGACCAATCAGAACGGCAGTGTCCTCCTGCTCAGCGGCACGCTCGTCGCACTGCTGTGCTGCCTCATCGCGCTGCGACGCCCCTCGACGAATCGCGCACGGCTCGACTGACTGCTCCCCCTGCGACGGAATCGGTGCCGATACTCTCAGCGCACCGGGTGGCCGCATCGGGACACCCACGAGTCAAGGCAGGAAGATGGCAAGTCTCGACGAACTGATGTCCCGCATTCCCGTCACCCGGATCGCACAGCGGCTCGGTGTGGACACCGCGACCGCGGAGACCGCTGTGCGCGCAGCGCTCCCCACTCTCGTCGGCGGTCTCGACGCCAACGCTCAGAACCCGACCGGCGCGGCGTCGCTGCTGTCCGCACTGGGCAAGCATTCCGACTCGGCTCTCGCCGACGGTGATGTCGACGTCGACCGTATCGACACAGCGGACGGCGACAAGATCGTCTCCAATGTCTTCGGCGAGAAGAAGGACCAGGTGATCTCCACTCTGGGGTCCGTGAACGGGGCGGGCGGAAACGATCTGATCGCCAAGGTGCTGCCGCTCATCGCCCCGATCGTGCTGTCCTATCTCGCCAAGCAGATCGGTGGCGGCACAGGAACCGGCACCTCGGGTGACACGCAGGGCGGAGGGCTCGCCGACCTGCTCGGAGGTCTGCTGAATAACGCCGGCGGCGGTTCGGGTGCGGCGGGCAGCAGTGTCGGCGACCTGCTCGGAAGCGTGCTGGGCGGCAACTCGGGAGGCGGACTCGGCGGACTTCTCGGCGGACTTCTCGGCGGTGGCAAGCGCTGACATCGACAGTCGCCGGGACGGCGCGTTCGGGGACGCGCCGTCTACGCGGCACGAACGAGACGGTGCTGTTCTCGAGACTTCCCGACCTGTACGGTGAGCCGGGCGATGTGGGGGTGGCCGATGCACGGCTCGACGGCGCCAACGGCGCGCAGCTGTGACGAACCGGCCGTATTCCCTTCCTCCGCAGGCTGCGGAGTACACGGACACGATGTGAGGGGTAGAAGAGCATGACGCGAGTCCTGACTCAACTGGAGCTGCTGCGCGAGCTGGAGCCTGTGGCCGAAGCGAACCTCAACCGGCATCTCTCGATGGCGAAGGACTGGCATCCTCACGACTATGTCCCGTGGGACGAGGGCCGGAACTTCGCCGCGATGGGCGGCGTCGACTGGGAGCCGGAGCAGTCGAAGCTCGACGAGGTCGCCAAGGCGGCGATGATCACCAATCTTCTGACCGAGGACAATCTGCCCTCCTATCACCGGGAGATCGCCGAGAGCTTCTCCCGCGACGGTGCGTGGGGCACCTGGGTGGGCCGGTGGACGGCGGAGGAGAACCGCCACGGCATCGTGATGCGCGACTATCTGGTCGTGACCCGCGGCGTGGATCCCGTCGCACTCGAGAACGCGCGCATGGAGCACATGACGAACGGCTTCTCGTCCCCCAACTCCACCGGCATGCTCCATTCGGTCGCCTACGTGACCTTCCAGGAACTCGCGACCCGCGTGTCCCACCGCAACACCGGACGCGCCTGCGACGACTCGATCGCCGACAAGATGCTCCAGCGCATCGCCGCCGACGAGAACCTGCACATGATCTTCTACCGGAACATCTGCGACGCGGCGCTCGATGTCGCGCCGGATCAGACGCTCGCCGCGATCGTCGAAGTGCTCGAGACCTTCCAGATGCCGGGTGCCGGCATGCCGAACTTCCGGCGCAACGGCGTGCTCATGGCCAAGCACGGTATCTACGACCTGCGCCAGCACCTCGACGACGTCGTCATGCCCGTGCTGCGCAAGTGGCGGATCTTCGAACGTGATCTCGGCAGCGCGGCGCAACAGGATCTCGACCGGCTCGGGGCACATCTCCAGGAACTCGAGCGCCAGGCGGTCCGGTTCGAGGAGATGCGCGACCGCTCCCTCGCACGCGAGGCCGCGAAGCGCGAGAAGGTGGGCGCGGACGCCTGAGTCCACCGGAGGTTATCCTGTGCCCGGTGCCGCTTTCGGTGCCGGGCACAGACGTTTCCGCGGCCCACCCGTTATTTCTTTGTCACACAACGTTTTCCAGAGGTACCCATGTCATCCCTCCGAATCGGCTCGCTCGAACTGAACAGCCCTGTCGTGCTGGCGCCGATGGCGGGAGTGACGAACGTCGCATTCCGCACGCTGTGCCGCGAACTGGAACTCGAACGGGTCGGCAGCACCTCGGGTCTGTACGTGTGCGAGATGGTCACCGCTCGCGCCCTCGTCGAACGGCACCCGGTCACCATGCATATGACGACCTTCGGTCCGACCGAGACACCGCGGTCGCTACAGCTGTACACCGTCGATCCCGACACCACCTACGCCGCCGCGAAGATGATCGTCGACGAGGACCTCGCCGACCACATCGACATGAACTTCGGATGCCCGGTCCCCAAGGTGACCCGTAAGGGCGGCGGATCCGCTCTGCCGTACAAGCGCCGGCTGTTCGGACAGATCGTCGCGGCCGCCGTGCGCGCCACCGAAGGCACGGACATCCCCGTGACCGTCAAGTTCCGTGTCGGGATCGACGACGAACATCACACGCACCTCGACGCCGGCCGCATCGCCGCCGCCGAAGGTGCGGCCGCCGTCGCCCTGCATGCACGCACCGCAGCGCAACGCTATTCGGGCTCGGCCGACTGGAACGAGATCGCCCGGCTGAAAGAGCACGTCACGGACGTTCCGGTGCTCGGCAACGGCGACATCTTCGATGCCGGGGACGCCGAACGCATGATGACACAGACAGGATGTGACGGCGTGGTCGTCGGCCGCGGGTGTCTCGGACGCCCGTGGCTGTTCGCCGAACTGAGCGCTGCGCTCGGCGGTCGCCCTCTGCCGACCCCGCCGAATCTCGGCGAAGTGGCGCAGATCATGCGCCGCCACGCCGAGCTGCTCGCCGAGCATCACGGCGAGGACCGCGGCCTGCGCGACATGCGTAAGCACATTGCGTGGTATCTACGCGGCTTCCCGGCAGGCTCGGAGGTCCGCAACGGCCTGGCGCGGGTGTCGACGCTCGCCGAACTCGACGATCTGCTCGGCAAACTCGACCACGACGTGCCGTTCCCGGCCGACGCCGAAGGCCCCCGTGGCAGGCAGGGATCTCCCAGCAGCGTCGCACTTCCCGACGGATGGCTCGACGATCCCGAGGACACCTGCGTGCCCGAGGGGGCCGACATGATGCACTCGGGCGGATGAGCCACCCAGCGTGTGCCGTCCGGTACGGACGCGCACATCCGGCATATCTATGTCGTGCGACACAGCCGCGTCACGGCCGCCCGTAACCGGCGGTCAGTATCATTGCGGAGTCCTCGCGACGGTAGACGGTGAGCAATCGCGTGGTCGGCGACAGGTGACGATGCGGCGCAACCGCAGAAAGAGCAGGTTCCGGTGGACGAGGAGCACGAGACAGGGTCTTCGGATCCTCGCGCTCCCTGGGAACGTCCGATAGCCGAGAGCGCCTACCGCGAATCCCGCCCGGTCCGCCGTGCCCGTGGCGTGCACCGGTCCGACGAGGCCGACAGCGACGCCCGTCGTCACGAGAATGCACGCAACCGCCGCGCCGCCGACTCGGACGACCCGGAGCAGCTCACCGTTGCCGAACTGCTCGACAAGGTGGGACGACGATCCGATCCCCCTACCCGGTCGGACCCGCCTCCTGCGGACCCATCTCCTGCAGACCGGCCTCCCCTGGACCCACCTCCTGTGGACCCGCCGCGGACATCCACCTCGGCGTTGCCGCCAGCTCATCCTCGCGGCACCGAACCCTCTCGACCGGCAGGTACCGGACCCGACTCCGGCCGTCCGGCTCCCTCCCCGTGGACGCCGCCCGCGGCTGCCCCGCCCGTTCCCCAGGCACCGCCCGTTCCCCAGGCACCGCCCGTTCCCCAGCCACCACCGGCTGCCCAGGCTCCTCCACCCTCTCCCCCGAAGCCGCCGGTACCGGTGACGCGACCCCGGCTGCCGGAGAGCCCTCCCCCACCGCGCACTCAGGCGCCCGGCCGGGTGGCCGGCCCCGGTGCCACTCCGGTCCCGCCTCCGCGTCCGGCCCCTCCCGCCGATCCGCCGCAACTCGATCCGCCGCAGCCGCCGGTTGCTCGGCCGCAGCGGCCCACTGCCGACGATCATCCGACGGTCAAGATCGATGCTGTCCCCGCCGAAGACGTCGACACCCCATCCGTGGAGGAGCACGACGAGGACACTCCGGGCCCTGCGCTGCCCCGCCCGGTGGGCGACGCCACCCTCGGCCGGCTCGCCCAGAGCAAGCAGCGCAAACGGAAGCGGCTCCGCATCGCAGCGCGAGCAGCAGTCGCGTTCGTCTCGGTCGTCGCGCTCCTGGGCAACGGTGCAGTCTGGGGATACGTCCGCTCCACGGAGGCCGGTTTCTCTCAGATCGCTGCCCTGGACACCGAGTCGAGCGACATCATCGACCCGATCGGCCAGACGGGTGACGAGACGTATCTGATCGTGGGCACCGACACCCGCGCCGGAGCGAGCGGTTCTGTCGGGGCGGGAACCATCGACGACGCGGAAGGTGCTCGCGCCGACACAGTGATCCTCGTCAACATCCCCGCCGACCGCAGCCGCGTGGTCGCGGTGTCGTTCCCGCGAGACCTCGACGTGGAACGACCGGTCTGCCGTGGATGGGACAGCGCCACCGGCGAATACGATACCGAGCTGTATCCGGCCGCCGACGGCGACAAACTCAACGCGACCTACGCTCTCGGCGGACCGAAGTGTCTGGTCAAGGTGATCCAGAAGATCTCCGGGTTGAAGATCGGCCACTTCGTGGGAATCGACTTCGCAGGCTTCGAGTCGATGGTCGACGAGATCGGTGGCGTCGAGGTGTGCACGTCGGTTCCGTTGATCGACAACGAACTCGGTCCTCTCATCGAGACTCCCGGCAAGCACACCCTCGACGGCAAACGTGCCCTCGACTATGTGCGCGCGCGCAAGATCGATTCGGAGGGAAACAGCGATTACGGCCGAATCAGCCGCCAGCAGAAATTCCTCTCGTCGCTGTTGCGTTCGACGTTGTCGAACAAGGTGCTGCTCGACCCGGGGAAGCTCAACGGCTTCATCTCCGCCTTCACCCGCGCGACGTTCGTCGAGAACGTCAACGCCGAGTCGCTGGTCAAACTCGGCCGCTCCATGCAGAACGTCGAGGCGGGAGCGGTGTCCTTCCTCACGATTCCCACGGCCGGTACCAACGACTGGGGTAACGAGATCCCGCGCACCGACGACATCGCGGCGATCTTCACCGCGATCATCGACGATCTGCCCCTTCCGGGTGAGAAACGCGAAGACGACGCCGCGGAGGTAGCGGCCGCCGCCCCGGCCGAACCGATGCCCGCACAACTCGCGGTCGACCCGATGACGGTGGCCGTGCAGGTCTCCAATGCCTCGGGTGTCTCCGGACTGGCCGCGCGCACCGCCGAGGAAATCGCCGCGTACGGCTTCTCCGTCTACGCGACGGGAAATTATGCCTCCGGAACCAGCACGCAGACCGTGATCCGCTTCGGTGCGGGGCAGGAGATCGCCGCAGCGACGGTGGCCTCCGCTTTCCCGGGGTCAGTGCTGCAGGAGGCTCCGCCCTCGGCGCAATTGGGCGACATCGTGGAGATCGTCCTGGGCACCAGCTTCGACGGCACCGTCGTCGCCCCCACTCCGGCAGGCACACAACTCGCCCCGATGACGATCCAGACCCGGGCGGAATCGTCCGTCGAGCTGCCCGCCGATCTCGCGATCACCAACGCCGCCGACGATTTGTGCACGTAGACGCCACCGGCCGACCATCTCTGTTCACCTGTGGTTCATCCGATGCTCGTCGTGGGGTCCGATCGAGGTCGTAGGCTGTGCGCTTATGCGCGTCGTCTACAACGAACAGATGGGCGAGCTCGGCGATCTCCTCGGGGAGATGGCCGGACTCGCCGGCACCGCGATGGAGCGGTCCACCAGAGCTCTTCTCGAAGCCGATCTCGCCCTCGCCGAACAGGTGATCGACGAGCACGAGAAGATCACCGAACTAGGCGCGATCTGCGAGGAGAAGGCGTTCCAGCTGCTCGCCCTGCAAGGTCCCGTCGCCGGCGACCTGCGCGCCGTGGTCAGCGGCATCCAGATCGTCGCCGACATCGACCGCATGGGTGCGCTCGCCCTGCACATCGCCAAGGCGACCCGCCGGCGCCACCCCAATCATGTGCTCCCGGACGAGGTGAAGGGCTACTTCGCCGAGATGGGCCGGATCGCGGTCGCGCTCGGTGCGGCGACCCGCGAGATCCTCGAAACCCGCGATCCCGCTCGCGCCGCCCGTCTCCACCACGAGGACGAGGCGATGGACGACCTGCATCGTCACCTGTTCACCGTTCTCATGGACCGCGAATGGGACCACGGTGTCGCGGCGGCCGTCGATGTCACCCTGCTCGGCCGTTACTACGAGCGCTTCGCCGATCACGCCGTCGAGGTGGGCCGCCGGGTCATCTTCCTCGTGACCGGCAAGCTCCCCACCGAGGAGGAGATCCGTCAACTCGTCGAGAAGGTCGACAGTCTGACCGTCTACCCCGACAACCACTGACCTCCCGATGCGAGAAGACCCCGACCGGATGTTTCCGGTCGGGGTCTCTCGTCTCGGAGCAGAAGTGGTGAGGACTCAGCCGAAACGACCCGAGATGTAGTCCTCGGTGGCCTTCTTGCTCGGGTTCGAGAAGATCTTCTCGGTGTCGTCGATCTCCACCAGACCACCCGGACGGCCCGTCGCCTCGAGATTGAAGAAGGCAGTCTGGTCACTGACACGCGCGGCCTGCTGCATGTTGTGCGTGACGATGACGATGGTGAAATCCTTCTTCAGCTCGCCGATCAGATCCTCGATGGCCAGCGTCGAGATCGGGTCGAGTGCCGAGCACGGCTCGTCCATGAGCAGCACGTCCGGCTGGACAGCGATGGCGCGAGCGATGCACAGACGCTGCTGCTGACCGCCGGACAGACCACCGCCGGGCTTGTCGAGGCGGTCCTTGACCTCGTTCCACAGATTCGCACCGCGCAGCGACTTCTCCGCGACCTCGTCGAGGGTCTTCCTGTCGCGCACACCCTGCAGTTTCAGGCCGGCCACGACGTTGTCGCGGATCGACATCGTGGGGAACGGGTTGGGACGCTGGAAGACCATGCCGATCGTCTTGCGGACACCGACCGGGTCGACACTCGGGTCGTAGATGTCCTCGCCGTCGAGGAGGACCGAGCCTTCGACATACGCGCCGGGGGTCACCTCGTGCATGCGGTTGAGCGACCGCAGCACGGTGGACTTGCCACAGCCGGACGGGCCGATGAAGGCGGTCACGCTCCGCGGCGGCACGGACAGGGTCACGTCCGCCACGGCGTGGAACTTGCCGTAGTAGATGTTGACGTCCTTGAGATCCAGACGCTTGGCCATTACCGGCTCCCTACTGGTGTATCGATGTCGTGAACAGAGCTCATGGGACTACTTCTTGGAACCGACCTGCGAGTACCGGCTGATCAACTTGGCGGCGATGTTGAGGACCGCGATGACCAGGATCAGTGTGAGCGCGGCGCCCCAGATGCGCTGCGAACCGGCGGCGGTGGGGTTGTTCATCTCGGCGACCATGACGCCCGGAAGGGTGCCCTGCTCACCACCGAACAGGTCGAAGTTGATGAAGGGTGCGTAGCCGACGAGGATCAGCAGCGGCGCCGTCTCCCCCATGACGCGGGCGAGAGCGAGCATGATGCCGGTGATGATGCCGGCGAGCGAGGTCGGAAGCACGATGCGCGCGATGGTCTTCCACTTGGGAACGCCGAGGGCGTACGACGCCTCGCGCAGATCCTGCGGAACGATACGGAGCATCTCCTCGGTGCTTCGCACGACCACAGGCACCATCAACAGCACGAGAGCCAGCGACACCGCGAAGCCGGACTTGGGCATTCCGAAGGTCGACACCCACAGGGCGTAGACGAACAGCGCCGCGACGATCGACGGGACGCCGCTGAGAATGTCGACCATGAACGTCGTGATCTTGCCGAGCCGGGACTTGCCCGCGTACTCGACGAGGTAGATCGCCACGAAGACCCCGAGCGGGATCGAGATGATCGCGCAGACGAGTCCCTGCAGAAGCGTGCCGACCAGAGCGTGGTAGATGCCGCCGCCCATCGACGATGCCGTCAGGCCACTCAGCGAGTGTGTGAACCACGTCGACGACACCAGCGCGGGGAAGCCCTTCGAGACGACCGTGATCAGCACCCAGGCGAGGGGGATCAGCGCGATGACGACCGAGAGGGTGACGAGCACCGTCGCGGCGGTGTTCTTCGCGCGGCGGCGTCCACTGACGCGCTGGAAGGCCGGGGCCTTCACCGGGGAGGAGAACGTGGTGGTCGACATGGTTCAGTCCTTCTTTCCTGCGACGATCATGCGCGCGGCGGCGTTGACCACGAAGGTGAGCACGAAGAGCACGAGACCGGCGGCGATGTAGGCGCCCGCCTGGATGTCGTTGTTGAATTCGGCGTAACCGAGCGCGATCTTGGATGCGATCGTCGCGCCGCCGTCGAACAGCGACCAGGAGAAGGGCTGAGCGGTGGTGCGCAGGATGAGATACAGCGCCATCGTCTCGCCGAGGGCGCGGCCGAGACCGAGCATCGAACCGCTGATGTATCCGGACTTGCCGAACGGGATGACGGTCGTTCGCACGACTTCCCAGCGCGTCGCGCCGAGCGCGAGAGCGCCTTCGATCTGGGCCACCGGGGTCTGCACGAACACCTCGCGGCTGACCGCGGCGATCGTCGGCAGGATCATCACCGCCAGCACGATGCCGGCGGTGAAGATCGTGCCACCGCCGACGATCGAGCCACTGCCTGTCGCGAACAGCGGGAACCAGCCGAGATTGGTATTGAGCCATTCCGCGACGGGGCGCAGGAACGGGGCGAGGACGAGCATGCCCCACAGGCCGTAGACGATGGACGGGACCGCGGCGAGCAGGTCGATGACGTATGCCAACGGCTTCCGGAGGCGGTCCGGGCAGTACGAGGTGAGGAAGATCGCGATACCCAGCGCGACGGGCATGGCGAGGAGCAGCGCGAAGAACGAGACGAGCACCGTCACCTGGAACAGATCGAGAACACCGAACGCCATGTCGGCGATGTCCTGCGTGATCCATTCACGGCTGGTGAGGAAGTTCACCTGGTTGCGTTGCAATGCCGGGACGGCGCGCCAGACCAGGAACACGGCAATCGCGCCGATGATCACGGAGATCAGGACGGCCGAACCGGACGCCAGTGCGCTGAAGATTCTGTCTCCCGGTCGCACGACGGTCTTGCGTGCCTGGTCCGAGGATTGTGGTGGGGTGCTGATCGTGTCCTCCGTGATGCCGGTTGCACCGCCCGTTCCTGAGCGGGTCGGTTCGTCGGCCGCGATGGGAACCGACGTGGTGTGCGCGTCACTCATGTGCGCTCGCAATCCTTCTCAGCGTATTCGTCAGGAACGGGCGGGTCGATGATCGCTCGGTCACTCGCGCGGAACCGAACGACGCTCCTCGGGTCAGCCGGCGGCGATGGCGTCGATCGACTCGTTGAGACGGGTCTTGAAGGCATCCGGCAGCGGGACGTAGCCCTGTTCGGCCAGTCCGTCCTGACCCTCGTTGGCGGCGGAGTTCAGGAACGACTTGACCGCGGCAGCCGTGTCGGCGTCGTAGCCTCCCGAGCACACGATCTCGTAGGTTGCCAGCACCAGCGGGTAGGCGCCCTCCTCGGTGCTTCCGAAGATCGACGACAGGTCGAGGGTCAGGTCACCTTCGGAGGCCGGGACGAACTCGGCACCCTCGATGGCCTTGCCTGCGGTCTCCTCGTTGAGTTCGACCGGGCCGGAGCCGTTGTCGATCTTCGCGATGTTCAGACGGTTCTGCTCGGCGAAGGACTTCTCGACGTAGGTGATGGAATAGGGCGATCCGGCGACGGCCTGTGCGACGCCCGCCGAGCCCTTCGCGCCCTCACCCACACCACCGGTGAAGTCGGACCCGGCGCCGCTGGTCCACGCACCGTCGGACGCGATCTCGAGGTACTGCTGGAAGTTGTCGGTGGTGCCCGACGAGTCGGAGCGCACGATCGGGGTGATGTCGGAGTCCGGCAGTTCGACGCCCTCGTTGAGAGCGGCGATCGCCGGGTCGTTCCACTTGGTGATCGAGCCGTTGAAGATTTTGGCGGCGGTCTCGCCGTTCAGCACGAGATCGTCGACACCCTCGAGGTTGTAGGCGAGAGCGACCGGACCGAAGACCAGGGGCAGGTTCCACGCGGGATTGCCGGCGCAGCGCTCGGCAGCCTGCGCGGCCTGCTCGTCCGTGATGGCCGAGTCGGAGCCCGCGAAGTCGATCTGATTCGCGATGAACTGCGTGCGACCGTCACCCGATCCGGTGGGGTTGTACGCGACGTTGACGCTCGTGCCCTTCTGGGAGCACACGGCGATGTAGGTGGAGACGAACTGGTCCATCGCGTTCTTCTGAGCCGACGAGCCGGCACCCGAGAGGTTGGACTTGCCGTCGCAGGTCGCGGTGGAGGCGGACGCGTCGACGTCCACCGATCCGCTGTTGTCGTCGCTACCGCACGCGGCGAGCGTGAGGGCTCCAGCAGCCACGACACCGAGCAGGGCGCCCTTGCGCTTGAGGTTCACCTGTTCTCCTCCGGAAGTAACTTCACACGACCGCAGCGCCGAGAGGGCCGCGGCATCTAGACGCGGGTAATCCCGGCGCCGGGCCTGCAGCACTCGACCCGTTAGAAAATTAGGCGGGGCCGGTAGACATCCGGACGACCGTAGGTTAACGGCGGATGAACACGCCTGATACACCTGGCGATGGTGTTGTCACGATCACTCGAACTTCACCCGTATCCGGAATGCGGCGTGGGCAGTGGCCGACCTCGCGCGTAAACGGCGGGTGTTCACTGCCTGGCGTAGGCGACGTCCACGTGAAAACGCTCGAAGTCGAGCTTGCCGTAGGTGTTCAAGGCCGAGGTGTTGTCCCCTTCGACATAGAGCAGGACACCGGGAAGACCGCGATCACGAAGATGGTGGAGACCCGCCAGCGTGAGCAGCCGACCGAGACCCCGCCCCTGAGCGGCGGGGTCGATGCCCACTACGTAGACCTCACCGAGTTGCGGATCGGATGCTGTGGACGGATGCACCTTCGTCCAGTGGAAACCGAGCAATCGATCGGGCTCGGACGGATCGAACGCGAGGAACAGCCCCTCGGGGTCGAACCAGGATTCGCGACGGCGTTCCTCCACATCGGCTGCCGTCCACCTTCCCTGTTCGGGGTGCCACGCGAAGGCCGCGGCGTTGACGCGAAGCAACTCCGCGTCGTCCTCGGGACCGCTGTAGGTACGCACATGCACGGAGTCGGGGATCTCGAGGGCGGGCAGCTCGGGCTCGGTGAGCGAACGGCGAAGTTGCAGCAACTCGCGGACCCCGATCAGGTCCAGCTTGCGTGCCACGGCACGCGCGGCCGGGAGATCACCGTGGGCCCATACCCGGGTGCCCTCGCCGCCTTCCTGCAGGGCCCGTTCGACGAGTTCGCTCCCGAGTCCGCGTCCCCTGTGCTGCGGGTCGACGACGACCTCGGCCATCGCGGGATGACCGTCCTGTGCCGGGACGACGTTTGCATAGCCGGTCACAGTGCCGTCGGCGTCGGCGGCGAAGAAATGCCGGGTCGCTCCTCCCCTGCCGAGGGAGTGCACGGCCTGTTCGGAGATCGGCGCGGTGCCGTCGGTCCGCGCGGCACGGGACACCACGTCCCGCACGGCTTCGGCCTGCTCGGCGGAGGGCTGGGCGACGAATTCCGGTTCGGTGCTCACGGAACGAATTGTGCCCCGGAATCGCCGGCCCCGGAATCGCCGAGCAGCGGGTCGTCGACGTCGTCGACGTCGGAGGTGGCGTTGCCGCCCTTGGCGGTCCTGTTGGAAGGGCGTACCGCTTTGTAACCGACGTTGCGGACCGTCCCGATCAGCGCTTCGTGCTCGGGGCCGAGCTTCGCGCGCAGACGTCGGACGTGCACGTCGACGGTGCGGGTACCACCGAAGAAGTCGTATCCCCAGACCTCCTGCAGCAGCTGGGCCCGGGTGAACACCCGGCCGGCGTGCTGTGCGAGGTACTTGAGGAGCTCGAACTCCTTGTACGTCAGGTCGAGGGGACGTCCTCGCAGACGGGCGGTGTAGGTGCCCTCGTCGATGGCGAGTTCACCCAGGGTGATCTTGCCGGTGTTCTCCGGCCCCACCGGCCCACCCGACCGGCCCATCAGCAGCCGCAGGCGGGCGTCGAGTTCGGCCGGTCCCGTCGTCGACAGGAGGATGTCGTCGAGTCCCCACTCGGGGTTGACGGCCACCAGCCCTCCCTCGGTGAGCACAGCGACCACAGGTACCGCCGACCCAGTACTGCCGAGCAGCCGGCACAATCCTCGTGCTGCTGCGAGATCCGAGCGGGCATCGACGATGGCGATATCCGCTGAACCGGCCTCGAGCAGGGACGATACTTCGGTCGGAGCCGGCCTGACCGAATGCGGGAGTAGTGCCAACGACGGCAGGACCGCATCCGGATTCGGGTCGGAGGTCAGCAGGAGTAGCTCCACCGGGCCTCCAGTTCTTTGCGCTACCAGCGCGGATAGGGGTCGTAAACGTCGTGCTACAGATTAACGCCCCTATTGTTACCGACATGTAAGCACAATGCTTCCGCAGTCGTGCGCGAGTGGACTGTCCTCGGTGGAACGTCTCGAACGTCCGACACAATGGGGGCGTGCGCAAACTGATTTTCGGTCTCGTCGTCTTGCTCGGACTCGCGGTCCTCGCCGATTTCGGGGCGGCGGCCTGGTCGGAATACCGTGTCTCACGTGCACTACGCGAGGGCGGGGTCCTCGAATCCGATCCTGCGGTCACCATCCACGGATTCCCGTTCCTCCTCCAGGCCCGGGAGGGTCACTACGAGAACGTCGAGATCGTGGCCGACCACGTCCACACCGATCTGCTCGGCGACATCACGGTCGAGGCCAACCTCATCGGTGCGCACGCCGAGGCCGGTGAACTCATCGACGGGTCGATCCGGACCGTACCCGTCGACCTGTTGTACGGCCGGGTGATGATCGACGCCACCGAACTCGGACAGCTTTACGGCATCCCTGACCTGCAGGTTTCTGCTCCTCCCGCGAGTAAGTCCGACGGCACCGGTGGGTCCGGCGGGTCCGGGCCGACCACGGCCGGCGGGGTCGTCCTCACCGGAACTGTTCCCGTCGGGCCGGTGGAGGCCACGGTGAGCGTCCAGGCCGATCTGGTCCTCGACGGCGACCGGGTTCATATCGTCGCGTCGGATCTGTACTTCGGCCCGGAGGGACGCGCCGACTACTCGGTTCCCGAGATCCTGAAGCCGACGGTGCTGGGGATGTTCACGACGACGATCGAACCGCAGAATCTGCCCTTCGGGGTACGGCCGACCTTCGTCGAGGCGCGCGGGTCCCGGATCGTCATCGAGGGTGAGGCGCGCAACGCAGTCATCGACCTGGCGACGGTGCAGAGTCCCGCATGATCGCAGTGATCGTCCTCGTCGTCGTGATTGTGGCCACAATCGCGGTCGGCACAGCCTTGCGGTCCAGGTCCGGACGCTTCCGCGCGGTCGATTCTCCCGACGGTGGCAACCTCGATCCGGACCTCGCGGCGATCGGTGTCGGCGTCCACCAGCCGATAGTGCTGCACTTCTCCGCATCCTGGTGCGGACCGTGCGCCGCGGTCCGGCGCGTGATCGGGCAAGTGCTCGAGCGCGCACCGGGAACAGCACGCGAGATCGAACTCGACCTCGACGAGAACCCTGTACTGGCAAGGAAACTCGGCGTCCTGTCGCTGCCCACCACATTCGTGTTCGACGCGAGCGGAAGCGAGCGGTTCCGTGTGTCCGGCGTCCCCTCCGCCGACGATCTGCGCGCAGTCCTCGCTGCGTTGTGAAGGCCGGGCTTCATTCCCCGGAAAGTTGGGCTAAACTCCGTCGCGTGCAGAACCGCTACGAGCTGATGCTCACCCGACGCCGCGCAGTCGATCTGTGCCGCCTCGGTGGTTGCTGCTGTCCCTGCTGCTGAACGTATCGGCGGGCTCGTCCCCATCCGGCGGTCCTCTCCGCCTCCACCGATACGTGCCCTCGCGGTCGTACATCGCCCTCCGTCCAGCGAATCGGATTTCAGCAGGAGCACCCCTATGTCCGTCTCCACTCGTGACACCCTCGGCCCACAGGTCGACGTGCGCGGCCCGCGTTTCGCGGCGTGGATCACCACCGGCGTCCTGATCGCCGTCCTGATCGTCGCTGCTTTCTCTCCCGTCGCCGCGGCCGCACTCCTGGCCCTGCAGACGGTCGTGTTCGCACTCGGAGCACTCTTCGGGCCCCGGCTCAGTCCGTACGGAATGATCTTCGCCCGATTCGCCGCGCCCCGACTCGGGCCCCCCACCGAGACCGAACCTGTGGCACCGTTGCGCTTCGCGCAGTCGGTCGGGTTCGTCTTCGCCTTCGCCGGTACCGCTGTGTTCTTCGCCGGCTCGACCGTCGTGGGCGCGGTGGCCGCCGGCTTCGCACTGTTCGCCGCGTTACTCAACGCAGCTTTCGGTGTCTGTCTCGGCTGCCGGATCCATCCGCTGATCGCCCGCATGCGCCGGGTATCCGCCTGAACGTCCGCATCGGTCCGACGACTTCGTCCGGCATGCAGTACTGCGTTTCCGTGGAGAACCAAACCGCTTCGGAACCCGGGCGCGTTCGATCACACCCAAGATTTTCCAACTGACCGGATCCCTTACGAAAGGAACCCCATGGCTCGCTCCGACGTCCTGGTCTCCGCCGACTGGGCAGAGCAGAACCTCGATGCCCCCAAGACCGTCTTCGTCGAGGTGGACGAGGACACCAGCGCCTACGACGGTGGCCACATCGAAGGTGCCGTCAAGCTCGACTGGCGCAAGGACCTGCAGGACGGCGTCCGCCGCGACTTCCTGAACCGAGAGCAGTTCTCCGAACTGCTCTCGCGCAAGGGCATCGCGAACGACGACACCGTCGTGCTCTACGGCGGCAACAACAACTGGTTCGCCGCATACGCCTACTGGTACTTCAAGCTGTACGGACACCAGGACGTCAAGCTCCTCGACGGCGGACGCAAGAAGTGGGAACTCGACGGCCGTCCGCTGTCGAAGGACGAGGTCACCCGCCCGGTCACCGAGTACAAGGCCGCCGAGCCCGACTACTCGATCCGCGCGTTCCGCGACGAGGTGATCGACTCGATCGGTACGAAGAACATCGTCGACGTGCGTTCGCCCGACGAGTTCTCCGGCAAGATCCTCGCTCCGGCCCACCTTCCGCAGGAGCAGGCGCAACAGCGCGGCCATGTCCCCGGCGCCATCAACATCCCGTGGAGCACCACGGCCAACGAGGACGGCACCTTCAAGTCCGACGAAGAGCTGGCGAAGCTGTACGCCGAGAAGGGCTTCGACGACAGCAAGGAAACGATCGCCTACTGCCGCATCGGTGAGCGCTCGAGCCACACCTGGTTCGTGCTCCAGGAGATCCTCGGCAAGAAGAACGTCAAGAACTACGACGGCAGCTGGGTCGAGTACGGCTCGCTCGTCGGCGCACCGATCGAATTGGAGGTTCACTGAATCATGTGTGGAGCACCCGTCCAGACCCAGTCCCTGCCCGCCGGCGTGGACACCGAGAAGGAAACCGTCATCACCGGCCGCGTCCTCGACACCGACGGTGAGCCCGTGGGCGGCGCGTTCGTGCGACTGCTCGACGGCACCGACGAGTTCACCGCCGAGGTCGTCGCCTCGGCAACCGGAGACTTCCGCTTCTTCGCGGCTCCCGGCGACTGGAAGATCCGCGCTCTGTCGCCCTCCGGAAACGGCACCGCCACCACGAGTCCCACCGCTCCCGGTGTGCACACGGTCGACGTGACGGTCTCGAAGTAGCGAGAACCCGAATACCGGCGAAGGGCTCTGCTCCCCTGGGGGCGGAGCCCTTCGTCGTACCGCGGCAGCAGCGGTCTAGAATGAGCGCGTGGTCATCTTCTTCGAAATTCTCCTGGTCGCCGCAGCGCTGCTCATCACCTGGTTCGCGCTGTACACCATCTACCGCGTAGTCTCCGACGGATCGTGACCGACGAGGGAGCGGGCGGCACGCGGCGCAGCGGTGACGAGGCGATCGCTCGGGCTGCCGAGCGCGCTCGCGCCACCGCCGATCTGAACATTCCCGTCCTGGCCGGGCTGCCGGGCGCCGAGGACACCGCGAATCTGCGGCTCGGCCCCGACCTCGATCCTGCCCTTCTCGCGCTCCTGCCACTGGTGGGGGTGTGGCGAGGCGAGGGCGAGGCCAACGATCCCGAGACCGGCGACTATCCGTTCGGGCAGCAGATCACCGTCGCACATGACGGCGGCCCCTATCTCGTGTGGGAGGCACGCTCCTGGCGCCTCGACGAGTCGGGTGCCTATGCGGGTGCGGATCGCCGGGAAAGCGGCTTCTGGCGCGTGTCCGGTACCGGCGCGGCCGACAGCGACGATCCCGAGACGCTCGAGCTGCTGTTGACGCACAGTTCCGGTGTCGTCGAGCTGTACTACGGCACCGCGCTCACGCAGTCGTCGTGGGAGCTCGCGACCGACGTGGTCATCCGCACCCAGTCCGGTGAGGTCGTCGGCGGCGCGAAGCGGCTCTACGGAATCGTCGAGGGCGGCGACCTCGCCTATGTCGAGGAACGCGTCACGGCCGATGGCGAGCTTCAGCCCCGGATGTCCGCCCGGCTGTCGCGTCACATCGGCTGACCGGGCGGACCGAGCACCTACCCTCGACCTTCTCGCCCGGATACCCGGTCGGGCAGTTCCGGCCCCCGGTTCTGCGTACCGTTGCCGCGTACCCCGACCGTCTCCGGGCCGTCCGCGTGCACCTTCTCGATTCCGGCGTCTTTGTCCTCGGTCTCGTCCGGGATGGCTCGCGTCTGGACCACGACCTCGGGAGCCGGTAGTTCCTGGGCCGCTTCGAGATCTTCTGCCGAACGCACCTCGGGCCACTGCCGGGTGACCGGCTCCGGACGCTCACCGAGGTCCTCGCGGATGCCGCGCACGAGGCTGTACATCATGACGAAGCCCATCACGAAGAACGGTAGACCCACCACCGTGATGACCTGCTGAAGAGCGTCGAGGCCGTCCTTGCCGGTAGCGACGAGCATGGTCGCTGCGACGAGTCCCATGAGCACCGCCCAGAACAGCCGCTGGTGGATCGGCGCCTTCTCCTCGTGCCCCGCGGCCATCATGTCGAGCACCATGGACGTCGAGTCCACCGAGGTCACGAAGAAGATCACCACCAGCAGGATCGCGATGCCGGACACCAGGCCGGCGAGTGGGAAGTTGCCGAGGAACTCGAACAGAGCACCAGGGATGTCGCCGTTGTCCACGACTCGTTCGACGAGACCGCCGTCGCCCTCGAGTTCGATGTGGAAGGCGCCCATCCCGAAGACGCTGAACCAGATCACCGAGAACAGCACCGGCAGGCCGAGCACACCGCCCACGAATTCGCGCACGGTCCGTCCCCGCGAGATGCGGGCGATGAAGATGCCGACGAAGGGGGACCAGGTGATGGTCCACGCCCAGTAGAAGACCGTCCAGGTGTTCTGCCAGCCCGAGTCGGCGAAGGTGTCGTTCCAGAAGGCCAGCCGGGGCAGGGCTTCGGCGTAGATACCGGCCGACTCGATCATGCCCTTGAGCAGGAACAGGCTCGGACCGGTGACGAGCACGAAGATCAGCAGCATCACAGCCATGCCGATGTTGAGATTCGACAGTCGCTTGATGCCCTTGTCGAGGCCGAGCGCCACCGACACGCCGGCGATTACCGTCACGACCGCGATGAGCGCGATCTGGACGATTCCTGATTCACCGATGTCGAACAGCTGCGCGAGACCTGCGTTGATCTGCAGAGTGCCGAGGCCGACGGAGGTCGCGACACCGAAGACCGTGCCGACGATCGCGACGACGTCGATGGCCTTGCCGATCGGGCCGTAGATGCGGCCTCCGAGAATCGGCGCGAAGATCGAGCTGACCCGCGGGGGCAGGTGCCGTTTGTAGATGAAGTAACCGAAGCCCAGGCCGGGCAGTGCGAAGATCGTCCAGGTGTGCAGGCCGAAGTGGTAGAGCGCGAAGCCCATGGCTTCTTCTGCGGCCTCCACCGATTGTGGCTCGACGTCCTGCATGGGCGGGTTCGCGAAGTGCGAGATCGGTTCGGCGACTCCCCAGAACATCAGGATGGTGCCGATACCCGCTGCGAACAGCATGGAGAACCAGGCCAGGTTCGAGTACTCCGGACGTTCGTCGGCGCCGCCGAGACGCACCCGGCCGTAATGGGTGAAGGCGATCCCCACGAGGAACAGCAGGAAGGTAGTGACCCCGAGGATGTAGAACCATCCGAGGTTCGTCATGATCCAGTTCGATGCGGCACTGAAGATCGAGTCGACGCTGTCGGTGAAGAGGATCGTGACTACGACGAAGAGAAGCGCGATGATCGCGGAAGAGAAGAAGACCCCCGGTGACGTGCGCAATCTTAACGAATCGTGAGCTTTTTGGAGTATTGGCACGAAGCGGGTGTACCCAGTGCGCCCGAAGTTCTACACCCGAAATGCCTAACTCGGGGCCTGTGGGACGACCGGCGCGACCGCCGGATGCGAGCGGCCCCCGAGCCGCGTCGCCGCGACGGTCGAACCGTCGGCGACCCGATCCGGACAGATCGGGAGCTCGGGGGCCGGGTGACCACCTGGGATTCGCCAGCCGCATGCGGTCGGTGAATTCCGTCCTCGCAAGCAGCTAGCGGGTAGCCACCTCACGCGTCCGAATATCAATCACTTTCAGACCACCTCCTTCCTCGTGTACCAGCGAAACTACGCTCCGTTCAGGGCGGTCGGCAACGCATTTTTCTCGACGCGAACAATCAGGTCGGCGGCGGTGCGGGAAGGCAGTCGGTGGGTGACCACGACGACGCTGCGCCCGGGTCGGACCAGGCCGTCCTCCCGGTCGAGTAGTCTGCGCTGCAGTATCTCTGCGGTCTCGTCGTCGAGATGTTCGGTGGGTTCGTCGAGCAACAGGATCTGAGAGGGTGACAACAGCGCCCGGGCCAGCAGGAGACGGCGGCGTTGTCCGCCCGAGACCGCGCGAGCGCCCGCGCCGAGGACGGTGTGGACCCCATCGGGGAGCCCGTTCACCCACTCCCCCAGCCCCACCTCGGCGAGGACCGTCCGCGCCTCGTCCTCGTCCACGTCGCCCCGGGCCACACGCAGGTTCTCCAGGATCGACGTGTCGAAGAGGTGGGCGTCCTCGGCGAAGAAGCCGACCTGTCGGCGCAGTGCCGCGGGGTCGATGTCCGCGACATCGACGTCGTCGAGCGTCACGGCGCCCTTCCGCGGTGCGAGCAGACCCGCGAGCGTCATGAGCACGGTGGTCTTACCGCTGCCGCTGCCGCCGACGATCGCGACGCGGCTCCCGGGGATCAGATCGAGGTCGACCGGTTCGGTGACCGGCCCGTCCGGCCAACCACTGCACAGACCGACAGCACGCAGCCGGCCGGGTCCGTCGGCGGATTCGGTGCCGTGTGCGACCGTCCGATCGGCGCGGTCGAGCAGATCGGTGATGCGATGTGCTGCCAGTCGCGCGCGGTTGAGGGTCTGCGCCGCGGCCGGAAGCACGGAGGTCGCCTCGAAGGCCGACAGGGGCAACAGCACGAGAATGCCGAGTGTCGTCGGGCTCATGGCAGCCGGAGCGGAACCGAAGACGGCGATGCCGACGAGAAGTGCGCCGAGTACGCTCGCGCCGATCGCGAGCGGCGTGGCCGCATCGGCGAAGGCCGCGGGAACCGCCGATCGGTCGGTTGCGCGCACGGAGCGGACGTTCGCGGCGCGGGCACGCCGGGCGAGCTGATCCAGCCGTCCCGCGACCCGCAGTTCTGCTGCGTGGTCCAGCACCGTGACCGCCTCCTCGGTGAAGCGGGTGCGGGCCGCATTCGCATCCGCGTCCGCACGAGCGGCGGCTCGGGCCGACAACCACGGCGCGAGGACACCGGCGACGAGCAGCGCCGCCGCGAGCACTGCGCCGGCGGCAGGAGCGATGACGGTGAGGGTCACGACCGCGGCGAGCGAGAGCACGCACGCGACCGCGATGGGCACGAGTGCACGCACCACGACGTCACCGAGGGCGTCGACGTCGGCGCCGGTCCGGGCGAGCAGGTCACCGCGCCCCAGGCTCAGCCCGGCGGCCGGATCACCGTCGGCCAGCCGGCGATACAGATTCGACCGGGCCGAGGTCGTTCCCCGCAGAGCGGTCTCGTGGGTGGCAAGGCGCTCGAAGTAGCGGAACAGCCCCCGGGAGATGCCCAGCGCCCGTACCGCGACGACGGCGACGGTCAGGTCGAGTACGGGCGGCATCTCCCAGGCACGCACGATGAGCCACGCCGACAGGCCGGCGAGCAGCAGGGCACTGCCCAGCGTCGCGACGCCGGCGAGGACGGCGAGCAGCACCCGCCGCGGTTCGAGTTCGAGCAGGGTCATTGCGCGCCGCAGGTCCTTCATCGGGTCCCCTCCGCGTGCGACGTCGCGTGAACGGTGACGATCTCGTCCGCGATCGCGAGCAGTGCGGGCCGATGCGCCACCACCAGCACCGTCCGTCCGGCCCGGGCGAGCGCGCGCAGGGTGGCCAGCACCGTGGCCTCGGATTCCTCGTCGAGATGAGCCGTGGGTTCGTCGAGCAGCAGGACGGGGCGTGGGGACGCGAGGGTCCGGGTCAGTGCCAGACGCTGTCGCTGGCCGAGTGACAGGCCGGCGCCACCGACGCCGACGACCGTGTCCCAACCGTCGGGAAGCTCTGCGAGCACGCTGTCGAATCCGGTGGCCGCGCAGACGTCTGCGAGTTCGGTCGTCGCCGGGTCCACGCCGGTCAGGCGCAGATTGTCGGCGAGCGTGCCGGGTATCAGGACCGGTCGCTGCGGAAGCCACGCCACCTGTGACCACCAGCTCTCGTCTGCCGGAACCGGCCGGCCGTCGACGGTGACCACCCCTTCGCTCGGCTCGGCGAGACCGAGCGATGCCAACAGGGCAGTGGATTTCCCCGACCCGTTGGCACCGGTGAACGCGGTGATACGACCCGGACGGCAGACCGCGTCGAGACCGTGCGGGGCGTTCCCGTCACGGCCCGGGACGCTCACACCGTCGAAGACGATCTCGCACCTTCCGGTTCGGCCGGAGTCGGGCGTGCTCACCGGATCACGCCGTGGGCGGCTGTCGCGTGACGCCGTATCGAGCACCCCGAAAGCCTTGTCGGCTGCGGCCATCCCGTTCTCCGCAGCGTGGAACTTGCTCCCCACCGTCCGTAGCGGAAGGTACGCCTCCGGCGCCAGGATCAACGCGATGATGCCCGCTTCGAGCGGCATCGAGCCGTACACGAGCCGCATGCCGATACTCACGGCGACCAGCGCAACCGACAGTGTTGCAAGGAATTCCAGCACGGTACCGGAGAGGAAGGCCACTCTCAGGGCCGACATGGTGGTCGCACGGTGCGCGTCGCCGAGTTCGCGTACACGGTCGGCCGGGCCCTTCTCACGTCCGAGCGCACGCAGCGTCGGGAGCCCGGCGAGCAGATCGAGCATCTGCGACGAGAGGGTGGTCATCGCACGCAGGGTGCGCTCGGCCTTGCCCTTGGTGAGCAGGCCGATGAGAATCATGAAAATCGGTATCAGCGGCAGGGTTACGAGGATGATGATCGCCGAGGTGAGGTCGTGCAGGGCGATGACCACGATCGTCACCGGTGTGAGGATCACGGCCAGCAGCAGCGCGGGCAGATAACCGGTGAGATATTCCTTCAGCCCGTCGAGCCCACGAGTGAGGACCACCGCGATCTCGTCACGTCGCGGATCGAGTTCTCTCGGAGGGAGTCCCGCTGCAGCGTCCAGGACTTCGTGTTCGAGTTCTGCGACGACGCGCGTCGCGGACCGGTGTGCGTACCGCGACTGCAGCCACGTCACGACGACCCGCACGACGATGGCCGCTGCGAGGATCGCCAGTTCGGTCGTCCAGTCGGAGACGGAGCGGGCGTCGGTGGTGATGACACCCGCGAGCACCCTGCCGATCATCAGTGCGGTGACGACGACCATCACGACATCGACGATCGAGGCAGCCACGGTGAGGACGAGATATCCACGCGCCGCAGCCGAATAGCGCCACAACCGTGCATCGACCGGTCCCCGCCGACGCGCGGACGCGTCGGCGGGGGCGATATGTGTTGCGGCAGAACGGACGCCGGGCGTCACCGCTGTCACTTCGAGCCGATCTTCAGACCGATCGAGTTCGGGATGTGGTCGGTCGAAATACGCTGGCGGAACACCCAGTACGTCCAACCCTGGTAGAGCAGGACGACGGGCGTCATGATCGCCGCGGCCCACGTCATGACCGTCAGGGTGTACGAGCTCGACGACGCGTTCTCGATGGTGAGCGACCACGCGGGGTCGAGCGTCGAGGGCATGACGTTCGGGAACAGCGAGGAGAACAGCAGCACCACGGTGGCGGCGATGGCCACGGTGGTGAACAGGAACGCCCAGCCCTCACGCTCGACGGCGGTCAGTGCGACCACCGCGATCAGCGCGACTGCCGCCACCGCGGCGAGGAGGATCGTCCAATCCTTGCCGTAGGCGAGCTGGGTCCAGACCACGAACCCTCCCGCCACGACAAGCGTGGGAACGGCCAGTTTGCGGGCCAGCGCCACCGCGTCGGTCCGGACCTGCCCGTCCGTCTTGAGGGCGAGGAAGACAGCACCGTGCAGCGCGAAGACCAGTGCCGTCGTGACGCCACCGAGGAGGGCGTACGGATTCAGCAGGTCGAAGAATCCGCCGACGTACTGCTTGTCCGCGTCGATCGGGACTCCACGCACGATGTTGGCGAATGCCACACCCCACAGCACCGCGGGTACCCACGAGCCGAAGATGATTCCCCAGTCGCAGCGTCGCCGCCACTTCGGATCGTCGATCTTGCCGCGCCACTCGATCGCACACACCCGCACGATCAACCCCAGCAGGATCAACAGGAGCGGAATGTAGAACCCGGAGAAGAGGGTCGCGTACCACTCCGGGAACGCCGCGAACAGCGCCCCTCCCGCGGTGATGAGCCAGACCTCGTTGCCGTCCCACACCGGGCCGATGGTGTTGAGCAACACCCGGCGCCTGGTGTCGGCCTCGACGGTCGCGCCGCGTCCCAGCACCGGGAAGTGCATGCCGACACCGAAGTCGAACCCTTCGAGGATGAAGTAGCCGGTGAACAGAACCGCGATGAGAATGAACCAGATTTCCTGAAGTCCCATGTCCGCCCACTCCTAGTACGCGAAGGACAGCTGTTTCGGCTGCGTGTCGTCGGTATCGTCGTCGGAGCCGGGGGGCTGGGCGTCGTGCGGTTGCGGGCCCTCCATCGCATACTTGCGGATGAGCCAGAACCACACGAGACCGAGCGCCGCGTAGACGACGGTGAACGCGATCAGCGAGGCCAGGACCGTCAAGGGTGCGTGATCGGAAACGCCCTGGTCGACAGTGAGCCGGACCATGTCGACGCCGGTCGGGTTCGGGTGCACCACCCAGGGCTGACGTCCCATCTCGGTGAAGATCCATCCTGCGCTGTTCGCCAGGAAGGGCGTGGGGATGGCGAGGAGCGACAGCCATTTGAACCAATTCTGGTCGGGTACTCGTCCCCCGCGGGTGACCCACAGACCGGCGACGGCGAGCGCCGCGGAGCCCACCGCGAGACCGATCATCGCGCGGAACGACCAGTAGGTGACGAAAAGGTTCGGCTTGTAGTTGCCCGGACCGAATTGCTGCTCGTATTGCGCCTGCAGATCCTCGACACCCTGCAGTGTCACTCCGTCGAGGCGGCCTTCCGCCAGGTACGGGAGCACGTAGGGCAGTTCGATCACGTGGGTGACGCCGTCGCAGTCGTTGTGCGTGCCGATGGTGAGAATCGAGAAGTCTGGATCGGTCTCCGTGTGACACAACGATTCCGCCGAAGCCATTTTCATCGGCTGTTGCTCGAACATGAGCTTGGCCTGGATGTCTCCGGTGACGAACAACCCGATGCCGGAAATGATCATGACCAGCAGGCCGAGTCGCGCGGCGGGGCGGAACAGCCCCCGGGCGTCGTTCTCGAGCTGCTGTGCCTCTTCGGGCTCCGAAGCACGGAGTGCGGCGGAACGTCGCATGTTGCGGACCATCCACCAGCCTGCGATACCCGCGACGAAGGTGCCGGCAGTGAGGAATCCGCCGGTGACCGCATGGGGGAAGGCCGCGAGTGCGGTGCTGTTGGTGAGCAGTTCCCAGATGCTCGACAGTTCGGCACGTCCGGTCTCGGGGTTGTAGACGGCGCCGACCGGGTGCTGCATGAACGAGTTCGCCGCGATGATGAAGAAGGCAGAGGCGTTCACGCCGATCGCGACGAGCCAGATAGTCGCCAGGTGAAGAAGCTTCGGCAGTCTCGTCCAGCCGAAGATCCACAGGCCGAGGAAGGTCGATTCCAGGAAGAACGCGACGAGACCTTCGAGGGCGAGGGGCGCTCCGAAGACGTCGCCGACGAAGCGGGAGTACTCGCTCCAGTTCATGCCGAACTGGAATTCCTGCACGATGCCGGTCGCGACACCGAGCGCGAAGTTGATCAGGAACATCTTCCCGAAGAACTTCGTGAGGCGGTACCAGTGATCCTTACCGGTGGCCACCCACATCGTCTGCATGATCGCGACGAGCGGTGCTAGGCCGATCGTCAGCGGCACGAAGATGAAGTGATACACCGTCGTGATCCCGAACTGCCACCGGGACAGATCCAAGACGTCCATTGCCACTCCGAGGTGAAGCCCGATTCAGGCACAAATCCGTAGCGTGGGCGGCGCTGCGGTTCTCATTTCGCAAAGTCGTGCCGGCACCGCCGCACCGGCGTTGCTACTACCGAATGTAGTAGCGGATCCGCGAAGTGGAACTCGTTCGTGTCGCCCGACACATCGGATTCACGTCACACAGCTACGGATCTACTCCAGCGTAGACCCGCCCCGGCCGGTCAAGAAGCGGCTTCGACCGCCTCGTCGACCAAGTTCTCGACCTCACCGGGCGCCACGCGCCGGACCAGCGAATGCCCGTCGAGGGTGTGCACACGCGCCGCCAGAGCCACGCTCGAGATCAGCCAGACTCCATCGGCAACGATGAGGTCGGCGGGTCGCAGCGGTTCGTAGCGGACCGCGAAATCCCGCTCACCGGCCATGTCGAACAGCGCCTGCTGGGTCGTGCCGGGCAGAATGCCCTGCTCCGGTGGCGGCGTGATCAGCGTCCGACCGCGGGCGATCAAGACCGTCGAACGCGGGCCTTCGAGTACGTAACCTTCGGCACTGACGAAGATCACGTCGTCCGCACCGACCGACTCCGCATGTCGCAACGCCGCCATGTTCGTCGCGTAGGAGAGCGTCTTGGCCCCCAGCAGCTGCCACGGCGCCTTCCGCGCCAAGTCGATCGAGAATCCCCGCTCCAGGGTCACGACCGATACACCGTCACGCCGGGCAGTACCGACCCGCTCGGCCACCGGAGTGACGAGGAGGAAGCTGGTCGGTGCGTCGCCGCCCTCGCGACCCCTCGTGTACACCAGACGAAGGACGCCTTCCTTCTCGGCGCCCCACCTCTCGAGCGCTACGTCGATGGCCAGTCGCCAGTCGTCGCGGTCCGGCTCGGGCAATTGCACAGCCTCCGCGGAGGCTACGAGACGAGCGAGATGGAGTTCGAGTGCGCACGCCCTGCCGTTGCGCACAAGCAGCGTCTCGAAGACCCCGTCGCCGCGAAGAACACCGAAATCGTCGGCATACAGAAGGGGCGCGTCCGCATCCCTCACCTCACCGTCCAGCGTCACCAGCACCCGCTCAGCCATGCCGCTCAGCCTAGCCACTGGCAGACCCATCGGCCGGTTCCCCATAGACTGATGTCGTGACCGAGTCTCCTATCGTGTCCGAAAGTGCCCTGCTCGCCCTTCCCGGCGCAGTCGCCTCGCCTTCCGGCGGGCCCGATGCCGGAGTTCCCTGGCATTACGGCGACCCACTCGGCGAACAACGTGCTGCCTCGACCGGAGCCGCCGTGGTGGACCGGTCCAACCGCTTCGTCATCGCGATCTCCGGCGACGAACGCCTGAGTTGGCTGCACACCATCTCCAGCCAGCACGTCGCCACGCTCCCCGACAGTAGGTCCGCCGAGAATCTCAGCCTCGACGCCAACGGCCGCGTCGAACACCACTTCGTGCAGACCGACATCGACGGCGTGACGTGGATCGACACCGAGGCCGGCCGGGGACCCGACCTGCTCGCCTTCCTGAAGAAGATGGTCTTCTGGTCGAAGGCCGAACCCCGCGACGGTAACGAACTCGCGGTGCTGACCCTCCTCGGCCCCGAACTGCACCGTCCCGCGGTTCTGTCGGCGCTCGGCATCGACGCACTACCGACCGAGCCTTACACGGCCGTCGCCCTGCCCTCCGGAGGGTTCGTCCGGCGTATGCCGTGGCCCACCGAGCACGCCTTCGACCTCCTCGTTCCGCGCCACACACTCACAACGACCGTCGGTGCCCTGAAGGATGCGGGGGTGCGTCCCGCCGGCAGTTGGGCCTTCGAGGCACTGCGGGTCGAAGCCGTACGTCCCCGGATCGGTGTCGACACCGACGACCGGACCATCCCGCACGAGGCGCGCTGGATCGGCGGACCGGAACAGCACGGCGCCGTGCACCTGGACAAGGGGTGCTACCGCGGTCAGGAGACCGTCGCGCGGGTCCACAATCTCGGCAAGCCCCCCCGACATCTCGTCCTGGTGCATCTGGACGGCTCCGCCGACGGTCGCCCCGAAACAGGCGACGACATCACCGCCGGAGGCCGCACGGTCGGCCGGATCGGCACCGTCGTCGATCATCACGAACTCGGGCCGATCGCGCTCGCACTCGTCAAGCGCACCATCACCCCCGGCACCGCACTCGTCGCGGGACCGTGCGCAGCCTCGATCGATCCCGATTCCGTTCCTCCGGACGACGGGATCCAGGCAGGAAGGGCGGCGGTCGAGCGATTGCGCGGCCGGTGATCGCGCGGGCCTCGCGACCGGCAGTCGCGGCGGGCACGGTCGCAGCGGTGTGTGTGGTGCACACGCTCCACGAAACCGGACTACGACGCAATCCTGTCACCGCAATCGACAAGCGTCCCGTCCACGGGCCGGTACACGTCGGCGAACTCGGTCTGGCCGGCGACCGCCAATGCGACACCCTCAATCACGGTGGCCGCTTCAAAGCCGTCTACGCCTACTCACAGGACGAGGCTCAGCGGTGGGGCAGCGAACTGGGAAGGGAACTGCCCATCGGATGGTTCGGTGAGAACCTTCACGTCGCCGGCGTCTCCCCCACCGACGCCGTGATCGGTGAGCGCTGGCGCGTGGGTGAGAGCGGGCCGCTTCTCGAGGTGACCGGACCGCGCACACCGTGTAGAACCTTCGCGATGCGGTCGGACGAGGACGACTGGGCTTCACGTTTCACTGCGCGCGGCGACTGCGGCGCGTACCTCGCGGTCATCACCGGCGGACCGGTACGCGCGGGAGACACGATCGTCGTCGAGCACGTCCCCTCCCACGGAGCCACGGTGCGCGATCTGTTCACCGGGCAAGGTCACGAGCGGGTCGCCGCCATGCTCGGGCAGCAGACCGACCTCGCTCCCGAGGTCGCCGACAAAGCTCGTCGACTCGTGGGACGGGCACGGAAGGGAGAGACCCGTTGAGCGTGGAATTGGTCGAGGTGGTGCGTTCCGGCTTCCGGGAATGCGTGCACCGCGGGTCGCTGATCGTGCTGGATCCGGCCGGCGAGGTTCTGGTCTCGCTCGGTGAGGTGCACACGCCGATCTACCCCCGTTCGTCGAACAAGCCCCTGCAGGCGGTCGCCCTACTGCGCGCCGGCTTCGTTCCGCGCGATTCTGCGGAGCTTGCGATCGCCACGGCGTCGCACGAGGGAGAGGCCGACCACATCGAGGCCGTCGAGCAGGTCCTCGCCGGGGCCGGATTCGACGAGAAGGACCTGCGCTGCCCTCCGGATCTGCCGGGCAACGAACTTACGCGCGCCGAACTCCTCGCGGCCGGACGCCCACCTCGATCGATCTACATGAACTGTTCGGGCAAGCACGCGGCGATGCTCGCGGCGTGCGCGGCGAACGACTGGGACACCGACGGCTATCTCGACTCCGGCCACCCGCTGCAGCAGATCGTCACGGAGACGATCCTCGAACTGACCGGCGACATCGAGGACACCGACCTCGGCATCGACGGGTGCGGCCTTCCGATCGTGCCCGTCCCGCTGTTCAATCTGGCGCGCGCCTACGCGCGACTGGCGACCGCCGAGGCCGGCACTCCCGAACGCGCCGTGGCGGATGCGGTGCGCGAGCATCCGTTCCTGATCTCCGGCACCGGCAAGGACGACCTGAAGCTCATGCGCGCGGTGCCCGGCCTGCTGTGCAAGGCGGGTGCGGACGGGGTCCACGCCGGAGCTCTGCCGGACGGCACGTCCTTCGCTTTCAAGATCGACGACGGGCACGAGCGGGCTCGGCTTCCGTTGACAGCGGCACTGCTCCACCGCCTCGGGGCGAGTGCCGCCGCGACCTCGGCCGTCTTCGATTCCGAAAGGCTGGCCGTTCTCTCGTCGGCACCGGTCTCCGGCGGCGGCGTGCGAGTCGGCACCATCCGGGCCGTTCCGGGGGTGTTCTGAAGGGCATCTTTATCACATTTCAACAGCATCAGCGCAGGTCGGGTCGTTATGAGCCGTAACGGATACCGGCCCACCCGGGTGTGTGGAGGCGCAACCGAACTTTCCACGCTAAAGTGGGCGACAGGAAAATACTCAACACACCGGGGCCGCCACTTTTCCCCAGGCCGCCCCGTCAAAGCGCGAGGGGGTTGGCCATGGGCCGCGGCCGGGCTAAGGCAAAGCAGACCAAGGTTGCACGGCAACTCAAGTACAGCTCGCCGTCCACCGACTTCGAGAGCCTCCAGCGAGAGCTGTCTGGCGGAGCAACCAACTCGCAGCGGGACGAAGTCTTCGCAGAGCAGCGTTCCGGATGGGACGACGACTACGACGACGACTGGCGTCGCTGATCCACTTCTTCTCTCCGGCGGAGGGGGAGGCCGACATTCGGCTCCCCCTCCGCCGGTGATGTGGTCGGCGTTCGACGCGGGGCCGGACAGCGCTCCTTTCCGTCCGCAGCCTCCGAGTTTGCGACTTACGAGTCCGTAATACGGCAACACGCCGAAAGGCCGGTCTCCCACTAGTTGTGGGACCGGCCTTTCGTCGTGCTCGTGTGCCGCTTCTCAGAACCGCGGATGATCTCCGAGCAGCACGGCGCGTTCGTCCGCACCATCCTGCGCCTTGCGGACCGTGCCCAGCGTCCAGCAGTCGATATGGCGGGCCGTGAGCACTGCCAGAGCCCGGTCGACGTCTTCGGGAGCCACGATCGCCACCATGCCGACGCCCATGTTGAACGTCTTCTCCATCTCGGCCCGCTCGACCCGCCCGCGCTGCGCGATGAGCCCGAACACCGGAGCCGGGCTCCACGTGGTGCGGTCGAGTTCGGCGACGAGACCCTTGGGCATCACACGCGCGAGATTCGCGGCGAGACCACCACCGGTGACGTGACAGAAGGTGCGCACCTCGGTCTCCGCAGCGAGCGCGAGGCAGTCCTTGGCGTAGATGCGGGTCGGCTCGAGCAGTTCCTCACCGAGCGTGCGACCGAACTCGTCGACGTGCGCCGTCAGGCTCATCTTGCCGATGTCGAGCAACACCGTGCGGGCGAGCGAGTAACCGTTCGAATGCAGACCCGACGAACCCATCGCGATCACGACGTCGCCGGGACGCACACGCTCGGGGCCGAGCAGTTTCTCCGCCTCGACGACGCCGACGCCGGTTGCGGACAGGTCGTAGTCGTCCGCGGCCATCACACCCGGATGTTCGGCGGTCTCACCGCCGAGCAGCGCGCAGCCGGCCTGGACACATCCCTCGGCGATGCCGGCGACGATCTCCGCGACCCGCTCCGGCACGACGCGGCCGACGGCAATGTAGTCCTGCAGGAAGAGCGGTTCGGCGCCACAGACCACGAGGTCGTCGACGACCATCGCGACGAGGTCGAGACCGACCGTGTCGTGCTTGTCGAGGGCCTGCGCAACCGCGAGTTTGGTACCCACACCGTCGGTCGAGGCCGCGAGCAGTGGCTCCTTGTATCCGTCCTTGAGTGCGAACAGACCGGCGAACCCGCCCAGGCCGCCCATGACCTCCGGGCGGGTGGCCCTCTTCGCGTGCGGGGCGAACAGTTCGACGGCTCGGTCACCGGCCTCGATGTCCACGCCCGCCGCGGCGTAGGAAGCTCCGGGGGTTGCGTCCTCGGTCATGAGTTGTCGGCTCCAGCCTCGAGTTGTGTCTTGTCGTGAATATTGGCTAACTGCGGGTCCGGCACCTGTGTCCGGGCATGCGAACGCACACCGAACCGCGCCGACCGCGGCACTTACGGTACCCGACCAGCTTCTACGGCCGACTGAGAACGTCCGCGTTGTCGTTGTCCAGCACCGTCGGGGTGACCGAATCGGTGTCGACGACGCCTTCGAGGACGTTCTTGCCCACCGCGTGCTCCTTCGGCAGTTCGATCGGGTAGTGACCGTCGAAGCACGCGGCGCACAGTCGCGATGCCGGTTGTTCGGTCGCGCCGATCATCCCGTCGATGGAGATGTACCCGAGCGAGTCGGCGCCGATGGAGCGGCGCACCGTCTCGACCATCTCGTCGTAGTCGTGTCCGTCGTCGTTGTTGCGGTCGCGTGTGCCCGCGCCGTTGGCGATCAGTTCGGCCGGCGAGGCGAAGTCGATGCCGTAGAAGCACGGCCACTTGACCGGCGGAGAGGCGATGCGAACGTGGATCTCGAGGGCCCCGGCCTCACGCAGCATCCGGATCAACGCGCGCTGGGTGTTGCCGCGCACGATCGAGTCGTCCACCACGACCAGCCGCTTCCCACGGATCACCTCGCGCAGCGGATTGAGCTTGAGCCGGATACCGAGTTGCCGGATCGTCTGACTGGGCTGGATGAAAGTGCGCCCCACATAGGCGTTCTTCATCAGCCCCTGTCCGTACGGCAGTCCGGAGCCCTGGGCGTATCCGACGGCCGCCGGAGTGCCCGATTCGGGTACCGGGATGACCAGATCGGCGTCGATAGGGTGTTCCTTCGCGAGCCTGCGGCCGATCTCCACCCGTGCCGCGTGCACCGAGCGACCCGCGATGGTCGAGTCCGGGCGCGCGAGATAGACGTACTCGAAGACGCAGCCCTTGGGCTCGGGATTGGCGAACCGCGACGAGCGCACACCGTTGGCGTCGATCGCGAGCAGTTCACCGGGTTCGATGTCGCGGACGAAGGAGGCGCCGACGATGTCGAGCGCAGCGGTCTCGCTCGCGACCACCCAGCCGCGGTCGAGTCGTCCGAGGCACAGTGGCCGGATGCCCCACGGATCGCGGGCCGCGTAGAGGGTGTGCTCGTCCATGAACGTCAGGCAGAACGCGCCGCGGAGCTGCGGGAGCAGCTCCATCGCAGCCTCTTCGATCGTGCTGCTGCGGGCTCCGTGAGCGAGCAGCGCCCCGACCGTGTCCGAATCCGAGGTCGCCGCGCCGGGCCGCGTCGGATCGAGTACACCGAGACGGCGGCCACGTTCGGCGAGTTCTGCGGTGTTGACGAGATTGCCGTTGTGGCCGAGCGCCACACCCGAGCCCGAGGCGGTGGTGCGGAAGATCGGCTGCGCGTTCTCCCAGGTGGTGGACCCGGTGGTGGAGTAACGGCAGTGGCCGATAGCGATGTGACCGGTCATAGCGGCGAGCGTTTGCTCGTCGAAGACCTGGCTGACGAGGCCGAGGTCCTTGAAGACGAGAACCTGCGAACCGTCCGCAACGGCGATACCGGCGGCTTCCTGCCCACGGTGCTGCAGCGCATAAAGGCCGTAATACGTGAGCTTGGACACGTCCTCGCCGGGAGCCCACACTCCGAACACACCGCACTCTTCGCGCGGTTCGTTCTCGGGTTCTGTAGAGGCGAGAAGATTACGTGTGTGGACCGACAGATCGGCACTGGTCACGGACGTGCTCCCTGAGGCTGGACAAGCGGGGCCTCACTCATTCTACGGCCAGTACGGGGAGCTCCAGCCCACGCACCCCGCCGCTGCGGTGCTGCCCGGCTCCGCCGGGGGTCAGAGCCGGGCGAGCGGAAGCAGCCGACCGATCTCCGCTGCGCGCCCGCCGGAGGCCTCCACAGACCCCGCGGCCACCGCCTCGTCGAAATCGACGCCACCGACGACCATCCGCAGCCACGTGCGCGGATCGGTCTCGACGACGTTCGGTGGGGTCCCGCGCGTGTGACGCGGCCCTTCGATGCACTGGACGGCCACGAACGGCGGCACCCGTACCTCGACGCTCGCTCCGGGCGCGATCTGCTCGAGTGTGCGGGCGCTCAGCCGCACCGCGGCCGCGAGATCGGCACGGGAGGGCTTCTCGTCGCTCTCTCCCGTCACCCACAGGCTGATCCGTTCGAGGACCGCCCGCAGCTCGGCGGGATCGACGGGTCTACGCGGTGCCATGTCACCGCAGCCTAGCGGCGCGTCTCGCGATTCTCGGCGTCCGGTCTCGTCGCGATACCGACCGCGACCGCGCCGCCGGCATTGATCGCCAGATGCGCCAGCATCGGCGCCACGACACTGCCGGTGCGTCGCCGCATTTCGTCGAACGCAACACCGCTCAGGGCAGTGAGTACGACGGTTCCGGGAACCGAATCGCCCGCATGACGGGCGGGCAGCACATGCCACAGCCCGAAAGCGGCGGCCCCGAGTACACGACCCCACCGGCGCGAGGCGCGGCGCGCGAGCGCATACAGCACCGATCGGAACATCAGCTCTTCTGCCAGGACGGTCCCGAACGGAATGTGCACGAACACCCATTCGGTGTGGTCGGCTCGTCGCGCGCCCGCCGCCATCCGTCGTCGCGCGGCCGGGACGGCGAGCATCACCGAGTAGGCCACGGCCGGCACCACCGCCGACGCAGTCCCCCACAGCACGCCCTTGCCCGGTCTACGCCAGCCGAGTTCGTCCGCGGAGACACCGGCCGCGCGGGTCACCGCGGCGAGAGCGATACCTACCAGCGCATTCGCGGCCGCCCTGCCTCGCGGAGCAAGATCCGCCGCCGGTAATACGAGGTTGTTCCATCCGACCAGCGCGGCGGCACATGCCAGCGCTGTCTTCGACGACGAACTCACTTCTCGGGTCCGTCATCGCCCGCGTACACCTCGATGGCTGTGCGCACCCGTTCGGTGTCGGCCTCGGTCCAGCCGTCCGGCTGGGTGATCGCGACCCAACCGTCGAGTACCGACGTCCCGTAGTTGTGGCCGTGCCCGTCGGGCACTCCCGCCGCGTTGGTGAGATCGGCGGAGACCTGCCAGAAGGTGACGAAGGGGAACCACCGCATATGCGGCAGACGATCGGATCCCGGCGGTTCCTCGAGCCAGTCGGGACGGGAGAACATCAGATCCGGCGACCACCACACCACGGGATCCGAGGCGTGCTGGATGTACAGCACCCGGGGATCGAGCCAGGGCGTGTCGGGCTCGAGGATCGTCTCCCGGCTGTCGGCGAAGCGCACGACCAGGCCGTCCGCGTAGACCGGCCGCACCTCGGTGGCGCCGGGGTCGCGGCGATCGACCAGTTGCCGCCACAGCCGGTTCGAGTTCGGGGGCCCGACCCACAGCACCCCGTCGATCTCCGCCCGGATCTCGGCGAGACTGTCGAAGGCACCTTCGCCCGACTGCGTGCCCAGGCTCTCGCCGTACAGGAACAGTTGCGGACGATCGTCCTCGGGCAGTTGAGACCATCGCTCGTGTACGCGCTCGATCAGCAACTTTCCTGCGGCAGCGGCCTTTTCACGATCGGCGAGGAATGAGATCCAGCTCGGCAGGTAGGAATACTGCCACGCCACCATGGCCAGGTCACCGTTGTGGACGAGTTCCATCGCACGAGCGGCAGTCGGGTTGACCCAGCCCGTTCCGGTGGTGGGAATCAGCACGAGCACGGACCGGTCGAACGCGCCTGTCCGCTCGAGTTCGGCGACGACCAGCTCGACGCGTTCCTCCGGTGTGGGTGCGGTCTCGAGGCCGACGTACACCCGGATCGGTTCCTGGGCGGGGGGACCGTTGACCGCGGTCAGTTCCTCGGCATCGAGTCCTCGGGAGACGAAGTTCCGGCCCTCGTATCCCAGGGTTTCCCACCCGGCGAGAGATTCGGGGCTGCCCGACTTGGCGGGATCGACCGGCTGGACGGCACCGGGGCGCGTGGTTTCGTCCCGCACGCTGAATGCCTGGTTGAAGAGGAAATAGGTGCCGCGGACGAGTATGCCGTCGATGAGCATGAACGTCACGAGCACGACGAGGAGAACACCCAGCGTGCGGGCCAGACCCAGCGGCATCCTCGTCCGCCGTATCAACTTGGCCGCCACCCAGCGACCGACATCCCGCAGTCCGCGCCACAGCCCGACGAGTGCGGCCGACACCGCAAGACTCAACAGAATCGTACGGAGATAGCCGCCGGTGGTGCTGCCTTCCTCCCCCATCAGAGCGGCCAGCTCGCGCTGGTCTCGGGCGGACAGCACCAGTGCGACGAGCGCTGCGAAGACAGCGGCGACAGGCACCGCCACCCGGACAGCGCGCAGAACGGGCAGGGACGGGGGCCACCACGGAACCCGCACGAGCACGAACCGGGCCACGGCCCAGCCCACGACGCAACCGACTCCGTACCCCACCGCCGCGTTGATGCCGCCGATGATCCCCTGGAACAACCAGTCCCGCGGGAGCAACGACGGCGTCAACGACCAGCAGAAGAACAGCGCGGCGAAGGCGATCCCGGTGTAATCCAGGCTCAGCCAACCCCAGATCCGAGCGGTCAGTGGATAACGGCCACCCAACTCGGCGACCACGGCGATGATGCGGCCCTGCCGGGCCGCGAGCGCCGCCAGCCGATCGACCTGGGTCGCCGGCACAATTATCCGTACAGCGTCGGCAGGGTCCCTTCCCACACCTCGCGCAGCTCGGTCATGGGGATCGAGAACAGACCTTGGATCTCGACGGAGTCGGATCCCTCGTCGACGACACCGATGCGCACCCACGGCATGTTCCGTGCAGTGCACATTCCGGTGAATCGCGATTCCTCGGTGCGCGGTACCGCGACGAGCACGCGCCCGGCCGACTCGGAGAACAGCGTCACGAACGGATCGGCGTCCTCCGGCAGGAGAATCCGGCAGCCCGTTTCGCCGGCGAGAGCGGCCTCCACGACAGCCTGCACGAGTCCACCCTCGGACAGATCGTGCGCGGCCGAGATCAGACCGTCACGCGAGCCCGCGGTGAGGATTTCCGACAGCAGACGCTCGCGCTCGAGGTCGACCTTCGGAGGAACGCCACCGAGGTGATCGTGCTCCACCTGCGCCCAGATCGATCCGTCGAACTCGTCGCGGGTCTCGCCGAGCAGGATGAGCGTCTCCCCCGGCTCGAGGCCGATGCCCGTGGGAATGCGGCGGTGCACATCGTCGATCACGCCGAGCACGGCGACGACCGGCGTCGGCAGGATCGCGGTGGCACCGGTCTGGTTGTAGAAGCTGACGTTGCCGCCGGTGACCGGGATGCCGAGCTGCGCGCAGCCGTCCGCGAGACCGCGCACGGCCTGCTGGAACTGCCACATCACGCCGGGATCCTCCGGCGATCCGAAGTTCAGGCAGTTCGACACGGCCTTCGGGGTCGCGCCCGTGACCGCGACGTTGCGGTAGGCCTCCGCGAGGGCGAGCTGGGCACCCGCATACGGATCGAGCTGGGTGTAGCGACCGGAGGCGTCGGTGGCGAGCGCGATACCGCGTCCGGTGGACTCGTCGATGCGGACCACACCGGCGTCGGCGTTCTCGGCGAGCACGGTGTTGCCGCGCACGTACCGGTCGTACTGCTCGGTGATCCACTTGCGGCTGCACAGTGCCGGCGACGCCAGCATCTTCAGCAGGGTGGCACGCAGTTCGTCCGCGCTCTCCGGACGCTTCAGGCCCGCGGTGGTGTTCGCGACCAGTGCGTCCTGCGATGCCGGACGTTCCACGGGACGCTCGTAGACCGGGCCCTCGTGTGCCACGGTGCGCGGCGGCACGTCCACGACCGTCTCGCCGTGCCAGTCGATGACGAGGCGATCGCCATCGGTGACCTCACCGATGACGGTAGCCAGGACGTCCCACTTCTTGCACACCGCCATGAAGGCGTCGACGTTCTCGGGCTCGACGACCGCGCACATGCGTTCCTGGGATTCCGAGGACAGCACCTCGGCCGGGGTCATGCCCTTCGCGCGCGTCGGGACACGCTCGAGATAGATGTGCATACCACCGTCGCCGGCGGCAGCGAGTTCGGATGTCGCGCAGGACAGGCCGGCACCGCCGAGGTCCTGGATGCCGACGACGAGCTTCTCACGGTAGAGGTCGAGGCAGCACTCGATGAGCACCTTCTCGGTGAAGGGGTCGCCAACCTGCACGCTCGGGAGCTTCTTGGGGCGGCCGCCCTCACTGTCGTCGAACGTCTCGGAGGCGAGGACAGACACGCCACCGATACCGTCGAGGCCGGTGCGAGCACCGAACAGGATGACCTTGTTGCCGGTACCCGAGGCATGAGCCAGGTGCAGGTCCTCGACACGCATCGCTCCGGCGCACAGCGCATTCACGAGCGGGTTGCCCTGGTAGGAGGCGTCGAAGACGGTCTCGCCACCGACGTTGGGCAGGCCGAGCGAGTTGCCGTAACCGCCGATACCGCGCACGACACCGTCGACGACGCGGCGGGTGTCGGGATGATCGGCAGCGCCGAAACGCAGCTGATCCATCACCGCGATCGGACGGGCGCCCATCGCCATGATGTCGCGGACGATTCCACCCACGCCGGTCGCGGCACCCTGATAGGGCTCGATGTAGGACGGGTGGTTGTGCGACTCGACCTTGAAGGTCACGGCCCAGCCGTCACCGATGTCGACGACACCGGCGTTCTCGCCGATGCCGGCGAGCATCGAGGTGCGCATCTCGTCGGTGGTGGTCTCGCCGAAGTAGCGCAGGTGCACCTTCGAGGACTTGTACGAGCAGTGCTCGGACCACATCACCGAGTACATGGCGAGTTCGGCGTCGGTAGGACGACGGCCCAGGATCTCCTTGATCCGGTCGTACTCGTCTTCCTTCAGACCCAGCTCCCGATAGGGCTGAGCGGCATCGGGGGTTTCTGCGGCGTGGGAGACGGTATCCACGTGCGGTGACACTGGGCGTCGGGTCCCTTCACTCTGGGATCGAAAACGGCAGGCCGGGCGGGAACTGCCGGGGACCAGTCTATCCGTGTGCAGGGGCGACAGGGTTCACCGGTGCGGGAACGAGTGTCGACGGTGTGACGGTCACCTCGCTGCCCACCGCATCCAAGGTGACGGTGCCGGAGTGCTCACCGTCGAATCGGTACCACCCGTCCACCAGGGTGAAGGCCGCGATCACGGGCGGGCCACCGAGGTCGACGATCCAGTACTGGGGCACTCCGGCTTCCGCGTACTCGGAGAACTTGGTGACCCGATCGGTGCGGGCGGTGCCGTCGACGGTGACCTCCACGATCAGTTTCACCTCGGAGATCGGCGCCCGGTCGGGATCGGCCTCCACCAGGGAGCTTCCCACCACGATCACGTCGGGGCAGCGCACGGTCAGCGGGTTCTCCGTCACCAGCACCTCGGCGCCTCCGAGCGCGCACCATTCGTCGGGCAGGTTCTCGTCGAGGAGCAACGCCAGGGTCACCGCGGCATGATCGTGCGCCGTGCCCGGGCTGGGCGCCGCGATGAGTACGCCCTCGCACACCTCCATATGGTGGCCTTCGGATTCGGGCATGGCCGACCACTCGTCGAGGGACAGCAGATGATCGGGGTAGGACGGGACGTTCACGGCATTCCCCCGTTCTGACCGACCGGACAGGACCGCCTCCAGTGTGTCACCGGACGGCGTCCCGGGGCGGGCGAACGCGGTCACGACACCGGCGTCAGGAAAGCTGTCAGGGCCTGCGCGTAAGTCGTCACGTCGTCCGTACCCATGAATTCCCGCGCCGAGTGCATGGCGAGTTGCGGAGCACCGACGTCGACGGTCGTGATACCCGTCCTCGAGGCGGTGATCGGGCCGATCGTGGAGCCGCACGGCAGGTCGGCGCGATGTACGTACCGCTGCAGCGGGACCCCGGCCTGCTCGCAGGCCAGCGCAAATGCTCCGGCGCCGGTCGCATCGCTCGCGTACCGCAGGTTCTGGTTCACCTTCAGGACCGGGCCGCCACCGACGGCGATGCGGTGGGCGGGTTCGTGGCGCTCGGGATAGTTGGGATGGGTCGCGTGGGCCATGTCGCCCGACGCGACGATCGAACCGGAACGAGCGCGCAGGAACTCCTCGCGTCCGCCGCCCCTGCTCAGGACGATCCGCTCGAGGACGGTGTTGAGCAGTTCCGAGAACGCACCCCGGTCGGACATGCTGCCGACCTCCTCGTGGTCGAACAGAGCGAGCAGCGGCATCGGGCCACCGTGCGCGGCGACGTGGTCTGCGGCATCGAGCAGCGCGTGCATGCCCGCGTAGCAGGTGGCCTGATTGTCGAGACGCGGCGCGCTGAGCAATGACCGATCGGCCCCGACGATCGAGCTGGGGGCGAGGTCGTGGGTCATCAGTTCCCAACCGAGCACGCTGCCCGGGTCGATCCGGTGCTGTTCGGCGACCCACGCGATGAACGAGCGCGGTTCGGTCCCGATTCCCCAGACACCGTTCACATGGCGCTGCGGGTCGAGTTGCACGCCCTTGCGATCCTCCGACAGATGGATTGCGAGCTGCGGTACGCGCAGTACCGGCGCGTCGACGCGGACGAGAACGTCCTCGGTCCTGTCGCCCGAGCGCACGGTGAACCGACCGGAGATCCCGAGGTCGCGGTCGAGCCACGAATTCAGCCATGCACCGCCGTACGGTTCGAGACCCACCAGTCGCCAGCCGGCCGACGTGAGGTCGGGATGCTGCTTGACGCGCAGGTTGGGACTGTCGGTGTGGCCGCCGACGATGCGGAACGGTGCGGCCGGATCGTCGGCGACGCCCTCGGTGCTCCACGCGAGCAGGGATCCGCCGCGCACCAGGAAGAAGCGACCGGGCTCGGAGGGCCAGACCTGCTGCTCGCCCAGCTCGGCGAAGCCCGCCTCCGCCAGTGCCGCCGCGACGGTCGCGCACACATGGAACGGCGACGGCGACAGGTCGACGAAATTACAGAGTCCCTGAGCATCGGCACGCGTGGAAGACATGCCTGCATCTTCGCATCAGGTGCACGGCGGGTGCTCGCCGACGACCGGCTCGCCGCCTTCCGGGTGCCTCAGTGTTCCGAGGAGACGCAGAAGAGGTTGCCGTCCGGGTCTGCGAGCGTCACCCAGCGGAAATCCTCGCCCATGTCCTCACGGTGGACCTCCTTTGCACCCGCCCGTGTGAAGCGCTCGACCTCGGCATCGACGTCGGCGGTGACGAGGTCGATGTGCACGCGATTCTTCCCGGGCGTCGGGTCGGGCACCTTCTGGAAGCCCAACCGGATGCCTTGCGGCAGAGAGACGATGAAGAACCAGCCTTCGTTCTCCTGCTCGATACGACCGCCCGTGCGCTCGGCCCACCAGCTCGCGAGGGGTCCCGGATCGGACGTGTCGAAGGTGATCATCCCGATGGTCGCTGTCATGGCGGGACGGTACCGCGCGGTCCCGACACGGGCACAGGAAACGAGGGTCCGATTTGCGTAGTCCTACTCAGGACAACCCGACTCCGGCGGGGCAGACTGATGCGCGATGTTGCGTCAGGGGGGATGGCGGCGGCATCGCCGGGACTTGATCGGGGGGTCGAGCGCCCGGATACAGAACGAGGGACCTCGCAGCCGGTCGGGACGGGTGCGAGGTCCCTCGCTCGCTTTCCCGTGAAACGAGCGACGTCCCCACCGACCGGGGTCGGCGGGGACGTCGAGAAGATTCGGCTGTGGGCTCAGGCGTTCACGACGGCGTCGAGAACGCTGTAGAAGATGCCCAGCCCGTCGTCACTGGGGCCGGTCAGCGCCTCGGTGGCGTGCTCGGGGTGCGGCATGAGACCGACGACCCTGCCGTTCGCCGACGAGATGCCCGCGATGCCGCGCTGCGAACCGTTCGGGTTGTCGCCCGCATAGCGGAAGACGACGCGACCCTCACCTTCGAGTTCGTCGAGCACCTTCTCCGATGCCTGGTAGCGGCCCTCGCCGGACTTGAGCGGAACGAGAATCTCGGCGCCGGGCTCGTAACGCGAGGTCCACGCGGTGGTGGCGGACTCGACCTTCAACCACTCGTCGCGGCAGACGAAGTGCAGTCCGGCGTTGCGGGTGAGCGCGCCGGGCAGCAGTCCCGCCTCGCACAGCACCTGGAAACCGTTGCAGATTCCGAGGACGGGCATGCCGTTCCGAGCTGCCTCGACGACCTTGCCCATCACGGGCGCGAAACGGGCGATGGCGCCACAGCGCAGGTAATCGCCGTAGGAGAAGCCGCCCGGCACGATCACCGCGTCGACGTTCTTGAGGTCGGCGTCCCCGTGCCACAGGCTCACGGCCTCACCACCGGCGAGATTCACCGCGCGGGAGGCGTCGACGTCGTCGAGGGTCCCCGGGAAGGTGATGACTCCGATGCGTGCGCTCATGCGTCACCGTCGATCCACCGGATGGCCCAGTCCTCGATCACCGTGTTGGCGAGCAACGACTCGGCGATCTTCTCGAGCTCGGCGTCGTCGACACTGCCGTCGATCTCGAGCTCGAAACGCTTGCCTTGACGGACGTCGGTCACGCCCGCGAAGCCCAGCCGCGACAGCGCCCCGGTGATGGCTTGACCCTGCGGGTCGAGAATCTCGGCTTTGGGCATGACTTCGACGACGACACGCGCCACGTGCTGCTCCTCGTTAGTAGTGCTGGCGCCCGGGAACGGACACCGGACATCCAGCAGTTTACCGGCCGCAGCCGCCGGACCGAGCATCGGCCGAGATCACGACGTGCGAGACCCGCCGGGTCCGTTCAACCGCGTTCGTCGGCAACGATTTCGCGTACCCGAGGCGCGACCTCCGCGGCGAAGCGTTCGAGATCGGCCCGTTCGTCGCTTCCGAGGACGAAGGTGCTGGTCCCGTGTCGCAGCGTCAGTGCGGCGAGTTGTTCGGCCCAGACCCCGGGCGGTCCGTGCAGGAACGACCCGTCCGCGACGTCTGCGAAGGTTCCCGAGATGTTGTAGAGGCGACGGATCGCAGCCGGATCGCGCCCGGCCTGCTGCGCGCCCTCGTCGACGCGGGCGCTCATCTCCCCCAGCTTGTCGGGCCCCGCAGCGAACGAACTCGGCAACCACCCGTCGGCGAGCCGCCCGGCGACACCGAGGGTCCGCTTGCCGTACGCACCGATCCAGATGCCCGGATCGTGGGCGGGGAAGGGACCTCGCTTGGCGCCGGCGAGCCGGTAGTACTCACCGTCGACCCGGGCCGCACCCTTCTCGTCCGACCACAGAGCGCGGATCACCTCGATCGCCTCGACCAGTGCGTCGACCGCCTCACCCGGACTGCGACGAGGTCCGCCGTTGGCGACGACCGCGTCCCAGAAGGCGCCCGAGCCGAGCCCGAGTTCGACGCGTCCGCCACTGAGCAGGTCCAGCGACGCCACGCTCCGCGCGAGGATCACCGGACCCCGCAGGGGCAGGTTCGCCACGTCGGGCGCCACCGTCACGGTCGTCGTCCGCGCGGCGATCCAGCCGAGCAACGTCCAGGTGTCGAGAAAGCGTGACTGATAGGGATGGTCCTGGATCGCCACCAGGTCGAGTCCGGCACGCTCCGACACCATGGCGAGATCGACGACGCGCACCGGATCGGCGGCGGAGGGAGTGAGGAAACTGCCGAACCGGAGTCCCTGTCCGTAGTCGGGCATCTCAGGAGCCTTCCGATGCCGAGCGCACGCCGTGGCGGCTGACGATCGAGATGCGGTTGAACGAGTTCATCGCGATGGCGACCCACGCGACGGCCGAAAGCTGATCATCGGTGAGGTGCTCCCGCGCTTCGGCGTACGCGCGGTCCTGCTCGTAGGTGGACGGCAACAGCGTGACCGACTCGGCGAGCGCGAGCGCGGCGCGTTCCTGCTCGGTGAACAGGTCGGTCTCGCGCCAGGCCGACAGCACTGCGAGCCGCTGCGTCCTTTCACCACCCTTCAGGGCGTCGCGGACGTGGACGTCGAGGCAGTACGCGCAGCCGTTGATCTGGGAGACGCGGATGTTGAGGAGTTCGACGAGGCTGCGGTCGAGACCGGCCTCCGCCACCGCCTCCCGGACGGCGCCCGCCACCGCGACCTGCGCTCGATAGACGGGCCGGCTCTGCTTGTCGATGAGAACGCGCGGTGTGTCGGAGGTCGTCACTTCTGCTCCTCGAATCGGTCCTCGGCGTGAAGGGGCGCGCGGCACGTCCGGGTCGGCGGCATACTCGACGGCATGCGACTGACCCATTTCGGCCATTCCTGCATCCTCGTCGAACATTCGGGTGCGAAACTCCTTTTCGACCCAGGCAATTTCTCCCACGGATTCGAAGGCATCACCGGACTCGACGCGATCCTGGTGACCCACCAGCATCCCGACCACGCCGACACCACCCGGTTGCCCGCGCTGCTCGAGGCGAACCCCGGCGCCGCATTGTTCTCCGACCCTCAGTCGGCGGCCCTGCTCGAGGGTGATTGGACAGCGGTGCGTCCCGGCGACTCCTTCTCCGTCGGATCGGTCACCGTGCGCGGCACGGGTGGCCGCCACGCGGTGATCCATCCCGACATGCCGGTCATCGACAACACCGCCTTCCTCGTCGGCGACGACGACAATCCGTCACGGCTGCTGCACCCCGGCGACTCGCTGTACATTCCGAACGAGCGCGTCGACGTCCTCGCCCTTCCGTCCACCGCGCCGTGGCTCAAGATCTGGGAGGCGATCGATTACCTGCGTGCGGTGAACCCCAGGGTCGCCGTGCCGATCCACCAGGGCATCGTCAACGACAACGGTCGCGGGATCTTCTACGGCCGCTACAGCGAAATGGCCCCGGACGGCACCGAGTTCCGCGTGCTGCCGCACGAGGACGGAGTCGAGGTCTGACGTCGAGGTGATCCGTCAGCGGGCGGCGGCGCGACCCGCCGCCCGACCGGAGAAGATGCATCCGCCGAGGAAGGTGCCCTCGAGCGACCGGTAGCCGTGGACGCCCCCGCCACCGAAACCGGCGACCTCACCGGCAGCGAAGAGTCCGTCGAAGACCGAGCCGTCGGATCGCAGTACGCGCGAGGACAGGTCGGTCTCGAGCCCACCGAGCGTCTTGCGCGTGAGCAGATGCAGCTTGACGGCGATGAGCGGTCCCGCCTTCGGGTCGAGGATGCGATGCGGGGCGGCGATCCGGACGACGCGGTCGGGCGCGTAGGCCCGTGCCGCACGCACCGCGGCGACCTGCAGATCCTTCGTGTACTTGTTGTCCATCTCGCGGTCGCGCGCCTCGACCACCGAGCGCACCTGTTCGTAGTCGAGCGGCGCGTCGGGGGTGAGTTCGTTCATTCCTGCGACGAGATCTGCGAGCGTGTCGCGGACGACGAAGTCCACGCCGCGCTGCTTGAAAGCCTCCACAGGTCCTGGCGCACCCGACTTGACGCGCTGCAGCAGCAACCGCAGGCTGCGTCCGGTCAGGTCGGGATTCTGCTCGGAACCCGACAGCCCGAATTCCTTCTCGATGATCTTCTGGTCGAGCACGAACCAGGTGTGGTCGTGCCCCGTGCTCACGATGTATTCGAGGGTGCCGAGAGTGTCGAAGCCGGGGAACAGAGGCACCGGCAACCGTTTGCCGGTGGCGTCGAGCCAGAGCGACGACGGGCCGGGCAGGATCCGGATACCGTGCTCGGGCCACACCGGGTCGTAGTTGGTGATGCCTTCGGTGTAGTGCCACATGCGGTCGCGGTTGACGATGTTGCCACCGGCCTTCTCGGTGATCTCGAGCATCCGGCCGTCGACGTGCGCCGGCACGCCACTGAGCATGTGTTTCGGCGGATTCCCCATCCGCTCGGGCCAGTTCTTCTTGACGAGCTCGTAGTTCCCGCCGATTCCGCCGGAGGTGACGATGACGGCTCCGGCGGAGAACTCGAAATCACCGACGACGGTGCGTGAGGACGCCACGCCTCGTGGCGCGTCGGTGGGTTCGAGGACCGCACCGCGCACACCGGTGGCCACCCCGTCGGTGACCACGAGTTCGTCGACCCGGTGCCGGTGTTTCAGGGTGACGAGTCCGCGTTCGACTCCCTCACGAAGCTTCCTCTCGAAGATCTCGACGAGACCCGGGCCGGTGCCCCAGGTGATGTGGAATCGAGGTACCGAGTTGCCGTGCCCTGCAGCGTCGTATCCTCCGCGTTCGGCCCAGTTGACCATCGGGAAGATCTTCAGGCCGCGCTGCTTCAGCCAGGCGTGCTTCTCCCCCGCAGCGAACTCGACGTAGGCCTGCGCCCACCGACGCGGCCAACGATCCTCCATCTCACGGTCGAAACCGGCCGTGCCCATCCAGTCCTGCAGCGCGAGCTCGTATGAATCCTTGATCCCGAGACGCCGCTGTTCGGGACTGTCGACGAAGAACAGCCCCCCGAACGACCAGAACGCTTGGCCGCCGATGTTGTTCGAGTTCTCTTGATCGACCAGAAGGACTCGGCGCCCTGCGTCGACGAGCTCGCCGACCGCCACTAGTCCCGCGAGCCCGGCCCCCACCACGATCACGTCAGCGTCCATGGCCGCCAACACTACCGAGCAGACGCGACGACCGGGAGTCCCACTGCGGTCGGTGGGCTCACGCGGCGGCAGTCCCCCCGCGACGCCGTTGCCGGCCGTAGACCGCCGGCTCGGCGCCGTTGCGCAGCGCGATGTCCACGGCGTCGAGGACGGCCTGCCGGAGTCCGGGCTCGGCGAGCCGGGGACCCGTGATCGCCAGCCGGAGCAGATCACCCCGCCGCGCCACGCGTGACGCGCCCATCACCATCGCCCGTCGCCCCCACGATTCCGCCTTCGCACCCTCGCCGAAGCCGTACACACGTGACTTCGTCACGGTGCCCGCAACGAGATCGTGGATACCGGCGAGATCGGCCATCAGCCGGAAGCCGGCCTGCGGGAGCGCCGCCTCCGCACCCGCCGAGGCGACCCAACGCGGCGGAGCGAACAACCGCGTGCGGAGTCCGGTCTCCTCGAGCACACGATCCGCCGCGAGCAGGCGCAGCCGCGCCTCGTGTTGCGGCAGTCTCTCGAACTCTGCGCGGCGACGCTTCGTCGCAGCCTGGTCGTAGCCGTGCAACACGATCGCGTCGCCGCCCTCGCGCCGTTCCAGCAGCCACTCCTGCGTCGCCGGATCCTGCACGAGGCGGTAGTGGTCCTTCAGGCGCGGGGCGACGAACAACGACAGCGGCACCTCGCGCGCATCCATCTCGCGTGCGAAGCCGTCCACCACGTCGCGCGTGACATCCCGGATACCCGACACCGAGACGATGATCTGTCCGCTCATGACTGTGAGCCTGCTGCACACGGGTGAACGGAAGCCTGCACGGCAGGGGAAGTCCCGGTGAACCCCTTCCGGACCGTCCTGTATCCCGCTGATCGGGACTGTGTCGGCCGACACATTCGGGTGGGCATAGCGTCCGGGCGTGGCAGTCCTGAACCAGACGTATACGCGCCTCCTCTCCCCCGGCACCATCGGTCCCATCGCCCTGGACAACCGGGTGGTGATGCCCGCCATGGACATGAACCTCTGCGAGGACGGGGAGATCGAGCAGGGCGACATCGACCATTTCGTCGCGCGCGCCGCCGGGGGCACGGGACTGATCATCACCGGGTGCTGCGCGGTCGCCTATCCGGCCGGATGCGCGAGCACGAAGGAACCCGGTTTGTCCGAGGACCGCTTCATCCCCGGGCTGCGCGCTCTCGCAGACGCCGTTCACGAAGCCGGCAGCAAACTGTGCGTGCAGATGGTCCACCACGGCAAGGTCGCACGCATCGACACGCTGCAGGGCCGGCCGCAGCTCGTGCCGAGCACCCCGAAGCCACCGAGCGACATGAGCGCGATGGCCGACTGCACACCCGAGGAACTACAGCGTATGGCCGCCATCCAGGGCGGCAGGCAGGCCACCTACAACGAGGCCACCGAGAGCGACATCGAGTGGCTCGTGCGGATGTTCGCCGAGGCCGCCGGCCGGGTCGCCACCGCCGGAGCCGACGCCGTGGAGATCCACGCAGCTCACAACTACGTCCTCGGCGCCTTCCTCAGCCGGTACACCAATCAGCGCACCGACGAGTACGGCGGGTCGCTGGAGAACCGCGCCCGATTGACTTGCGAGGTGATCCGCGCGGTCAAGGATGCAGTGGGCGACCGACTCGCCGTCATCGTGCGGCTCGCAGGAGAAGAATACGGTGAGACGAACGGGCTGACCGTCGAGGAATCTTCCGCTGCCGCAGTACTGTTCGAGCAAGCAGGTGCCGACGCCCTCCACGTCACTGGGACCGCGCTGAACGCCTTCGCGAACTTCACCGACGGCCCGCTGCCAGACAAGGTCGGCTTCTACACCCACAACGCCGCTGTCATCAAACGCGCGGTGTCGATCCCGGTCATCACCGTCGGCCGCATGCTCCCGGAGGTCGGCGAGCGGATGATCGCCGAGGGTGCCACCGATTTCGTCGCCATGGGCCGGCAGTTGCTGGCAGATCCCGCTCTGGTCGCCAAACTGCAGGAGGGGCGCACCGAGCAGATCCGCCCGTGCATCAACTGCTACGTCTGTGTGCAGGAGAACTTCTGGGACGCCACGCCGATCTGCGCGGTCAATCCGGCGTTGGGCAACGAGACTCTCGTGCCGTTCGTACGCAGCACCACGTCGAAGCATGTCGTGGTCGTCGGAGCCGGACCGGGAGGCCTCGAAGCCGCACGGGTCGCGACCGAACGCGGGCATCGCGTCACCGTCCTCGACAAGGCCGACCGGCTCGGCGGGACGCTGTGGTTCTCGACCCTCACCACCCCCGACAACGAGCGTCTGCTGAAGTGGCTGACCGCCGAGACCACCCGCCTCGGCATCGACGTCCGGCTCGGCACCGAGGCCACCGCGGCATCGGTGCGCGCCCTGGATCCGGACGTGGTGGTCGTCGCGACCGGCGCAGTGCGGGAACGACCGGCCGTACCCGGAGGCGACCTGCCGCACGTGCACACCGGCGACAGTATGCGCGCGCTCATGACGGGTGCGGGTGACGTCTCGGATCAGTCTCCGGTTCTGCGCCTGATGGGTCGTCTGGGCAAGCTCGCGGGCATCACCACGAGTCCGGAGAGAATCCGCACCCTGAGCCGGAGGTACCTGCGGTTTCTGCCGATGGCCAAGGATGTCGTCGTCATCGGCGGGACACTCGTCGGGCTCGAACTCGCCGAGTTCATGGCCGAGCGGGGCAGCCGTGTGACGCTGCTCGCCGAGGGACAGCAACTCGGGGTCCCGATGGCGATGCCGCGCAGGTGGACTGCCGTCAAACATGCCCGCGAAGTGGGACTCGAGGTGCATCGCAACGCCACCGTCGAGCGAATCACTTCGAAGACAGTGGAATTCACGGTGGGTGGGGAGACCAAGTCGGTACGCGCCCGCATGGTCGTCGTCGCGTCCGGTGTGTCGGCGGCTACTCCACTCGCCGACGAGCTCGCAGGATCCGGCGTCGACGTCCGCATCGTCGGCGACGCGGGCCGGGTCGACTACATCGAGGGCGCTATCCACTCGGCATGGAAGGTCGCGACCGAGCTGTGACCCCGGAGGTCGCGACCGAGCTGTGCCGGTCGCGACCCCACGAGGTCAGGCGTCGCGGACGCCCGTGCTCACGAATCTGTCGCGATGTACGGCGTCTTCGAGTGGCCGGCCCCGGCGCCACCCGAAGCGTTCGAGGTCGGGTACTTCCTGCAGCCGCGTGACAGGACCGACGCACAGCCATGCGATGGGTCGCACCGGACGGCTCACTCCGACGAAATCTGCGAGGAAGTCCTCCTCGTAGAACGACACCCAGCCCACGCCGAGACCTTCGGCCGTAGCGGCGAGCCAGAGATTCTGGATTGCCAGCACGGCCGAGAAGAGACCCGATTCGTCGATGGTGTGACGGCCGAGAATGTGCTTGCCGCCGCGTTCGGGGTCGTAGGTGACGACGATTCCGGTACCCGATTCGACGATGCCTTCGACCTTGATGGGATCGAAGGTGCTCTTGCGGTCTTCGGGGAGCGAGTCGGCGAACGCCTTCCGGCAGCCGGCGACGTGCTCCGCGAACTGCGACAGACGCCCTCGGTCCTGTACGACGACGAAATCCCAGGGCTGCGTGTTCCCGACGCTGGGTGCGTGATGGGCAGCCTGCAGGATCCGCGTCAGTACGTCCTCGTCGAGTCGCTCACCGCTGAACTCGGCACGCACGTCGCGACGCATACGGATGATGTCGTACAGCGCTTCTCGCGCTTCGGTGCTGAACATGTCGTCTCAGGCCGGCAGGACCGCTTCGATGGCATCGATGACCTCGGGTGCATCAGGTTCGGTGCGGGGACGGAATCGGTTCACGACGGTGCCGTCAGGGGCGATGAGGAACTTCTCGAAGTTCCACTGGATGTCGCCCGCCTCGCCGCTCGCGTCGGGGTGTTGCGTGAGCTCGGCGTAGAGCGGATGCCGGTTCTCGCCGTTGACCTCGATCTTCTCGAGCAGCGGGAAGGTCACGCCGTAGGTGGTGGAGCAGAACTCCTGGATCTCCTCCGGCGTACCGGGTTCCTGGCCCATGAACTGGTTGCACGGTACTCCGATGACGAACAGACCGCGGTCGCGGTAGTCCTGCGCGAGTTGCTCGAGGGCCGTGTACTGCGGCGTCAGTCCGCACTTCGACGCGACGTTGACGACGAGAACCGCATGGCCCTCGTACGCACCGAGATTCGTGGGTTCCCCCGAAAGGGTGTTGATCGAGATGTCCTGCAAAGGCGTGGTCATGCTTCCAAACTAGCGTGTGCTCGATCACGCTCCGAACAGCGGCGCTACATCCTTGTCCCCGGAAGCTTGTGGGCCTGTGAGCCCGCTTCCGGAACTGCTCATCCGCCCCCTTTTCCGGGAACGGGAGCGCCCGAGGGAAACTTCGTGGGCTCACGTAGGGATCGTGGGTGAACGAGCGCCGTTCAGGAGACTCGATCGAACTCGTCCTCGATATCCCACTGCAGTTCTTCCGTGCTGTAATCCTGCGCAAGCTCACGGGCCCGGATGAACTGTGTGGCGATCAGTCGGGAGGTGCGCAGGACCGCTGCCGCGGCCTTCGTCCTGTCGAGGCGACCGGTCGCCGCCGAGACACTCACCGCGGCGATCGGGCGGCCGTTGACGAGCACCGGCGATGCGACCGCACTCATCCCCACGCTGAATTCGTCGCAGGCCCAGGAATGCCCGTTCTCGCGCACCTCGACGAGCTGCGACTGCAACCGGCCCGCGTGCCGGACGGTACGGCTCGAGCGCGGTTCCTGAAGGAGGTGATGGGCGATCGCCTTCTCACGGTTCTCGGCGTCGAGGAAGGCGGCGAGTGCCTTGCCTGACGCGGTGCTCAGAGCCGGTGCTCGGCCCCCGACGACGGGAGTGACGATCCGGTTACGCGAACTCGTGATCTGATCGATGAGGATGACCTCCCACGATTCGAGGACGGACAGTCCCACAGTGGCGCCGACGTGCAGGAACAGGTCGCCGAGCAGGGGTGCGGCGACTTCCTTGAGGCCGGTCGGACGACTGTGGACGAAGTGGTTGCCCAGCTCGAACATCTTGATTCCGAGACGGTACTGGTTGCCGTTGCGGATGACGTGTCCGCTCGCAGTCAGCTGACCGAGGATGCGGAAGGCCGTCGATTTCGGCAGCGAGGTGCGCTGGGCCAGTTCGGTCAAGCTCATGGTGTGCCCGGCGGCGAGGAACGCGTCGAGCAGCGACAGTGCACGACCGACAGCGATGCTCGGCTTGACATTGACAGCCGATTCCTGAGGGTTTCCGGAACTCACGGTTCACTGCCTTTCACCTTATGACGACGGTCACCCCCGATTTTCGAAGTCAACCACACCCATGGGCACGGTAAGGAATTCACCCCTGGTGGCCGTGTGCGTGGGTCAGGGGCTCGAAACCCACCTCGTACTCCGCTTCTGCTCGCACGACCGCCACGGTCCCGAAGACGGTTGAACGCAGCACTGCCCTGGCTCCCGGGCCGAGTTCGTGTGCCGGACCGGTTTCCGGGAGGACGAGCACTTCCCCGACGGACACCGGCCCGAACAGCTCCACCGATCGACGCAGCACCGAAACCAAATGCAGCGACGCGGACGGATGCGGACAGTACGACGCCCTGGCGTCACCCACCTCGACGTCGAGGACGGTTTCTGCCAGGTCGGTGCCGGACGGTGCGATCCAGGTGTCGGAGATGGCGACGTGTCCGGCGTGAGCGTTGTCCGCGATGCACTCGAGGACCGACGGTCCTGCGGGTCCACCGACCCGTGGGCAACGGACGACCAGCGCCGCATGCACGCCTTCCACGGCCCCGAGGATCTCCGCGACCGTCGCGTCCGGCCGGTCGATCTTCCGTCCGACCCGCAGCGCGAGTGTCGCGGAGACCTGCGGCCGGACGAGGAGGGTGTCGGGGATACCAGTGCCCGTGGCATGCACCGAACCGCCGAAGTAGTAGCCGCCGACCGCCACCTCGCCGTCAGGGGTGTCGATCACGGTCACCCCCCGGCCCGCCACTCGGCATCCTTCCTCGACACCTCGCCGGAAATTGGTGACCGCCACGTACTCGGCGCCCTGCTCGGCGTACGGCGCCAGCACTGCGTCGGCGGCCCGGGCCGGGCGGCCGGTCAGCCCGGCATTGAACAGCATGTTGGCAACCATGCCCAACGCCGCCAGTTTGGGGGCTTCGTCCCACGGGGCCGGGGAGAGTGTGGTCATAGCGCTCATGGTGCAGATCACACGGGATCTCTGCGCAATCCGACGGTGCCACCTGACGGAACTCCACGACAGTTTCACGCCGTGGCACACGATCCGTGCCACCCGGTATGACCGGGGCCACTCTGTCATCCACCGCCGGACACGATCTGCCCCGGGAGGGCAGGTGGTCGGTCCACAGGACGCAGGCAATCAGGAGGAAAGATGGGACGGGTCCGCGCATTCGGCTACCTGGTCGCGACCGTGAGGGACATCGAAGCCTGGAAGGTCTTCGCCGCAGACGTCCACGGAATGCAGATCGTCGAACACACCGACGACAGGCTCAAGCTCCGGCTCGACGAGCGGGCCTGGCGAATCGATCTCCACCGCGGCGAGGTCGAACACATCGACGCCGTCGGCTGGGAGGTCCGGGGACCCGAGGACATCGAAGCTCTGGAAAAGTTGCTGATCGACCACGGCTACTCCACCCACCGCGCGAGCTCCGAGGAAGCCGCCTACCGCCAGGTGACCGACTACCTGGCATTTACCGATCCGGACGGCCACGGCATCGAGGTCTACTACGGCCAGCACCGCGAGTCGACGCCGTTCGTGTCGCCGACCGGCGCGCGCTTCGTCACCGACGGCATGGGCATCGGCCACGTGATGTTCGCGGTCAGCGAGTCGGCTCCGTTCCGCGAGCTCTACATGGACATCCTGGGTCTCGGACTGAGCGACTACATCGACATCGGTCCGGACCCGGGCACCTTCCTGCACTGCAATCCCCGCCACCACTCGGTGGCCTTCGCCCACCGTCCCGGTTTCGGGCCGCGCCTTGGCCATCTCATGGTGCAGGTCGACGACCTCGACACAGTCGGACGCGCCTACGACCGGATTCTCGAGGGAGCTGCGCCACTGGGCGCCACGCTTGGTAAGCACACCAACGACGAGATGATCTCGTACTACGTCAAAACCCCGTCCGGCTGGGAGATGGAGTACGGCTACGGCGGCCTCGAGATCGACGAGGACACCTGGGTTCCCGGCCGGTGGAACGCCGCCCATTTCTGGGGACATCAGCGCGTCGGCTGACGGACCGTCCTGTCGAACCCGTCCGGCGAGGCCCCGACCCCGTATCCGAGAACCCGTCACACACTGCTGCTCACGAAGTGATGCACGCAACACCGAGGAGGACACCGTGTCGTTGACCGACGATCAGGAGATTCACGTTCCGGGACTGCTCAGTCGCTACGTCCGGCTGCAGACGGGCGTCAAGGCCCACTATTCGACCTCCGGCGAGAGCGGCCCCTCCGTGGTCCTGCTCCACGGTGGCATCCCCGGTAGCTCCGGCTCGGCCGGATTCCGTTACATGGCCCCCTTCCTCGGCGCCCACGGTTTCCGCGTCTACTGCCCCGACTTCCCCGGCTTCGGTCTGACGGAGGACCCCGGACGGTTCTACGCGTACGGCCAGGGCGGCCAGGTCGACTTCCTGCAGGATTTCGTCAACGCCGTCGCGCTCGACACCTTCTGCCTCGGCGGCAATTCGATGGGTTGCCAGACCACCGTCAATTACGTTGTCGCCCATCCGGAGCGCGTCGAGCGGTTCGCAGTGATCGCCGGCATGATCGGCGACCTCGTCTCCCGCGACGAGATGCGCGCGGTGGACAACCGGGAGAAGAACGGCCCGTTGCCCGGTAGCGGCGGCACCTACGACGGTTCCGAAACGATGATGCGCGCGATGATCGAGTCGATGGTCGTCGACCCGTCCGGGGTCACCGACGAACTGGTCACGATGCGCACGGCGGCCGCGAATCGCAACCAGGCGTACTACGACCTCAATATGGGTAGGGTCCTGCGCCCGACCGACCCCGACGACCTGATCCGCCTCACCACCACGGGCCGGCTCGACCACATCTCCATCCCGGGAATCGCGATGTTCGGCGACAAGGACGTGCTCTACGCGGTCGAGGCCGCCCACCTGCAGGAGGACGCACTGCCGAAGGTGCAGTTCTTCTACCCGGAGAACACCGGCCACCAGGGCCAGACCGACCGCCCCGAGCTGCACAACCAGGTCTTCCTCGAGTTCTTCCGCGACGGCAAGGTCTCGTGGGAGACCGCGCAGGCCGCCGGCATCTCGACCCGCCGCGCCCCCCGATCAGATCTGGTCGACGTGCCCGCCGACGCCCTGTCCGCGCGCTGACCCCAACACCTCTTCGCCCATCTCGTAGAAGGAGCCCCGATGACCACCTATGCCGAACCCCCCGTCACCACCACCGATCTGTCGCTCGTCGAGCGTGCCCGGCACATCGCACCGGTTGTCGCCGAGTACGCCGTGCAGAACGACCAGCAGCGCACTGTGGCTCCCGAAGCCGTGCAGGCGATGATCGACTGCGGCCTGACCCGGGCGCTGCAGCCCACCCGGTACGGCGGTGAGGAGGCCCACCCGGCGGACTTCGTCGAGGCGGTCATCGAGGTGTCCAAGTCCTGCACCTCGACCGGCTGGGTCCTCATGCTCCTGGGTGTCCACAACTGGGAGGTCTCGCACATGACGGAACAGCTGCAGGACGAACTGTTCCTCGACGATCCGACCACCCTGCTCTCGTCGTCCTACGCGCCACACGGCAAGGCGACCCCTGTCGAGGGCGGCTACATCCTCGACGGATCGTGGAAGTCGTCCTCCGGTGTCACGCACGCGCAGTGGGTGATCCTCGGCGCGTCGGTCGAGGTCGACGGCACGCCGATCATGCACAACTTCGTCGTGCCTCTGTCGGAGGCCGAGATCATCGACGACTGGTTCGTGCTCGGCATGCGCGGCACCGGTTCGCGCTCGGTATCGCTGAAGAACGTCTTCGTGCCGGCGCACCGCGTGCTCGACCGTCAGATCCTGCTGGCCCAGGCCGGTCCCGGTCTGAAGCGCAACGTCAACCCGCTCTATCGCATCCCGCAGGGCTACCTCTACAACCTCGTCGCCGGTGCTCCCGCCCTCGGGGCCGCCTGGGCGTTCTACGACGAGTACGTCGCCCAGTTGAAGAAGTTCACCCGCCGCTTCGACAACCAGAAGCTGAGCGAGGACCGCGTGGAACTGCTGCGCATGAACGATGTACGCGTGCGCCTGTCCGACCAGCAGGAAACCGCACTGCGGTGGCTGCGCAGAGGCTTCGAGCAGGCCGAGAATTTCGAGATCCCCGGCGATCTCGAAGCATCCCGCGGGATCTACGACATGGCGCGCACCGCGGAGGCCGCGCTGAATGTGCCGCAGCAGCTCATGCCGTCGATGTCAGCCAGCGTCGTGCACGAGGCGAACCCGCTCTCCCGCATCTACCGCGACCTGATCGTGGCTCGCCAGCACTTCACGCAGAACACCGATTTCGCCGCCGCGACCGCCGCGAACCTCGAGATGGGCAACCCGGCCGCAGCCGCCTTCCTGCTCAGCGACTCCGACCGCGCCGGCGCCCGCCAGCGCTCCGCCAGGCTCTACAGCTGATACGCGTTCGGGAGGCGCGACCGGGACCCCGGTCGCGCCTTCTCGTCACCTCGATCCCGTACCGGAAGAAAGGAAGAGCACATGATGTTCGAAGCTCTGCGAGACCGCGGCTTCGCGGTCTTTCTGACCGGCGCTTTCCTCACCAACACAGGTGGATGGTTCCAGTCGTTGGCCGTCCCCTTCGTGCTCTTCCAGATCACGGGTTCGGCCGCGTGGGTCGGCCTGGCCACCGCGGCGCAGTTCGTGCCGATCATGATCCTCGGGCCCTACGCGGGTGCGATCGCCGACCGAGTCGACCGGCGCCTGCTCGTGTTGTGGATGCAGCTGATCCGTTCCGTGGTGGCGCTGGCCATCTGCGTGTGCTGGCTCGCGAACTGGCACTCGCCGTGGCTACTACTCACCCTCGCCGTGCTCACCGGCATCGCGCAGGGCGTGTCGATGCCGAGCTGGCAGGCACTGACCAACGACTACGCGCCGCGCGGCTCGTTGGCCTCTGCTGCGTCGCTGAACACGATCCAATTCAATCTCGCGCGGTCGTTCGGACCCGCGGCTGCCGGTGTAGTCCTGTACCGGTGGGGTCCGGCGGTTGCGTTCGCGGTTACCTTCGTCATGGTGCTCTCCGTCGTCGTGGCGCTAGTCGTTGCCAAACCAGTCAACGCACCCGCCCCCGCCACGCGAGCCACGAAGAAGAGCGGAGGGTTCGTGGAGGGTCTGCGCTACACCCGGTCCGCCCCCGGCATCCTCACCGCGATGACCGTCGTCCTCGTAACGGGCACTCTGGGGATGCCGATCTTCCAGCACGTGATCACGTTCTCCGAGGACGTCTTCGACAGCGGTGAGCTGGGTCTGGCCGCCCTCAATCTGGGGCTCGGCATCGGCACCATGGCCGGCGTACCCCTGTTGGGACGTGCACTGCGCCGCATCGGCCGATCGACCGTCGCCCTTGTCGCCTTCATCGGTTTCGGAATCACGCTGGCACTCTTCGGTATCGCGCCGACGACGGCCACGGCCACCGCCGCCACCGTCGGCGTGGGCATCTTTTTCCTCCTCGCGCTCACCATCGGGCAGAGCACCGTGCAGGTGCTCGTCGCCGACCACATACGGGGTCGGGTGCTGTCGCTGAGCGTGATGGTCTACACCGGCTCGGTGGCAGTCGGAGCTGCTCTGCAGGGCGCGATCGCCGACCTGATCGGCCTCCGTCCCACCGTCGGGATCGCTGCGGTGCTACTGGTCGTCGCAGCTGTGGCCCTACGCTTCGGACCGCGCGGCCTGCGACTGTCCCGTCTCGACGATCCTGCCGAGATCGTCCCTGTTCCGTCCACCCCGGTCCCCGAAAGGACTACGTCAGATGCCTGAAGCAACCACGCTCGCCTCCCTTCCGGCCACCGCGCCCATAGACCCCCAGCACATGCGGCACGTCCTGGGCAGCTACCCCACCGGTGTCGCCATCGTCACCGGACGCGCAGCCGACGGCACGCCGCTCGGCATGGTGGTCGGGACGTTCAACTCCGTGTCGATGGATCCGCCGCTGGTGTCGTTCATGCCGATGAAGTCGTCTTATACCTTCGCCGCGCTGCGCGAGTCCCGGACCTTCTGCGTCAACATCATGGCTGCCGACCAGGAGCACATCTGCGGGGCGTTCATGCGGCGGGAGAACAAGTTCGACGGCGTCGACTGGCGTGAGTCACCCACCGGTGCACCGATTCTCGAGGGGACGACGGCGTGGATCGAATGCGAGTGGTCGGAGGTGATCGACGCCGGTGACCATTACTTCGTCCTAGGTGCGGTGCGGGACTTGGCGACCGAACGGAACTGCCTGCCACTGTTGTTCTTCCAGCGGGGTTACGGCCGGTTCACACCGGGGTCGTTGATGGCCTCGGACTACCGTTCCCTCGCCGCCGCCATACGCACGGCTGAACGTGGGCGTCAGGAGATGGAACTTCTCGCCACCGAACTCGGTGTGGAGGTCAGCCTGCTCGCACCTCTCGGTGACGAATTCGCCTTCGTGGCAACAGCAAGCGCCGACGGGGCGAGCCACTCGACGATGCCCGGAACCCGCCTCCCTTTCATCCCACCGCTCGGCTCCCTCATGGTCGGTCACCGCGGCGCTCCGTCGTGCGAGGAGTGGCTCGATCGCGTCCCACGCCGGTCGCCGGGGATCCGGGAGGCAGCGGAGATCCAGCTGCAACGCGTCCGGGAACGCGGATGGTCCGTGACGCTGTCAGGAGAGCTGGACACCCACACGCTCGACGAACTCGTCGACGCCTTCAGCACACCGGACCGTACGCCGGAGAACGAGCAGAGACTCATCGATGCACTGCAGCGGATGTCCGTCCACCACGAGCCGGCGGAGATCGATCCCGCCGCGACCTACACGCCTCTCCAGCTGTCCGTGCCCGTCCACGACCCGGAGGGTGATGTCGTCATGGTCCTGCGACTGTCCAGGCTGTCCGAGAACACTTCGGGCGCAGAGATACTCGAGTACATTCATCGAATCGAGCAGTCGGCGACAGTCGTCGAGATCGCCCTGCGGCAACCGTCGGAATCTCGTTGCGAATCACCGGCCGACGATGCCACCCTGTGGCACCGTCGACTGTGATCACAGTCTCCATCAGCTGCAGTATGTGACTGCTGCCACCTGGCGTGGTGTCGACTCAGCTCGGAGCTTCACTCCTCGAGCGCGACCGAAGTGAAGGAATCAACGATGGATGTGTTGGCTGACATCAGGGCGTCGAAAATGACTCCCCTCCAGATCCGTGCGATCGCGATAGCACTCGCATTGATCATTCTCGACGGATTCGAGATCGCGGTGATGTCGTTCGCCGCGAAGCCGATGTCGGACGAATGGGGTGTCGGCTCCGGCACTCTCGGGGTCGTTCTCAGCGGCAGCCTCTTCGGTATGGCCGCCGGCGCGATCCTGTTCAGCCCGTTCGGTGACCGGTACGGACGCCGAACTCTCACCATCGTGTCGATGAGCATGGTCGTGGTGGGCATGGTGCTCGCGGTGATCAGTCCCAACGTCGCCACGATGATCGTCGCGCGTGTGATCACCGGCCTCGGCATCGGTGCCATGTCCCAGCTCAACGCGTACGTCTCCGAGTTCGCCTCGGAGAAGCGACGCGGCACCGTTGTGGGCATCTACGCCACCGGTTTCCCCATCGGTGCTGCTCTCGCCGGTGTGGTGGCCGGTCTGTTCGACCCTGCAGACTGGAAGAACCTGTTCGTCGTCGGCACCGTTCTGAGTGTGGCTCTGCTCGTCCTCGCTTGGGTCGCGCTGCCCGAGTCGATCGACTTCCTCGTTGCGCGTCGCCCGAAGAACGCCCTCGAACGTATCAACTCGATGCTCGGCAAGATGGACCATCCGGCACTGAAGGAGCTGCCGGAGCAGAACGCTGCGGATCGCCACAACGCGCGCCTCGGTGCCATCTTCACCGGTACGACGGGCATCAAGACCCTCGCGCTTTGGCTCGGTTACGCCTGCCTGATGGCTGCCTACTACTTCGCGAACTCCTGGATCCCCAAACTGGTGGCCGAATCCACCGGAGACGTACAGAGCGGCACCACCGTCGGCACCGTCCTCAATCTCGGCGGCATCATCGGCAGCCTGTTGTTCGCCGCCGCAGCGTTCCGGTGGATTCCGCGCAACATCCTGATGACCACGCTCGGTTTCGGTGCGATCGGATACGCCGTCTACGGTGCGGCCTTCGGCGTCGGGTGGCTCGCGATCACGCTCGGCATCTTCCTCGGCATCGTCGCGGTCGGTTCGGTCGCCGGCTTCTACGCCGTGGGCCCGACGGTCTACCCCGCATCACTGCGCGGCACAGGTGTCGGTTGGATGGTCGGCGTCGGCCGGCTGGTCTCGATCATTTCCCCGATCGGCACCGGCTTCCTACTGGAGAGCGGCTGGACCGCAGGCAACCTCTTCTACCTGATGGCGATGCCGCTGGCGGTCGGCACCGTGTGCATCGTGATCCTGGGCCGGATCCAGCAGCGTGAGGAGTCCGCAATCGGCGGCCCAGTCGCTGCGTCGAACGATCTGGTCTCCAAATAGGGCCCCGGGCAGCTGAGCCATCAGGAGGTCCTCCACCATGAATCTCGCACGCACCTTGGCATCCCACGCCGTCGAAGCGACCCCCCATGCCGCGTTCGAGTCTCCGCACGATCAGTGTCTCCTCGATCGCGTCGTCGACACGCTGGGCTGTATGATCGCAGGCACACGAGTCGGTTCGACCCGCCGAGCTGCAGCACTCGTCACCCGGAACTCCGCACCCGGGCGGTCCTCCGTCGCGCTCCAGGAAGGAAAGGTAGGGCCTGCCGCGGCCTCCTACGCCAATGCGCTTCTCGCCCGGGCCTACGATTTCGGCCCCCTGACCCCATTCGACGGGGCGTCACCGATCTGGTCCCATATCTCGGAGACGACCGTCCCCGTGGCCGTTGCCTTGGCCGAGGACTGCGGCGCCTCGGTACGGGCGATGCTCGAGGCCCTCGTAGTCGCCGACGACGTGGCAGCACGGATCAGCAAAGCACTCGAGTTCGTCCCCGGGACCGGATGGGACAACCCTGGGCTGATCAACCGGTTCGCTTCGGCCGTCATCGCCGCTCGGCTGTGGAACCTGAGTGCAGACGAATTGGTGCGAGCGTGGGGACTGGTGCTCCAGCAGGTATCGGGAACCTTCCAGGCCATCGATGAGCACAGTGATGCGTTCACCTTCGTGCAGGGACTTGCCGCGCGAGACGGTATCGAGGCCGCCGATCTCGTCCGGCACGGTTATTCAGGTGGCGATGGTGCACTGGACGGTCGCTTCGGCCTGTTCTGCACGTATGGCACAGGGCTCCCTGACGAGTCGTCGGTGACGGCCGGACTCGGTGAGGTGTACTTCGGCGATCGGATCGTCAAGCCTTATCCGGGTTGCCGATTCACGCACGGTCCGATCGACGTCGCCAGGAATCTCCGCGAGGTCGCCGATCCTGGCAGCATCCAGGAGATCACCCTCACCGTCCATCCGCACCATACCGGCTCGCCCCTGGACCTTCCGGTGGAGGACGCACAGGTGTCCCGGCCGGCGTCCCTGTTCGGGTTTCAGTTCCAGACTGCGAACGCGTTGGTACGAGGCCGACCGGTACCCGCCCATTTCGACGACCCGTTCCGAAACGACCCGGAGGTTCTTCGAATCGCGCGCCTCGTCCGTCTCCGGCCTGCAGCCCAGACATCGTTCCCGTTGACTGCGGCACATCTCGAGATACGAACGGGCGATGGACGGACCCACGTGGACCGTATCGACCATCCGTGGGGTGACCCTCGCGGGGTGCCCGCCGACCGCACCGACATCGACGCCAAGTTCGTGGCGAATCTGCGACATGCAGGTTTCGGGAAGTTCGCCGATACCGCGCTGTCCCGAGTGCGCGCGATCTTGACCTCGGATGATCGAATCGATCTGTCCGAACTGTTCGGGCCCCACGCCCGGTAACACCTTCCAGTCCCTCGAGGAGAGACCCATGCGCATCGCCAACCTCGACAACCGTGCCGTCCTGGTAGTAGGCGACCCCGGCGGCGAGCAGGCCGTCGATATCGCCACCGCCTCCGACGGCCGGTTCGGGCCGGACCTCGCCTCGATCTACGCGTCGTGGGACCAGGTGCGGGCGTGGGCAGTGGAAGTGGACGCCGACCACGACGCTGCGACGGCGATCGACCGCAACCGACTCGGCGCGCCCTCCCCGACCCCGCGTCAGGTCTTCGCGGTCGGGTTGAACTACGACGACCACGCCGCCGAATCCGGGTTCGAAGCGCCCACACACCTGCCGCCCGTGTTCACCAAGTACGTCTCGGCGTTCACCGGCCCCGACACCGAGGTCACGATCCCGCCCGGCGGCAACGTGGATTGGGAGATCGAGCTCGTCGCCGTGATCGGCCGGGAAGCACACGGTGTCGACGCGGCCGGCGCGTGGTCGTACGTCGCCGGTCTGACGGCGGGGCAGGACATCTCCGAACGCGTCGCGCAGCTGCGCGGGCCGGCGCCTCAGTTCGGTCTCGCCAAGTCGTATCCCGGTTTCGCCCCGCAGGGTCCGTGGCTCGTCACCCCCGACGAGTTCGCCGATCCGGACGATCTCGAACTCGGATGCGCGATCGACGGCGAGGAGGTCCAGAAGGCCCGCACGCGGGAGATGATCTTCTCGGTCCCCGCGCTGGTCGCCGAGTTGTCGCAGAACGTCACCCTGTACCCGGGCGACGTGATCTTCACCGGAACACCCGCCGGGGTGGGTATGGGCCGCGACCCGCAGCGTTATCTGCGCGCCGGTGAGCGGCTCGACAGCTGGATCGAAGGCATCGGTGAGCTGCACCAGCGCTTCGTCGACGCCCGCCCGTAGCGTCGCTGCAGAAATGGCTGTCCGCTACGGAGGTTTCCGTAGCGGACAGCCATTGTCGTAGCGGGTGCCGGATCAGACGGAGACCTTCTCGAGCGTCGCCGGCTCGCGAGGAGCAGGGACGTGGTCGTCGGTCATCATGCTCTCGTCGAAGGGCAACCGTCCGCTGAGCACCTCGTCGACGCGTTCCTTGTCCACCGAACGCGTCCACGTCCCGATGAGCAGGGTCGCGACGGCGTTGCCGGAGAAGTTGGTGACCGCCCGCGCCTCGGACATGAATCGATCGATACCGACGATCAGGCCGACCCCGTCGAGCAGGTCGGGACGATGGCTCTGCAGACCACCGGCCAGCGTCGCCAGGCCCGCACCGGTGACTCCGGCCGCACCCTTCGAGGCGACGATCATGAACAGCAGGAGCGAGAGCTGCTCACCCAGGTTCAGCGGGCTGCCCATCGCGTCGGAGACGAACAGCGCTGCCATCGTCAGGTAGATCGCGGTGCCGTCGAGGTTGAACGAGTAGCCGGTGGGCACAACCACGCCAACCGTCGTGCGCTGCACGCCGAGATGCTCCATCTTGGCGATCAGACGCGGCAGTGCGGACTCGGACGACGAGGTGGCGAAGATGAGGAGGTACTCGCGGGCGAGGTACTTCACGAGCTTGAACACCGAGACGCCTGCGACCGCGCGCAACAGGGCTCCGAGGACACCGAAGACGAACACGACGCACGTGAGGTAGAACGCGATCATCAGCACACCGAGCTGCAGGACCGCGCTCAGGCCGGTCTGGCCGACCACGTTGGCGATGGCGCCGAACGCGCCGATCGGAGCGAGCCACAGGATCATCGTCAGGATGCGGAACACGAGCTTCTGCAAGTGCGCGACGCCGCGCAGCAGCGGTTCACCCGACTTGCCGATGCCCTGGATGGCGAACCCGACGAGCAACGCCACGAAGAGGGTCTGCAGCACGCTGCCGTCGGTGAGCGCGGACAGCAGCGAGGTGGGGATGATCGAGGCGATGAAGTCGGCGGTGCCGCCGGCGGCGTGTGCCTTCTCGGCGAGTTCCTCTCCCGAACCGACGTTCGCGGGGTCCAGCGTCAGGCCCGAACCCGGGTCGATCAGGTTACCGACACCGAGACCGATCGCGAGAGCGACGGTGGACATACCCACGAAGTAGATCATGGCAAGTCCGCCGATTCTCCCGACGCTCGCCGCTGCGCGCACCGATCCGATACCCAGCACGATGGTGCAGAAGATGACCGGGCTGATCATCATCTTGATCAGGTCGACGAACATGCTGCCGAGAATCCCGAGCGACTTACCGGTCTCGGGAAAGAGCCATCCGACGACGACGCCGGCGACAACGGCGACGATGACGCCGACGTACAACCAGTGGGTGCGGTCGCGGCGCTTCTCGCCCCGCACGGTTGTGGTGCTCATGGTGTGCCCTTCGATCATGCGCGCCGCTCGTACGCGCGGTGGTCACGGATGGCGGACGCGGCGGTGCACCGGCAAGGACTCGGGCACCGACCGCGGTTCGGTGGGCGATGCCGGGCCTCGGCTGGTACCCCTCACGCCCGGCCGGTGACCGGCATCACGTCACCGAGAGAAATGGTGGTGGTCCGGCCACTGCGAGGGAAGTTTGTGTACATAGTGTTCACAGGAGGTGAAGGGTGAACCGTGGCGAGACGAGGCCGCCGATGAGCGTGGCGGGCCAATTGCTCGTCCTTCAACTCGTGGTGTTCACCGTGGTAGCGATCGTGGCCGGTGTCCTCATCGTCGTCGACGAACGCCGGGAAACCGACGACGCGACCCGGCGCGCCGTGACGGACGTCGCAGTGACCGCCGCCGCGTTCCCGGAGGTTGCCGAGGGGTTGCTCGCGCCCGATCCCACCGCTGCCCTGCAAGCTCGCGCCGAACGGATACGTGAGGCGACGGGGGTGGATTTCGTCGTGATCGTTGATCTGGACGGAATCCGTGTGACACATCCGATTCCGGAGCAGATCGGGCGCCCGTACACGGGTCACACCGAGCAGGCGCGGGCCGGCCGGCCATTCAGCGAGACGTACACGGGCAGCCTCGGACCGTCGATCCGGACCATTGCTCCGGTCTACGACGACGGTGGCGAGCTCGTGGGGTTCGTATCGGCGGGAGTGACCCGGCAGAGGATCGCAGAGAACTTCGTCCGGAGCCTGCCGGGCATCGTCGGCCTCGTGGCGGCAGGACTCGTGGTCACCGCCGCCGGTGGTCTTCTGATCGCCCGTCGGCTGCGCCGCCAGACCCTCGGACTGAATCCCGATCAGCTACGGCGCATGTACGAACACCACGACGCCGTCCTGCACTCGATCGGCGAAGGACTGCTGGTTTTCGGCACTGCCAACGGTTCCCCGCGCGTCGACATCGTCAACGACGAGGCCCGGCGGCTGCTCGGACTGGATCCCACCGAGGCGGTCACCTTCGACGAATTGCCTGCGACGGTGCGTGATCTCGCCGACGCCGGCGAGGTACGTGACGAGGTGCACCTGACCGAGGAGCGGATCCTCGTCGTGAACAGCGATGCGGTGCGGTGGAACCGGCGGCGTATCGGCACCGTCGTCACTCTTCGCGATCACACCGAATTGCGCAGTGTCCTGGGCGAACTCGAGTCGGTGCGTGGGTTCACCGAGTCGCTGCGGGCGCAGGCACACGAATCTGCGAACCGCTTGCACACCATCATCACCATGGTCGAACTCGGAAGGACCGACGAGGCGGTTGCTTTCGCCACCGAGGAACTCGAAGTATCCCAGCACCTGATCGACAGGCTGACGACCGCCGTCCACGAACCGGCGCTCGCGGCGCTGCTGCTCGGCAAGATCGAACAAGCAGCGGAACGGGATGTGGACCTGACCGTCACAGAGGAGACGGAACTGGGTCCGGTCCCGTCGATCCCGGCGCGCGACCTTGTCACCCTCGTGGGAAATCTGATCGACAACGCAATCGACGCCTCCCAGTCGGCGGATGAACCGTGGGTGGAGGTGACCGTGCGCCAGGACGATTCGTCGATGTTCGTCGAGGTCGCCGACAGCGGGCCCGGCATGTCCCCCGACACGCTCACTCAGGCCATGCAGCGCGGGTACTCGACGAAATCGGAACAACGCGGTCTCGGTCTCGCGCTGGTCGCCCAGGTCGTGGCACGTCACGGGGGTACTCTGCGCACCGAACCGTCGCTGGGGGCGATGGTGGTCGCCGAGATCCCTCTCGGGAGCCGACCGTGATCCGGGTTCTGATCGTCGAGGACGAGCCGCTCATCGCCGATGCTCACCGCGAGTACATCGGAAGGGTGGACGGATTCGAGGTCGCGGCCGTCGCACACACAGCTTCCGACGCCCTGCGGGCGGTCGCGGCGGCTGCACGGAACGGAGCGCCGATCGATCTGGTGCTACTCGACATCGGACTTCCCGACATGAGCGGACTGGAGGTCGCTGCGCGCCTGAGTGCCGGCCGGCCGAGTCCGGACATCATCGCCGTCACCTCGAACCGCGAACTCGAGGTCGTCCGTACGGCGGTCTCGCGCGGTGTGGTGCTCTATCTGCTCAAGCCCTTCACCTTCGCGGCACTGCAGGACAAACTCGAGCAGTACCTCGCCTATCGCTGGGCATTGCGCGATGCGGAGACCGCCACGGGCCAGCACGACATCGATCGCGCCATGTCGGCCCTGCGCACCAGCAACTCCCGGCCCTCGACTCCCAAGGGCATCTCCCCCGCGACCCTCGCCCGCGTCGCGGGATATCTCCGCACGACGGACAGCCCCCGGAGCGCCGCAGAGGTCGGGGCGGCCGTGGGAGTCTCACGCGTGACGGCGTGGCGCTATCTCGAACGCCTCGCCGACGACGGAGCCGCCTCCCGGATCACCGAGTACGGCCGGGCCGGACGTCCCCAGGTCCGCTACGTCCTGAAGAGGTGACCGGCTACTGCGCGGAGAACTCTGCTCGATAGGCGCCCGAGGTCTCGAGGACCCACGCGAACTCGAATGCCACCTCACGCCACTTCTCGTAGCGCCCCGACACCCCGCCGTGTCCCGCACTCATCTCGGTCTTGAGCAGCAGCGGCGCATCCCCGGTCTTCGTGGCGCGGAGTTTGGCGACCCACTTGGCAGGTTCGACGTAGAGCACGCGGGTGTCGTTGATGCTCGTGATCGCGAGGATCGCCGGATAGTCCTTGGCCTCGACGTTCTCGTAAGGGCTGTACGAGCGCATGTACTCGTACACTTCGGGATCCTCGAGCGGGTTACCCCACTCGTCCCACTCGATCACCGTGAGCGGTAGAGACGGATCCAGGATCGAGGTGAGCGGATCGACGAAGGGGACGTTCGCCAGGATGCCTGCGAACAACTCCGGCGCGAGGTTCGCGACAGCACCCATCAGCAGTCCACCGGCACTGCCGCCGTCGGCGACGAGCTTGTCCGCGCTCGTGACACCGGTGTCGATCAGGTACCGCGCGCAGGCCACGAAATCCGTGAAGGTGTTCTTCTTCGTGAGCGACTTGCCGTTCTCGTACCAGTGCCGCCCCATCTCGCCGCCACCGCGCACGTGGGCGACGACGAACACCATGCCGCGGTCGAGCAGTGACAATCGGGCGACGGAAAATGCCGGATCGATGCTCGCCTCGTACGAGCCGTAGCCGTACAGCAGCGTCGGTGCATTCGCGGGAGTTCCCTTGCGCGCCACGATCGACAGCGGAATCTTCGTACCGTCCTCGGCGGTGGCCCATCCGCGGCGCTGCTCGTAGAGGGACGGATCGAAATCACCGAGCACGGGCTGCGACTTGAGCAGCTTCAGCTCGCCCGTGCTCACGGTGTAGTCGTAGACCCGGCTCGGGGTGATGAACGAGGTGTACCCGAGACGCAAGGTGGGCTGTCCCCATTCCGGATTCGCACCCGGGCCGACAGCGAAGAGTTCTTCGTCGAACTCGAGTTCGGTGAGTTCCCCGTATCCCTCGTCGGTCAGCGGCCACACCGCGAGCCGGGTGAGCGCCTCGCGGCGGTAGCCGAGCACGAGGTGTCCTTCGAACGCCTCGACGTCCTCGAGACGCACGTCGTGCCGATGCTCGATCAGGGTGCGCAGCGCGGAGGGGTTGTCGACGGGAGCTTCGGCGAGCACGAAGTTCTCGGCCTTCTCCCCCGTCGCGGGATCGACATCGTTGTGCAGGATCAGGAATCGGTCCTCGCCGGCGATCACCGCATGCTCGGCGCCGTACTCCACGCCTTCACGACGGGGCAGGATCACGCGGAATTCCCCGGTGGGGTTGTCGGATTCGAGCACCCAGCCCTCGGTGGTGATCTTGGAACCGGCCCAGATCATCAGGTACTTCTCACTGCGGGTCGAACCGATCGCCACCCAGTACCGCTCGTCGGGTTCGTGGAAGACCTTCACGTCCTCTTCGACGGCGGTGCCGAGCTCGTGCCGCCAGACGGTGTCGGGTCGCCACGACTCGTCGACCGTCTGATAGAAGACGTGACTGTGGTCGAGGGCCCACGTGGCGCCCGGCGCGGTACCCGGGATCTCGTCCGGCCGCATCTCGCCGGTGGTGAGGTCCTTGATCCGCAGGGTGTACCTCTCGTCGCCCACCACGTCGGTCGAGTACGCCAGCAGCGTGCCGTCATGGCTGATCGAGAACGCCCCGAGCGAGAAGAAGTCGTGGCCTTCCGCCTCGGCGTTGCCGTCGAGCAGGACCTGTTCGCCGGGCAGTTCGACTCCCGGTGCGACGTTCGGTGGTGTCCAGTCGTGCGCGTCGGTGACGGGACAGCGGCACTGGATCGCGTACTGCTTGCCCTCGACGGTGCGCGCGTAATACCACCAGTCGCCCATCCGGGTGGGAACCGACATGTCGGTTTCCTGAGTGCGCGACTTGATCTCCTCGAAGATCGCCTCACGCAGCGGAGCGAGATGCTCCGTCTGCGCCTCGGTGTACGAGTTCTCCGCTTCGAGGTAGGCGACGACCTCGGGGTCGTTCTTGTCGCGCAGCCATTCGTAGTCGTCGACGAAGGTGTGCCCGTGATGGGTGCGCTCGAGCGGCACCTTCTCGGCGACCGGCGGAGTGAGCTTCGAGGAGGTCATATGCGGTCAGCCGATCCAATCGTCGAAGGACAGTCCCGAGATGCGTTCGTACGCCTCGATGTACCGCGCCCGCGTCTTGTCGACCACGTGCTGCGGCAACGGCGGGGGCGGAGTGTCGGAGGCACGATCCCAACCCGATTCGGGTCCGGTGAGCCAGTTCCGGACGATCTGCTTGTCGAAGCTGGGCTGGACCTTGCCCTCCTCGTACTCGTTCGCGTCCCAGTAGCGGGACGAGTCCGGAGTGAGGACCTCGTCGGCGAGCACCAGATTGCCGGCCTTGTCGAGACCGAACTCGAACTTGGTGTCGGCGAGGAGGATGCCGCGATCGGAGGCGTACATCGCTGCACGCTCGTAGATATCGAGGGTGTCCTGGCGCAGCTTCATCGCCAGATTCAGCCCGAGCTTCTCGACGACGTCGTCGAACGAGATGTTCTCGTCGTGGTCGCCGAGCGCAGCCTTGGTGGCCGGGGTGAAGATCGGCTCGGGCAGCCGGCTCGCCTCGACGAGGCCCTCGGGCAGCGCGACGCCGCAGACCGAGCCGGTGGCCTGGTAGTCGAGCAGACCGGATCCGGTGAGGAAACCGCGGGCGACGCACTCGACGGGAAGCATCTCGAGGCGCTTGACGATCAGCGCACGACCGAGGACCTCCTCGGGGATACGCTCGTCGTCGGGTTCCGCCGCGAGATGGTTGTTGGTGGCGTCGAGCAGATTGAAGAAGAACACGCTCATCGCGGTGAGGACCCGCCCCTTGTCGGGGATCGGGGTCTCGAGCACGTGATCGTAGGCCGAAATCCGGTCACTGGCGACGAGGAGCAGGTGCTCGTCGTCGATCACGTACAGATCACGCACCTTGCCGCCGGCGAGGTGTTGGTAGGACTCGAGTGAAGGACGCACGCTGACACCCTAGTGCTCATCGAGTGGTGATACCGCACCCCGTGGCAGATATCCCACTCGATCACAGCAGGCCGGGACGGCGACGCAGAAGCGGGAACAGGAGTGCCATGGCCGCAACGTCGCGGGTGGATGTCGGGTTCAGGTCCGAGCGGGGCCCGATCCTGATCGCATTGATGCTCGCCACCGCCCTCGTGGCACTCGAGAGCACCATCCTCGCCACCGCGATCCCGACGATCGTCGCGGACCTCGGTGGCTTCACCCAGTTCCCCTGGTTGTTCTCCGCCTACCTGCTCACGCAGGCCGTGCTCGTCCCGGTGTACGGAAAGCTCTCCGACGTCTTCGGTCGCACCCCGGTCCTGTTGTTCGGGATCGGGGTATTCGCGGCAGGGTCGGTACTGTGCGCGCTCGCATGGAGCATGCCGGCGCTGATCGCTTTCCGGGCGGTGCAGGGCCTGGGCGCCGGAGCCGTGCTGCCCATGGCGCAGACCATTGCCGGCGACATCTACACCGTCGCCGAGCGGGCCAGGGCACAGGGCTATCTGGCCGGCGTGTGGGGTATGTCGGCGGTGATCGGCCCGGCCTTCGGAGGCGTCTTCGCCGACTTCCTGTCGTGGCGATGGATCTTCTGGATCAACCTGCCGCTGTGTGCCCTCGCGGCCTGGGTGCTCGTCCGGAACTTCCGCGAGGACAAACCTGCAGGTCCACGACCTCGCATCGACTGGGCCGGTGTGGGGACCCTCGCAGCGGGTGCCGCCCTGGTGATCCTCGGTCTGCTCGAGGGCGGCCAGGCCTGGGAGTGGACGTCGGCAACCGGCATCGGCATCTTCGCCGCCGGTGCGGCCCTGCTCGGCGTGTTCGGATGGATCGAGACTCGCGTTGCCGAGCCGATCCTGCCGATCCGGCTGTTCACCCGGCGCGTGCTCGTCACCACCAGTGCCGTCTCCTGCCTGGTGGGCGCGGTGGTGCTCGGACTGACCTCGTACGTGCCGTCGTTCGTGCAGGGTTCGCTGGGAACCACCGCGCTCGTGGCGGGGTTCACTCTGGCGACGATGACGATCGGATGGCCGATCGCGGCCTCGCAGTCGGGCAAGCTCTACCTACGGATCGGTTTCCGCAACACCGGCCTGGTCGGTGCGGTGCCACTGCTGAGCGGCGCTGCCCTGCTGGCGAGGGTCGGGGTGGACTCCTCTGCCTGGTACGTCGCGCTCTGCTGCGTCCTCGTGGGACTCGGGATGGGGTTGATCGCCAGTCCGGCCCTGATCGCGGCACAGTCGAGTGTCGATTGGTCCGAACGGGGTGTTGTGACCGGCGCGAACGCCTTCGCACGTGCGATCGGCAGCGCAGTGGGGGTCGCGATGTTCGGCGCGCTCGCCAACACGGCACTGCGGGACGAGGCCTCGGATGGTGCAGTGACCGTGTCTCCTGATGCCGCGCAACTGGCGGCTTCCGCGACGCCGGTGTTCGTCGCCGTTCTGGTGTGTGCGGGAGTGCTGGTGTCGTGCGTGTGCCTGATCCCGAACCGTCCGCTGCAAACCGAATAGCCGACACGCCGCGTGCCTATACCGTTACCTACGCGCTGTTTCCTATTCGCTCGAGATCGGGCACCATCTCTGCGGTGAGAACGACGAGCCGCGACAAGGAAAACATCGAAGACGTGACGTACTTCCCTCTCGGGGCTGCAGATCAGGTACTGCAGCGACTGGCCGATGCCACGGCGATGCAGGACACGAAGGATTACGAATCACTTCGCACCGCGATGGATGCGGAGTACTACTGGCGCGGTATGTGCGAGACCTTCCGCATCGCGGACGAGGCGTTCCGGGTCGTGTCGTCCGCGACCCGCGACCGGCAGGACATTTCCGCTCACGTCATGGCGCGCGCTGCCGACTGGGTGGGCACCATCGAACTCGCCACCGAAGGATCCCGGTTGTACGGCGCGCTCGTCGCCTACACCCAGGGTGTGAGCGAAGGGTATGCAGCAGTCCAGGATTGGGCGCGCGACGGGCGACTGCACGACCGTCTGTGAAGCGGGGCGGGGGCCGGTTCCCCGGCCCCCGCCCCGACTCCCCCTCGATTCGTCGATCAGCCCACCGGTTCGAGATCTCCGTCGTCCTCGAACCGCCGGAGTGTCGGCGTCGCGGCGAACATGAGCACGATGATCACCAGGCCGGCGATGCCGTAGACGGTCAGGGCCGTGGAGATCGGCACCAGCGAGGCCACGATCCCGGCTGCGATCGCACCCACGGAGGTTCCGGCCGTCACCTGCGCTCCCCACACCGCCGCGATCCGTCCGCGGTACTCGTCGGCGGTGTTGCGCTGGACGGTCGCGTACCGCACGACGTCGGCAAGCGAGTCACCGAAGCCGTGCGCGACGAGCCCGAGGAGCACCACGACGAGGACACCCGTCGCCCCGGCACCCACCAGACCGGCCGCAGAGACCGCCATGAGCAGGTACACCACGAGCCCGTACCGTCGGATCGACCCGGTCCAACCGCTGGTCAGCGAACCCACCACAGCACCGACGGCGGGCGCGGTGTAGAGCAGCCCCACCACCGACGGTCCGACGCCGAGCACTTCGTCGGCGAATTCGGGGATGAGTACCGCCCAGCCGGAGAGCAGCATTGCGAGGAAGCCGACGAGGAGCACCTGCCCGACCACCCGGTTGTGCGCCGCGTACCGGAAACCGGAGACCACCGATTTCAGCGGTGATTCGTCGGCGACATGGGTCGGGGGAAGCGACGGCAGGCGGGTGATGCAGAAGGTGGTGACGGCCGTGGTCAACGCGGCCAGTGCGTACGCCACGCCCGCACCACCGGCGGCGATGACGACGCCGCCGAGAGCCGGGCCGATCATGGAGCCGAGGTCGGCGGTCAGCGCCATGAGGGCGCCGGCGGCAGCGAGCTTGTCACGCGGGATCAGGCTGGGTGTGACCGCCATGAGCGCGGTGGACGAGATTCCGCCCGCGATTCCGTCGATGGCGGCGAGCACGTAGATCGCCCACATCTGGGGTTCGGGCAGGAACGCATTGATCGCAAGCAGCGCGAAGGCGATCCCTGCTGTACCGCGCGCGATTGCGATGACGTTCCGCCGGTCGTACCGATCTGCCAGGATCCCTCCGGCGAAAGTGGCCGCGAAGGTGGTGACACCGATCACCGCGGAGACCGCGGCGACCTGCGCCGTCGAACCGGTGAGCTGGTACACCTGCACGGGCACGGCCACGATGAGGAAACCGAGACCGAGCAGCGAGACGACACGAGCGGTGAACAGGTACCGGAACTCGCGACTGGTCCGCAGCGGGTCGATGTCGATGAACAGCTTCTCGAAGACGGCCACGATCACTCGCTCATCCGCGGGCGAGCAGCGTGATCCACTGCTCGAGGTCGGGGGCGGAGGCGAGGTCCACGAAGTCGACCTCCACTCCCGCGCTGCGCCACTGCTCCACGAGCGCCATCAGGCGCACCGAGTCGAGGCCTTGGTCGACGAGGCTCGCCGACGGGTCGAGTTCGTCGACGTCGATGTCGAGGATCCGTGCGGTGTCGGCGAGGACGGTACTGCGATCGAGCATGGTTTTCTCCTTTGTTCTTCAGCTGCAGGGATTGTCCGCAGGGTTGCGCTGCGCCTACCGGGTGACGCCCGTGAGCGTGCTCGCGGCGACGACCTGCACCGTGTCCTGCCAGATCCGCGCAATCTCCGTGAGCGTGCCCGCGTCGACCACTTCTGCCGCGGCAGCGAACTCGCATTCCAGAACCGGGCCGTCCGCGGTGTCCTCGGTGATCGCGTCCACCTGCAGAACGTGGTCGAGCGGCATGTCCGGATCCACCGACCCACCGATCGCAGCGGCCTCCGGTGCGCCCGACCACGCGCTGCCGGACGTCTCACCGAGGGTCAGTCGCCCGAGATAGTTGAACACGACGGCCGGTGACCGGTATCCGGCGAACCGCTCGGCGAAATCCGGATTCAGTCGCCGCAGCATTCCGAAGCCGATGCCGTTGTCGGGCCGTGCCCGAGATGCGCGGGCCACCGCGCGCAATGCTCCGTCCGCCGCGTCGGCGTCACGGGACGCTGCGGCGAGGTCTACGTCCGACAGGTCCACGGCCACCGGATACATCGACGTGAACCAGCCGACGGTGCGCGACAGGTCCGCTCCCGGAACCACCTGTTCCTCCCTGCCGTGCCCCTCGAGGTCGATTCGCACGAGGTCGCCTCCGCGGACCGAGGCCACAGCGACGGCGAGAGCCGACAGGAGGATGTCGTCCACCACGTCCGCGGCCAGCACGCGCTCGGTGACGTCGACGGGCAGACGTACTCGGGTCGAGCGGGTCGCGAATACCGTGTCGCGGCCCGGATCGAGCGGGCGCGAACCGAGCAGCGGTTCGTCGGCGTCGACGGCCCGCTGCCAGGCCGTCCACGACGCGGTGATCCGCTCCGTGCACGCGGCCTTCGCGAGCTCCGCCGCCCACACTCGGAAAGGTGTGCCGGCCGAGGACAACGTCACCGTCTCCCCCCGCCCGGCCTGCTCGACGGCGTCGGCGAGGTCGGGAACGAGGATGCGCCACGACACACCGTCCACCACGAGATGGTTCACGACGACCAGCACGCGTCCGGCCCGGTGCGGTCCGAAGTCGAACCACACGACCTGCACCATGCCCCCGTTCTCGGGATCGAGTGCCGCATAAGCGTTCTCGCGCTCGCGGTCGAACAGGACGTCCCAATCCTCCTCGGTGGCGTCCACGCGTCGCACCGCCCCGGAGAGGTCGGGCAGAAGGTCCGGAACGGTCCAGGACGGTCGCCCTTCGGCGTCGATCCGGAAGGTCGAGCGCAACATCGGATGGGCGGCCAGGAGCGCGTCGACCGCGGTTCGCAGAGTGGCGAGAGTGAGGCCGGCAGGCGCGACGAGCAGTCGTGCCTGCGAGAACCGGGACAGGCGCGTCCAGTGATCGATCGTGTCCCACACGATCGGCGTCACGGTCACCTCGCCGGTCGCCTCGCCGACGGTTGCCGGAGCAGTCTCTCCCGCACCGCTGTCCACCGCGGCGGCGAGACCCTCGACGGTACGCAGTTCGATCACCTGGCGGGTGGTGATCCACAGTCCCGCGGCCCGAACCTTCGACACGAGCTGGATCGAGACGATCGAATCGCCACCCAGAGAGAAGAAGTCGTCGTCGACACCCACGCGGTCGAGTCCGAGGACGTCCGCGACGAGCCCGGCCAGTACCCGCTCGGTCTCGGTGCGCGGAGCACGCGCACCGACCAGCGACGAGAAGTCCGGTTCCGGCAGTGCCTTGCGGTCCACCTTGCCGTTGGCGGTCAGCGGGAAGGTGTCGAGCACGAGCACCACCGCGGGCACCATGTACTCCGGCAGGCGGTCGGCCACCGCGGCACGGACGGCGACCGGATCGACGTCGGGGGTCACGTAACCGACCAGACGCGTCACACCCCGGGTGTCGGTGTGGGCGCTGACGACAGCGTCGCGCACCCCGCGGATCGCCGTCAGTGCGGCCTCCACCTCGCCGAGCTCGACTCGGAAACCTCGGATCTTGACCTGGTCGTCGCCCCGCCCGAGGAACTCGAGCACGGGCCGGCCGTCGCTGCCGAGCACCCGCCGGACGAGATCGCCGGTGCGGTACATGCGGCTGCCGCCGTCACCGAACGGATCGGGCAGGAACCGGACGGCCGTCAGGTCCGGCCGGCCGAGATAGCCGCGGGCGACACCCGCACCGGAGACGTACAGTTCGCCGACCACACCCATCGGGACGGCGCGGAGCATCGCGTCGAGGACGTGTGCGGCGGCGCCGTGTACCGCGCGGCCGAGGCACGGTGTGTCGGCATCGGAGACCGCACCGATGAGAGAGTCGACGGTGCATTCGGTGGGGCCGTACAGGTTGAAGGCGCGCCCGTCGGTCAGCTCCCGCAGGCGTCGCCACGACGCCGGATTGACTGCCTCACCACCGAATCCGACCGAGGCGGGGCGATGTCCGTCCTCGTACAGTCCGGCTGCGAGCATGCGATCGAGGAACGACGGGGTGACTTCGAGGAAGTCGAGTTCGTTCTCGAGCGTGTACGCGACCATTCGTTCGGGATCACGCATGGTGTCCTCGTCGAAGATGTGCACGGTATGCCCGTCGAGCAACCACAGGGTCGGCTGCCACGACGCGTCGAAACCGAACGACCACGCGTGTCCGACACCCACCGAGTCGCGTCCGGCCGCCGCGACCGTCGGCACGTAGAGGTCGGCGCGGTGGCTGTCGAACAGGTTGAGCAGGTTGGCGTGTGTGACCGCAACACCCTTCGGCAGTCCCGTCGAGCCCGAGGTGTAGATGACGTACACACCGTTGTGGCTGCGGAGCGGCGCGCGTCGGTCGGCGTCCGTCAGCGGTGCCGCGGAGAACTCGCCGAGGCGCTGCTGCAGCGCCGGATCGTCGAGCACGACGATGCGGACGCCACCGGCGACGGGGGCGATCCGATCGACCACCGCCGAGACCGTGACGATCACCTGGGGTCGGGAGTCGGCCACCATGTGCGCCAGGCGATCCTGCGGATACGACGGATCCATCGGAACGTACACGCCGCCCGACGAGATCGCGGCCGCGAGCGCGACCACCATGGTCTCGGACCGCGGCAACGTCAGTCCCACGACCGTCTCGGGTCCGACCCCGGCTTCGACGAGAAGCCGGGCCAGACGCGCGGATCGCTCCCCCAGTTCCGCGAACGACAGCGTGGCTCCACCCGCCACCACCGCAGGGGCGTGCGGGGTACGGGCGATCTGCCGTGCCAGCAGGTCGGCGACCGTCGCTGTTCCGGCGGACGGTGCCGGCGCCGTGGCCGACCAATCGCCGCGCACACCGGCTCGTTCGGAGGCCGTGAGCAGGTCGAGGCGCGCGAGGGTGCCGGGGCTTTCCGCGGTGAGCTGCTCGAGGATGCGGACGAGCCGCTCGCCCAGGTCGTGGGCGTCGCGTTCGGTGAACAGATCGGTCCGGTATTCGAGACCGAGGTGCAGATCCTCTTCCAGTCCCGCGACCAGTACCAGCGGGAAGTTGGTGGCGTCGGAACCTCCGACCGACCCGACACGCACACCGCCGTCCCGTTGTGCCGCGTCGAGCGCGTCGCGGTCGACGGGATAGTTCTCGAACACGAGAAGGGTGTCGAACAGTTCCCCGACACCGACGGCGCGCTGGATGTCGGCCAGCCCCACGTACTGGTGGTCCATCGCGCGGTTCTGTGCACTGTGGGTCCGCGTGACGAGATCGGCCACCGACTCGGCCGCCTCGGTGCGGACCCGGACCGGAACGGTGTTGATGAACAGCCCGATCATCGATTCGATACCCGGAACGTCGGGGACACGCCCGGAGACGATCGCACCGAAGACGACATCGGTTCTGCCGGTGATCGATCCGACGAGCACACCCCACGCGGTCTGCACGAGGCTGTTGACGGTGACACCTCGCTCACGGCTCACCTCGACGAGCCGCCGCGACAATCCGTCCGGGACGACGACCGTCAGTTCGGCGGGGAACTGTGGCCGCAGCGCCGAACCTGCCGGCGCGATCAGCGTGGGTTCTTCCACCCCGTCGAGAACTTCGCGCCACACCTCCAGGCCGGCATCGACGTCCTGTTCGCCGAGCCACGAGAGATAGTCCGAGAAGGGTGCCACCGGAGCAAGCCCGTCGGTGGAGCCGCCGGCGGCGTAGATCTGCAGCAGTTCCTGCACGAGCAGCGGCGTGGACCAGCCGTCGGAGACGAGATGGTGCATGGTGAACAACAGTCGCGCCCGGGACGGCCCCGCGTTCACGAGGGTGAACCGTACGAGCGGCGGGTTCGCGAGGTCGAATCTGCGGGTGCGGTCGGCGGCGAGGAGATCGGCGACCTGCGCGTCGAGTTCGTCCGGCTCGGAGCTTCCGAGCTCGGTCACGACCCATTCCGGTGCGGCGTGCCGGTGCACCACGCCCACCGGTTCGCCGGTCGAGCCGACGCGATATCCGGTGCGCAGTACGGCGTGCCGGTCGACGAGTGCACGAACCGAGCGGTGCATCGTCTCGGCGTCGACTCGACCTTCGAGGGCCAGGTCGGTCTGCATCATGTAGACGTCGACGCCCTCGGCAGTGTGCGCGTCACCGCCTGTCGCCGACGGTTCGTCGAGTCCGGCCAGGAAGTACATACCGCGCTGCAGTGGTGTGAGCGGAAGGACATCCTCGATGCCTGTCGAACTTTCCCGGTGCAGCGCGAGCACCTCGTCGACGGACAGGCCGGGCGCTGTCAGCGCCGAAGGAGCGGGAGCGCCGACGACGCCGCTTTCCGCCGCCTCGGCGAGGGTGCGCAGCGCTGCGACCCAGTGTTCCCCGATCAGGCGGGCACGATCGGCGTCGAGAACGCCTCCGGCGTAGGTGAACACCGCCGAGAGCGCCGGTCCGTCCGGTCCGTCCTCGGTCATCGCGTTGACGTCGAGGACATGATCCAACGGCATGGACGGATCGACGGAACCACCGAGCGCCGCCACCTCGGGCGCGGCCGACCACGCGGCGTCGGCGCTCTCACCGAGGGTCATGCGACCGAGATAGTTGAACATCACCTCCGGGGCGAGGTAGCCCGCGAACCGGTCGCGGTCCTCTCCGAGGAAACGCAGGACTCCGAACCCGATCCCGTTGTCGGGGATGCTCTTCAGCGACTCGGCAGCGTAGGCGACCGCCCGCACCGGATCGCGCCCCGCGAGAGCGTTCTCCCCGCCGAGTTCGACCGTCACGGGATACAGCGAGGTGAACCAGCCGACGGTGCGCGACAGGTCCGCACCCGGCACGACCTGTTCCTCGCGACCGTGGCCCTCGAGGTGCACCCGCAGCGCCGAACCGCCGCAGACCTCGGTGACGGCCAGTGCGAGCGCCGCGAGCAGGGCGTCTCCGGTGCCGATACCGAAGGCCGACGGCACGGTCGTCAGCAGGCGTTCGGTGATCTCGACCGGCACCCCGAACTCCACGGATGCCGAGGTCGACACCGTGTCACGCTCCGGGTCCAGGGCGCGTGTCCCCAGCTCCGGCACGCCGACGGCGGTGACCGCGGAATCCCAGGCGGGCAACGAGTCGACGATCCGCGGCGAGCCCGCGGCCTCGACGAGTGCTTGCGCCCAGTCCCGGAAGGACGTGCCTGTGGTCTCCAGGGCGGGTGTCCGTCCACTCGCCGCTGCCTCGACCGCGTCGGCGAGGTCGGGCACCAGAATTCGCCAGGACACCCCGTCGACGACGAGGTGATGGGCGACGACGACGAGCCGCCCGGCCTGCTGTGGTCCTCGATCGAGGAAGACCACGCGCAGCATGATCCCCGCCTCTACGTCGAGGGCGTCGACGGCCTCTGCCAGCGCGTCGGTGATGAGGTCCTTCCACCCGGCCTGTTCGCCGGAAACGTCGACATGCCGGACGAGTGCCGCCGCATCCGGGACGTCCTCGGGCACGGTCCACGACGGCACCGAGTCGGTGACACTGAACCGCGAGCGCAGCATCGGATGGGTCTCGAGCAGTGCGTGCACACCCACTACGAGATCGCTCTCCCGCAGACCGACGGGAGCGACGAGCACCCGCGACTGGGTGAATCGGCGGAGTGATTCGAACGACCCGGATGAGAGCGACTCCTGGACGATCGGCGTGACGGGCACCGGTCCGGTCGCCGCAACCCGAGGTCGCGAGGTCTCCTCGGCGGGAGCTTCGGCCGCTGCTGCGAGGCCGGCTGCGGTGCGCATTTCGAACACCTGGCGGGCCGTCACGCGCACTCCTGCCGCGCGGAGCCGGGACACCAGCTGGATGGAGACGATCGAATCGCCTCCGAGAGTGAAGAAGTCGTCGTGCACACCGACGCGGTCGAGGCCGAGGACGTCGGCGATAGTGGCGCACAGCGTCCGTTCGATCTCGGTACGCGGTTCCCCCGCTCCCGTCTGCGCCGAGAAATCCGGTTCGGGCAACGCTTTCCGGTCGACCTTGCCGTTGGCCGTGAGCGGGAAGGCGGGTAGCACGACGATGGTCGCCGGCACCATGTAGTCGGGCAGGTGCGCGGCGAGTGCGGTCCGCACGGCGGTCGTGTCGGGTTCACCGTGCGCCACGATGTATCCGACGAGGCGGGTCGTTCCCCGCTCGTCGGCGTGTGCGATCACCACGGCGTCCCGGACGTCCGGGTGCGTGGTCAGTGCGGTTTCGATCTCGCCGAGTTCCACGCGGAATCCACGGATCTTGACCTGGTCGTCGTCGCGGCCGACATATTCGAGCGCTCCCGCGGGCGTCCAGCGCACCATGTCTCCGGTGCGATACATGCGCGTACCGGGATCCCCGTAGGGGTCGGCGACGAACCTGCCCGCCGTCAGATCCGGTCGACCGAGATAGCCTCGGGTGACTCCCTTTCCCGAGATGTACAGCTCCCCTGCGACGCCGGCCGGAACGGGACGCAGCCAGTGGTCCAGGACGCGCACGCTCGTGCCGGGCGTGGGGCCGCCGATCGTCACCGTGTCTCCGCCGATGAACGCGGAGGTCGCGTCGACGGTGCATTCGGTGGGCCCGTAGCAATTGGTCGCCACGACATCGCTCGTAGCCAGCCGTTGCCAGAGCGCAGGGCTCACGGCCTCGCCGCCCACCGTGACGGTCGCGGGGACGTGCTCCCCGGGTTCGAGGAGTCCGGCGTCGAGCAGTCCGTTCATCAGGACGGGCACGGTGTCGACGTAGTCGATGCCGTGGGTCCGCACGTAGTCGACGATGTGCTCGACGTCGGCGCGGTATTCGTCGGCGAGCACATGCAGCACGTGCCCCTCGAAGAGCCAGGTGAGGGCGGCGACTGCGGAGTCGAAGGCGAACGGATAGGTCAGCAGGACGTGCCACTGCCCGTCCCGCGGCGAGCGTCCCCCGCACTGCATCGGGCCGACACGTTGCGCGGCATGCAGGTCGGCGAGATTGGCGTGGGTGACGGCCACGCCCTTCGGCAATCCCGTCGAACCGGAGGTGTAGACGACGTAGGCCAGATGGCCGGGGCGCAGCGGAGCGCACCGGTCCGCGTCCGTGAGCGGAGCCGCCGGCAACGCGGCGAGCGTGGATTCGACGGCTCGATCGTCGAGGGTCAGCACCTCGACCCCGTCGAGCACGCCGGCAAGGGTCTCGCGCACAGCCTCGGTGGTGATCACCAGGCGCGGCGCGGCATCGGTGATCATGTGCCGGATCCGGTCCGCGGGATAGGACGGATCGAGCGGCAGGTAGGCGCCTCCGGCGGTGAGCACGGCGAGGATGGCCTCGACCATCGCGCCGGTGCGCGGCAATGCGAGACCGACACGGTCGTCGGGTCGTACACCGCGGTCGACGAGCAGCCTCGCGAGGCGCGCCGAGGACGCGCCGACTTCACCGAAGGACGATCGTTGCTCTCCACACACCACCGCGGTGCGCTCGGTGTCGGCGGCGAACCGCTGTGCGAGCAGGTCTGCGACCGTGCCGGTGGACGGTGCGGCAGGGGTGGTCGCCCAGGATCCCAGTACACGCGCACGCTCGGCGGGCGGCAGCACGTCGAGATCTGCGACGCGCGCGTCGGGCCGGGCACACAGTGCCTCGAGGATCGCCACCAGGCGGGCACCCAACCCTGCGGCCTCGTCCGCACCGATCAGCGAGGGACGGTGGTCGAGCTTGACGACGAGCCTGTCCGACATTCCGGCCGTGAGGACCAGCGGATAGTTGGTGGCGTCCCGCCCGTCGACGCCGGTGATCGTCACACCTCCGGCGCGCTGTGCCCGCTCGAGGGCGTCGCGGTCGACCGGATAACTCTCGAACACGGTGAGAGTGTCGAACAGTTCGCCGATCCCGACTGCGCGTTGCACCTCGGACAGGCCGAGATACTGATGATCGACGGTGCGCGACTGCTCGAGCTGCACACCGCGCAGCAGATCGGCGACGGTGGCCGCCGGATCGAGCCGCACCCGCACGGGGACGGTGTTGATGAACAACCCCACCATCGACTCCACGCCGACCAGTTCCGGCGGGCGGCCGGAGACCGTCGCGCCGAAGACGATGTCGTCGCGGCCGAGCAGACCGGACAGAAGCATCGCCCAGGCCGTCTGCAGCACCGTGTTGAGCGTGACCCCGGAGGCACGGGTGAGATCCGACAGCTTCGCGGCGAGGTCCTCCGGCACCTGCACGTCGAGCGAGTCGCACTGCTCTGCCGAGCGGGTGGATCCCGGCGGGGTCACGAGGGACGGCTCGCTCACACCGTCGAGCGCCTCACGCCACAGCGACCGGGCCGCGTCGTGATCCTGCTGCCCGAGCCACGCGAGGTAGTCGCGGTAGGGACGTACGGACGGCAGGGCCGACGCCGAGCCGCCGGCGGCGTAGATCTCGAGGAGTTCGCGTACGAGAATCGGGGACGACCAACCGTCGACGACGATGTGGTGCGCCGTGAGCAGGAGGCGTACCTCGTCGGGGCCGAAACGTACGAAGGTCCATCGTACGAGCGGCGGTTGCGTGAGGTCGAACCACTGGTGCAGGTCGTCCTCGACGATCGTTTCGAGCCGGCGTTCCGCATCCGCATGGTCGAGACCCGAGAGATCCTCGGTGCGCCAAGGGCAATCCACACCCGCCACGACGAGTCCTGCGGTGCGCCCGTCCTTGCGGGGCCGGAAGCATGTGCGCAGCGCGGAATGACGATCGAGCAATGCCTGGGCCGATGCCCGCAGCCGCGCTTCGTCGACCGTGCCCGACAGCCGGATCACCGATTGCACCGTGTAGGTGTCGGGCTCGGACGCCGCGGAATCTTCCGCATCCGAGTTCTCCGGGGCCGCAACCGTACTCAAGTAGAGCAACCCCTGCTGCAGCGGTGAGAGCGGGACGATGTCTTCGAGCGCGGTGGAGCGGGTCATCTGCGACTTTCGTGGTAGGCGGTCGATGCGGATACGAACGTGAGAACGGCCCCCGCGTCGGGACGTCGGGGGCCGTTCGGTGGGCACCGCGGGGCGGTCCCGCGCCCGCTGTTACTCGGGATTCTGGTTGGCAGGAAGCTTCTCGAGCTCGGCGTCGATGGAATCGAGTGCGAGCAGAGCGGTTTCGTAGGTCGCCGCACTGGAATGCTTGACGGCGACGAGGTTGCCGGCCTTGACCGCGGGCAGTTCCTGCCACAGCGGCGAGGCGAACAGTTCCTCGAGTTCGGGCGTGAGGGATCCGTCGGCTTCGACGCCGTAGACGATCACGTCGGCATCGCCGAGGTTCTCGGGCAGCTGCTCGACCGACAGGTACTCCGCGTGCACGTCGGCGGGATCGGCAGGCTCACCGGGGAAATCGAACCCGAGATCGTCGAACAGGTTGGTGGTGTACGAGGATGCGTACTCGCGGGAGAACTCACCGGGTTCGGTGCCACACACGCTGCACACGCCTGCGAACTTCAGGTCTCCGAGCTTGTCGGCGTACTTGTCGGCGATCTCGGCGGCGCGAGCCTCGTATTCGTCCTTGAACTCTCCGTAGGAGTCGCTGACGTTCGCAGCCTCGGCGTACTGCTCGCCGAGTTCGCGCCACTCACCCGGAACCGTCAGTCCGAGGAAGACCACCGGAGCGAGAGCTTCGAGCTTGGCCGTGTCCACCTGTTCCTTCACGCGGGCCGGAACACCCATGATGATCAGGTCGGGGTCGGCAGCGGTGACGGCCTCGTAGTTGATTTCCGAGACGGCGCCGTCAGGAGCGACCTTGGGCAGCGCCTCGTATGCAGCGAGGGTCTCCTCGTCCATGTTGTCGAGCTCGCGGCTCCACTCGCACACTGCGGCGAGGTTCGCACCTGCCTGGATGAGCGGGAGGGTCGCATAGCCGCATGCCACGATCCGCTGCGGGTCGGCCGGGATCTCGATGCTGCCGTTCTGCGCTTCGAAAGTGCGGGTCGCAGCGGCTTCGGTGCCGCTTTCGGTCCCGCTGTCACTGTCGCTCGAGCATCCCACCAGTCCGACGGCCAGCAATGCCGCCGCGCCGAGCGCCGCTACGCTCCGCACACCCTTCCGTTCCAGAACGCGCATCCTCAGTTCTCCCAGGCTCTCTCGCCGAGGCGCGTTGCCTCGGTCACGATTGGTTAGGCTAACCGAAATGACCTTTCCGGCCAAGTGCTACGTCCTCAGCCGAACTCGAGCGCGAAATCGTCGATCTCGGACTGGTCCAGATCACCGAGTGTCAGATCGGAGGGCGTGAACCCACCGGCGTCCTCACGCGCCGAATGTCCCGCGAGCGCCGTCAGCGCGGCGATCCACTCGTGGGCGAGCGCGGAGACCGTGGCCTCGGGGACGAGTCCGGGGCTGTATCCGAACGATCCGCGAAGAACCGGTTCGGCACCGGAATCATCGGTGTACACACCGATTTCGACGGCGTGCGCGACAGGCATGTCGGCCTCGGTTGCACCCCCGAGAGTCGAACTCTCCGGCGCACTCGACCATGCTTGCCCCTCGGACTCTCCGAGGGTGAACCGCCCGAGATAGTTGAACCCGATATCGACCGTCCCGGCGGTTTCCAGTTCCGCCCTTCCGACCGGGTCGAGGTGCCGCAGCATGCCGAAACCGATTCCGCTGTCCGGAATCTCCCTCAACTGCTCCTTGACGCGCTTGAGGGCGTCACCCGCGTTCGGTCCCCCGGCGTAAGCATCGGCGACGTCGAGCCCTCCGACGTCCAGCCGAACCGGATAGAGGGTCGTGAACCAGCCCACCGTGCGGGACAGGTCGGCTCCCGCTACCGCCTGCTCCTCCCGGCCGTGCCCTTCGAGGTCCACCGCGATCGCACCGTCTCCGACGACCCGCACCGATGCCAGCGCCAACGCGGTGAGCAGGACGTCCTCGACTCCGGCGTGGAACCGCTCGGGCACCGTGGTCAGCAGTGCCTCCGTGACGTCGGCCGGGACCTCGACCTGCACCCGAGCGATCCCTGCCATCGTGTGCCGACCGGGATCGGGTGCTGCGGCTGCCAGACGGACACGACCGGCCGGCGAGAGGATCCGCCGCCACAGTGACAGCTCGGATCTGCGCGACGGAACCGCGTCGAGCAGGCCCCGGGCCCAGCGGCGCAGCGAGGTGGCCGCACGCATCGGCGCGACACCGTCGACGGCGGAGGCCAGATCGGGTACCAGGATGCGCCACGACACCCCATCGACGACCAGGTGGTGCACCGCGACGAACACGCGTCCCGGGGCCTGGGGACCCGCGTCGAAGAAGATCACCCGCACGAGTGCACCCGAGGCGGGGTCGAGTTCGGCGTATGCGGCCTCGGTCGCAGCCACGACCGCCGACTGCAGATCGGACGAATCCGAGACGTCGACGCGGGTCACGATCTCGGCGGCATCGATCGAACCGACCGGACGAACCTCGAGCACCCGTGCTCGTGCGTCGAAAACGGCTCGCAGGGCGTCGTGCGTGTCGAGCAGAACCTGCACACCCTCGGTGAGTCTGTCGACGGTGAGCCCAGCGGGTGCGAGGAGCAACCTCGACTGCGCGTAGCGGGCGTAGGGCCCGCCGCGGTCGAGCATGTCGTGGACGATCGGTGTCGCCGGCACCTCGCCGAGTGCCACCTCCACGTCGACCGCACCCGGGCCGTCCTCGAGTTCCGCAATCCTGGCGAGACCCGCCGGGGTTCGGTGTTCGAAGACGGACCGTGCGGTGAAGCGGATACCAGCGGCGCGGGCCGCGGATACCAGCTGGATCGACACGATCGAATCACCGCCGAGAGCGAAGAAGTCGTCGTCGGGCCCGACGGCGTCGAGTCCCAGCACGCCCGCCGTGAGGTCGCACAGCCGCTGTTCGAGTTCGTCCGCGGGCGAGCGCCCTTCTGCGGCAGGCGCGAACACCGGTTCCGGCAGAGCCCGACGGTCGATCTTGCCGTTGCGGGTGACCGGCAGGTCGTCGAGTACCACGGTGAGAGCAGGGACCATGTAGTCCGGCAGCCGGCCGGCGACATGCTCCCGCAGGGCGTCCGGTTCCACCTTCCCCGCCGCGTAGGCGACGAGGCGTTTGCGGCCCGGTTCGTCCTCGTGCACCACGACGGCGGCGGCGGTCACCTCGGGGTGGCCTCCGAGAACGGTCTCGATCTCCCCGAGTTCGATACGGAAACCGCGGATCTTCACCTGGTCGTCGGTTCGGCCGAGGTAGTCGAGTACCGCTCCGCCGTTCTCGGCGGTCGACCAGCGCACGAGATCTCCGGTGCGGTACAGACGGCCGCCGTCGGCGCGGAAGGGGTCGGCCACGAACCGGCCGGCCGTCAAGGCGGAGCGCCCGAGATAGCCGCGGGTGACGTGCGGTCCACCGACGTAGAGTTCCCCCGCAACCCCCGGGGGGACCTGCCTGAGGTACGCATCGAGGACGTACACCCGTCCTCCCGGGATGGGGGTTCCGATGTTCGGGGCGCTTCCCGGGCGGAGAGCCGCACCGGTCGCATCCACCGTGCACTCCGTGGGCCCGTACATATTGCTCACGCGCACGTCGGGATCCGACGCGAGCTTCGACCAGAGTTCGCCCGGCACCGCCTCACCACCGAGCACCATCGACTCGGGACGGTGCACCGACGCGGGATCGAGGAGGCCTTCGGCGAGCAGCCGACCGGCGAGTACCGGCCCGCAATCGAGTGCGTCGATGCGGTGGTCGCGCACGTAGCGCACGATCTCCCCCGCGTCCGCCATGAGGTCTTCGGCGAGCACGTGCACGATGTGACCGCCGAGCATCGCGACCAGCGGTTCGACGGACGAGTCGAAAGCGAACGTGTAGCTGAGCAGCACGGCACGCCGCCGTGTCGCGGGATCACCGATCGTGCGGGTACGCACCGTCTCCCACAGGTTCACCACACCGCGATGCGGCACTGCCACCCCCTTGGGGGTGCCGGTCGAGCCGGAGGTGTAGACGAGATAGGCGATCGCGTCCGGGTGCACTCGCGGCATCGGCACATCCGACTCGGTGGGCGCAGAGTCGTCGACCACCTGGACGGAGAGGCTGTCGAGCACCACGCCCACACCGGCGTCGCGGATCATGTACTCGTTCCGGTCGGCGGGCTGCTCCGGGTCGAGCACCAGATAGGCGGCACCCGACTTCCAGACACCGAGGATCGCGGCAACCAAAACGGCATCACGCGGAAGACTCAGCCCTACAATGTCTTCCGGACCGATTCCGCTCACGATGAGGTGACGGGCGATCCGATCGGACCACGTGTCGAGTTCCCCGAAGGTAAGGCGGGTGGACGGCGTCACCAGCGCGATCTCGTCGCGGAACCGCTCCACGGTGCGGGCGAACAGTTCGGGCAGGTTCTCGGGCGCATTCGGGTCCGGAAGCGGTGCGACGGCATCGCCGGTCCGCAAGACCGCCCGTTCGGATTCGGTGAGCAGATCGAGGTGCGAGAGCCTGGCATCCGGGTCCGCGCACACCACCTCGAACGCCCGTACGACCCGGGCGGCGAAGGCAGCGGCGGACGACTCGTCGAACAGATCGTGCGCGTACTCGACCCGTACGCACAGACCGCCACCTGATTCCTCGATGACATCGAATGTCAGGTCGAACATCGCCGTATCGTTCGCCACGAACGAGGGAGTCGGCGCGAGATCCTCGAATCCCGTTATCGCGGGCGGGCTCTGGTACTGCACCATGACCTGGAACAGCGGATGCCTGGCGGCGCTGCGCTCGGGGTTGAGCGTCTCGACCACGCGGTCGAACGGGACATCCTGGTGCGAATAGGCCCTGACGTCGGTGTCCTTGATCCGGCCCAGCAACTCCCGGACGGTCGGATCACCGGAGAGGTCGGTGCGCAAGACCACCATGTTGACGAAGAAGCCCACGAGGTCGTCGAGTTCGGGCGCGGGCCGTCCGGCGGTAGGCGATCCGAGCGGGATGTCCTCACCCGCTCCGCTGTGCGAGAGGGCGAGCGCCACCGCCGCGTGCACCATCATGAACATGGTCGTGCCGGTCGCTCGTGCGGCCTCTCGGATCCGCGTCGCGTCGCCGGCCGCTATCCGGTGCTCGACACCACCGCCCGCGTAGGACGCGACGGCCGGTCGCGGACGGTCGACAGGGAGGTCCAACTCGACCGGAAGACCCTCGAGCTCATTACGCCAGAACTCGAGCTGCATTGCTGCAATCGAGTTTTCGTCCGATTGATCGCCGAGGAGTTCGCGTTGCCAGGTCGCGTAGTCGGCGTACTGCACCGGCAGCGGATCCGGATCGTAATGCTCGCCGCGGACGTCCGCCGAGTAGAAGTTGCCGAGATCGCGCAACAGCAGCGGCGTGGACAATTCGTCGCTCGCGATGTGGTGGGCGAGCACGAGCATCACGTGCTCGTCGGGCGTGATCGTGAACAGGCGGATCCGCAGCGGGATCTCGCGTTCGAGGTCGAACGCATGCCGCGCCTCCGAATGCAGCCGGCCGGCAAGGACATCCCGGTCGACGACCTCGACCGCGAACGGGACGGCCACCTCGTCGAGTACGTGCTGCATCCCCACACCGTCGCGTTCGACGAGCACGGTGCGCAGGCTCTGGTGGCGTGCGAGCACCTCGGAGACGGCGTGGTGCAAGGCATCCGGATCGACATGCCCGTGCAGGTCCACCGTGATCGGGACGTTGTAGGTCGGGCTCGGGCCTTCCATGCGGTACATGAACCACAGGCGCTGTTGCGCATACGACAACGGCGCGAAGCCGGTGTCACTGCGGGGAACGAGGTCCGGGCGGGCCGGGACTGCGGAACCACCGTTCTCCCCGTCACCGCATCGGGCTGCGAGCGAGACGACCTGCGGATGGTCGAACACCGTGCGGATGGGCAGGTCGACGCCGAGTTCGTCGCGGATCCGGGCGAGCAGTTTCACCGCGCTGAGCGAGTGACCACCGAGCGCGAAGAAGTCGTCGTCCGCACCGACCGTCTCGAGCCCCAGGATGTCGGCGTAGATCCGGCACAGCGCGCGCTCGGTGTCGGTCTCCGCTGCGCGCGTCGAGACGAGCGACGCGAAGTCCGGTTCCGGCAGCGACTTCCGGTCGAGTTTGCCGTTGGAGGTCAGCGGCATCTCGTCGAGGACGACGAGGGCGGCGGGCACCATGTAGCCGGGCAGGAACTCGGAGACGAGGCGGCGGGCGTCGACCGGATCCGGGACATCCTGGCCGACGAGATAGCCGACGAGCTGAGCAGCGCCCGAAGGGTCGGTGCGCACCACCGTTGCGGCCCGGGAAACGCCCGGGATCCGCAGCAGAGCGGCGTCGACCTCTCCGAGTTCGATGCGGAACCCTCGGACCTTGACCTGGTTGTCGACCCGGCCGCGGTAGACGATGCGGCCGTCTTCGGTCCACTGCACGAGATCGCCCGTGCGATACAGACGGGCGTACGGACCCGTGGGCTCCGCGGAATAAGGATTTGCGACGAACCTGGTCGCGGTGAGGGACGGAGCATCGAGATAGCCCCGGACCACGCCCGGCCCGGCCACGTACAGTTCCCCCTCGGTTCCGGCCGGCACAGGCGCCAGTCCCGCATCGAGGATGTAGACACGCAGATTGGCGACCGGCCGCCCGACGACCGGCGTCTCGGCGTCGGCGACCTCCGCGACGAGGACGTCGACGCTGCACTCGGTGGGTCCGTAGAAGTTGAAGGCCGCGCCCCGGCGCTCGCGCAATCGGCTCCACAATCTCTCGGAGACCGCGTCACCGCCGAATCCGAGTGTGGGCACGGTGCCGTCCGGGAAGAGCCCCTCGTCGACGAACTGTTCGAGTTGGCTCGGCGAGAACTCGACGAAATCCCAACCCTCGTCGAGCGCACGGCGGGCGAGCGCCGACGGGTCGCGCTGCGTCGTCTCGTCGACGATGTCCACGGTGTGACCGGCGAGCATCCACAGCAGCGGTTGCCAGGAGGCGTCGAAGGCGAGCGACCAGGCGAGTCCGAGCCGGATGGACTCGCGGCCGGCCTCGCGGGCCGCGCGGCCGAACACCTGCGCGCGGTGACTGTGGAACAGGTTCACCAGACCGCGGTGAGGAACGACCACCCCTTTCGGCTTACCGGTGGAGCCGGAGGTGTGGATGACGTAGGCGATCGAATCGGGGGTCAGGTGGCCACGTTCCGAGACGTCGAGGGGCGTATCGGGCAGGGCGTCGAGATCGAGGTCCTCGAGCACGATGCGACTCGGAGCGCCCGCAACCTCGGCGATCCTGTCGTCGGTCGTCCGGCTGGTCAGGACGCAAACCGGATCGGTGGAGCCGAGGATGTGCGCGAGGCGCTCGAGGGGCTGGTCGACGTCGAGCGGCACGTAGGCGGCGCCCGTCTCGAGGACGGCGTGAATCGCGATCAGAGCCTCGGCCGTGCGGGGCAGTGCGAGCGCAACCCGCACGTCCGTTCGGCCCGAATCGAAGCAGGAGACCAGATACCGGGCCAGCCGGTGCACCCGGGCACCGAACTGCGCGTAGGTGAGTGTCACGTGTGTGTCCGCGACGGCCGGCGTATCCGGCGACGCCTCGATCCGTGCACGTAGCAGATCGACGAGCGTGAGGTCCTGATCGAAGGGGATGTCGGGGCTGTGGCTCCAGCGGTCGAGGATGGTCTGCCGTTCCTCGCCGGTGACGATCGGCAGTTGCGCGAGCGGGGTGTGCGGATCCCGCTCGGCCACCGAACCGAACAACATCTCGAGGCGCTCGACGTGGACCGTCAGTTCGGCGTCCGTGTAGACGTCGGCATCGGCATCGACGAACACCTCGAGTCCGGCGCTGCCGTCGAGCGGCCGGACGGTGACCATGAAATCCTGCAGCGGTCCTCTGGCCACCGAGTGCACGGAGGCGCGGATGTCTCCGAACCGGAGCGAGTCGCCGAACGGTTTGACGTTGACCGTGGGACCGATGATGCCGCGCGAACCGGCAGGAAGACGCAGGTCCCGCTGGATGTCCTCGGTGCGGTAGCGGTAGTGGTTGCGGCATGCGGCTACTCCGTCGCGAACCTGCACGACGAGGTCGACCAGCGAGTCCGACGCCGTCGGATGAAGGCGTAGCGGAACGACGTTGACCGCAGTGACGGGCACCCGCAGGGCCGCGGTGCCCAGCCGGTTCATGACAGGGAAGCCCAGTGTGAGGTCTTCTCGCCCGGTGACGCCGCGTAGATAAGCGGCGACCAGCGCGGTGACGGCATCGCCCCAGCTGGCGCCTGCCTCCTTACCCAGGTCCACCAGCGCGCGGTGCCGTTCGGCATCGAGGGTGAAACGCGCGGCACGAGAGCGGCGGGCGATACCGCCCGGTCCCGGGCGAAGCGCAACCGCTTCGTCCACACCGGAGAGGTAGTCGCTCCAGAAGACGCGGTCGGCTTCGAAGTCCGCCGAGTCGCGGTACGCCGCTTCCTCCCTGATCACTGCTTCGATCGGATCGAACCGTGCAGCCGGGAGCTCTCTGCCGGACACCGCCGCGGTGTAACGCTCGGCGATGCGCCTGTTGAACAGCGAGAACCCGAAGGCGTCGAGAACGATGTGGTGCGCACGGACGTAGAGCACCACATGGTCGTGCGCCAGTCTGAGCACTGCAGCCCGGACACACGGATCGACCGACAGGTCGACAGGCCGGGAGAGATCTCGGGACATCCACTCACGGGCCGCATCCCAGGGGTCCGCCGCAGCCGTGAGGTCGACGGTCGGGACAGCATCCGGTGCACGGCCCCCGGGAATCTGAACGACCGTACCGTCGGCCAGGGTCTCGAATGCCGCGACCAGCACTTCGGCATCGGATGTTGCCGCGGAAACCGCTTCCACCAGTGCTTTTTCGTCGACATCACCGCGCAGTTCGACGCACTCGGAGGTGTTGAACAACGGGTTGTCGGGATTCAGCTGCTGGCCGAACCATACACCCGACTGAGCGCGTGACAGTGCGAGCCGCGAGGCGTCCGGGCCGGCAAGGGGCACTGGAGATCCTCTTTCCTTCGGTCGAAACTATTGGCTGGTAGCGGAATCCGCTGATCTACGCTCGGCGGCGCCGGAGGGGACAGTACCAAAGGTTAGCCTTACCGTATATGTTTCTCGGTGATCGTGTGTCTCGTGGCGCGGTCCTCCCGCAGATCTCCCCCAACCGGAAGGTACGAGAATGCAAGTGCCGGTCCTCGGCGCAACCGCAACCGACCGGGCCGAGCGGCCCGCCGCGTATCCGTTCGTCCTGTCCCGCCCCCACGGCACCGTCGTCGCCGAAGGCGTCAGAGCGCAATTCGACTGCCCCTCCCTCGCTGCCGAAGCCCTCCGAACCGGACAGGTCACAGCCCTTGCCGGTGCGTTGCCGTTCGCGCCCGATCACCCGGCTGCGCTGACCGCACCGGAGGTACTCCACCACCACCGCACGTATTACGAGGCACCGGACCCCGACCTTCCGCCGATCACGATCGCGGGTGCGCTGCCGTCGGAAAGCGAGCACATCGACCGCGTCGAGACCGCACGCCGACTGCTGCGCTCGGACGAGAACGAACTGCTCAAGGTGGTTCTGGCCCGCGCCCTCGTCCTGCGTGCCGGACGACCCGTCGACCCGCACCACCTGCTTGCTGCCCTCACGCGAACCGACCCGCAGCACAACGGCTTCCTCGTCGATCTCTCGGCTGCGGGCGGCGCGTGGACCGGCCGTCATCTCGTGGGATCCAGCCCGGAGGTGCTCGTGCGACGCCGTGGGGATCGGGTCACCGCCCATCCTCTCGCAGGCTCCGCACCCCGCCACCACGATCCCGAGATCGACCGTGCGACGGCCGACCGCCTCGCTGCTTCCGCAAAGAACCTCGCAGAACACGCACACGTGATCGATGCGATCCGCAGCGCACTCGCTCCCTTGTGCGTCGACCTCGACATCCCTGAACGGCCGTCGGTGACGAGCACGCGACAACTGTGGCATCTCGGCACACCGATCGAGGGACGCCTGCGTGATCCGGATGTGACGGCACTCGATCTTGCACTCGCAGTGCATCCCACCCCCGCGATCTGCGGTACCCCGACCGCCGCCGCCCGCGATCTGATCCGCGCCACCGAGGGCGATCGAGGCTTCTATGCCGGCGCCCTCGGATGGTGCGACGCAGCGGGTGACGGCGAATGGATGGTGACCATCCGCTGCGCCGTCACCGAACCCGACGGCTACGGCCTGACCGCATATGCCGGAGGCGGAATCGTGGCCGATTCCGATCCGGCCGACGAACTCGCCGAGACGACCGTCAAGTTCGGCACCGTCCTCGATGCACTGGGAGTACTCCGTTGACCGAGACCCAACCCCTTCCCCCCGTCACCCTCGTCGTCGGAGCCGCACAAGGGATCGGACGCGCAACCGCCGAGACTCTCGCACGCGCGGGCCACCGTCTCGTCCTCGCGGACCGGAACTCCGAGGGCCTGCGCAAGACTGCGACACTGATCGGCGGCTCCGTCCCCACCTATCCGGTCGACATCCGTGACCACGACGCCGTCGCATATGTCGTCGACAGCATCGAATCCGAGCACGGACCGATCGGGCATCTCGCCCACGTCGCCGGTGTGTTCACCACCGGATCGGTGCTCGACTCCGATCCTGACGACTGGCAGCGCATGTTCGACGTGAACGTCACGGGCCTGCTGTCGGTCCTGCGCTCGGTCGGACGGAACATGAGGGAACGCAGGTCGGGTTCGATCGTCGTCGTCGGGTCGAACTCCGCGGGGGTGCCCCGCATGGGCATGGGCGCCTACGGTTCGTCCAAGGCCGCCGCCACCATGATCGTGCGAGTTCTCGGACTCGAACTGGCGCAGTACGGAATCCGCGCCAACATCGTCGCTCCCGGTTCCACCGACACCGCCATGCAGCGCTCGCTGTGGCAGGACCCCGACGACGACACAGGTGCACGCGGCGCGATCGAGGGTGATCTGTCACAGTTCAAGGTCGGCATCCCCTTGGGCCGGATCGCCGAGCCCGTCGACATCGCCGACGCGATCGAGTTCCTCCTGTCCGACCGCGCGCGTCACATCACCATGCAGTCCCTGTACGTCGACGGCGGCGCAACGCTCCGAGCCTGAATCCGACCGCCCGACATCACACCGTATCCCGAAAGGACCCGTTCCGTGACAACCGGTTTCGAGCGCACTCCGCTCGCCGACACCCCCCGCTTCCCCGAGGAGTTCGCCGAGCGGTATCGCGCAGCCGGATACTGGGCGAGCGAGACCCTCGGAGAGTTCCTCCCCGAACGCGCGCGCAGGTTCGCCGAACACACAGCGGTGGTCGGACACGACGCCACAGGAGCCGTGCGGCGGCCGACCTACCGCGAACTCGACGACGCGTCGGCCCGTATCGCTACGGGTCTGGTGGAACTCGGTGTCCGAAAGGGCGACCGCGTCGTCCTGCAGTTGCCGAATATCGTCGAATACACCGAGGTACTGTTCGCGGTGTTCCGGATCGGCGCGCTCCCGGTCTTCGCACTGCCGGCCCACCGCGCTTCCGAGATCGGCTACTTCTGCCGGTTCACCGACGCTGCGGCGTATGTGATCGCCGCCGAGCACGCCGGATTCGACTATCGCGTGCTCGCGCGGCAGGTCACGGACGAGATGGACCGCCCACCCGCGGTCGTCGTGGCCGGGGACGCCGAGGAGTTCACCTCACTGGACTCCCTGCGCGGGAACGATCCCGCCCCGGTCACGGAAAACGACGCCGAATCCGTCGCCTTCCTTCAATTGTCCGGTGGAACCACGGGCACCTCCAAACTGATCCCACGCACCCACGCCGACTATCTGTACTCCGTGCGCGAATCCGCCACGATCTGCGGCGTGGACGCCGGCACCCGGATGCTGGTCGCGCTTCCGGCGGCGCACAACTTCCCGATGAGCTCGCCGGGCATCCTCGGCGTACTCCATTCCGGCGGCACCGTCGTTCTCGCTCCGGATCCGAGCCCCGACACCGCGTTCGCACTCATCGAGAGCGAGGGCGTGACGATGGCATCGCTCGTTCCGCCGCTCGCGCAGGCATGGTTGTCGGCACGGGCACGCACCGAGCGCGACCTCTCCTCTCTCGAGGTATTGCAGGTCGGTGGAGCGAAGTTTCCCGCCGAGGCCGCCAAGCGAGTGCGACCCGAACTCGATTGCACGCTGCAGCAGGTCTTCGGTATGGCCGAGGGCCTCGTCAACTACACCCGCCTCGACGACGACGAGGACACCATCGTCACCACCCAGGGACGGCCGATCAGCCCGGACGACGAGATCCGGATCGTCGACGATGCGGGCGATCCCGTCCCCGAGGGCACGCCCGGCCATCTGCTCACCCGCGGTCCGTATACGATCCGCGGCTACTACAATGCGCCCGAACATAATTCGACGGCGTTCACGCCGGACGGCTTCTACCGCACCGGCGACATCGTCCGTCTCACCGAGCATGGTTACATCGTCGTCGAGGGTCGCGCGAAGGACCAGATCAACCGCGGCGGCGAGAAGATCGCGGCAGAGGAGGTCGAGAACCACCTGATCGCGCATCCTGCGGTGCTCGACGCCGCGGTGGTGTCGATGCCCGACAAGTATCTCGGCGAACGCACGTGCGCATTCGTCGTCACCGAGGGTGAGGCCCCGAGAGCACTCGCGCTCAAGGTGTTCCTGCGGGAGCGTGGACTGGCCGAGTACAAGCTCCCCGACAAGGTGCAGTTCGTCGACAGCTTCCCCGTCACGGGCGTGGGCAAGATCAGCCGGAACGAACTGCGGCGTGCTCTTGCAGCCACGCTGAAGGGCTGACTTCACCCTGTTCACCCCGCGCGGTGAGGGTCGCATATCGACCGCCGCGTGCGACGAGTTCGTCGTGCGTCCCACGCTCGACGATGCGGCCCTGATCCAGGACAACGATCTCGTCGGCGCCCCGGACGGTCGAGAGCCGGTGAGCGATGGTGATCGTGGTGCGTCCGGTGCGCGCGGCGTCGATCGCCTGCTGGACGGCGCGCTCGGTGTCGTTGTCGAGCGCACTCGTCGCTTCGTCGAGCACGAGGACGCGCGGGTCTCGAAGTAGCGTGCGCGCGAGGGCCATGCGCTGCTTCTCGCCGCCCGAGAATCGGTGCCCGCGAGCACCGACGACCGTGTCGTATCCGTCCGGCAGCGAGACGATCAGGTCGTGGATGTGGGCGGCGCGGGCTGCGGCTTCGATCTCGGCGTCGCTCGCGTCCGGCTTCGCGTAGCGGAGGTTCTCCCGGACCGTGGCGTGGAGCAGGTAGGTCTCCTGCGACACCACCCCGACGAGTTCGGCGACGTCGGCGAGCCGCATCTCACGAAGGTCGACTCCGTCGATGGTCACGCGTCCTTCGGTCGGGTCGTACAGTCGCGCGACGAGCGATCCGAGAGTGGTCTTGCCCGAGCCCGTCTCGCCGACGAGCGCGATCTGCGCCCCCGCCGGAACATCGAGGTCGATCCCGTCGAGCGCGTTCCGGTGCGCACCCTGGTAGCGGAAGCCCACGTTCTCGAACCGCACCCGGCCCTCGGCGTTCGCCCGGTCGACGGGCACGGGATCGCGCGGGTCGTCGATGTCGACGGGCAGGTCGAGGTATTCGAAGATGCGGCTGAACAGTGCCAGGGAACTGGTGACGGAGACGCCGACGTCGAGCAGACTCATCAGCGGACGGAACAAGGCGCCCTGCAGTCCGGTGAACGCCACCAGGGTGCCGATGGTCATGCCACCTGAGGTGGCCGGCAGGCCGGCGACGAGATAGAGAGCGGCGGGAATCGCCGCGAAGACGATGTTCATCGTGGCCATGCGCCAGCGACCGGACAATTGCGCGTGCACCTCGAGATCCGCGAGGTCCTCCGAGGTTCGTGCGAACTTGTCGGACAGCGCCGGACCGGTACCGAGCGTCTTGACGAGCAGTACACCGCTGACCGAGAGTCCCTCGTCGATCTGCGATTGCATGTCGGCGAGGCGGCGTTGCTGGCGTGCGGTCACCGCCCGGCGCATGAGCGCGACCCGCCGGGTGAGCCAGATCGCCGGCGGGAGCACGATCAGCGAGAGCAGAGCCAGCCGCCAGCTGAGTACCGCCATCGCGACCGCGGTGCCGACGACGGTGGTGATGTTGGAGGCCAGGGAGGTCGCGGTGTTGGTGACCACGGACTGCATGCCGCCGATGTCGTTGGTCAGTCGCGACTGGATCTCGCCACCGCGGGTGCGAGTGAAGAAGTTCAGCGACTGGCGCTGCAGATGAGCGAAGACCCGGGTGCGAAGACCGTGCATGACCCGCTGCCCGACGGTGGTGGAGATCCAGGTCTGCACCACCGAGAGGAGCGAGCTCGCGACGGCGACAGCGAGCATGCCGCCGACCGCCCACAAGAGCAGGCTCACATTCTGATGCGGGATGGCGTCATCGATGACGGCACGCACGAGGAAAGGGGTCGCGAGGGAGATCACCGACGAGGCGATGATGAGGGCGACGACGAGGATGATCTGGGCGCGGTAGGGCGCGAACAGGGCGCCGATGCGGCGCAGACTCACCGGGGATTCGCGGAGCTGCTCGAGATCCTTCTTGTCGATCCTGCCGCGGCGGCCCGGTCTGCCGCCTGGAGTGGGTGGGGGCTGCATCATGTGCGCCACCTCGATTCGTGGTTGGTGACTCGTATTGCTGAGGTTGCCTCATTGAGTGGTAACGGTCAAGTGAGGTAGCCTGTTCCCATGTCGGATTCACCGGTTGCGCTGCGCGATCTGCTCATCACCACGACGCGCACGCTGCGCCGACGTTGGCACGACATCCTCCAGCCGTGGGGATTGTCACCGCACGAATACCGCGCACTCGATGTCGTCGGGCGCGCCGACGAACCGATCCGCCTCGGAGTCGTGGCCAAAGCACTCCGTATCGCCCCGCGTTCGGCCACCGAGGTCGTCGACCGCCTCGAGTCCCGGGGTCTCACCGAGCGCCTCCCCGATCCTGACGACCGCCGCGCTGTCTGCGTCCGGCTGACCGACGAGGGCCGCAAGGTGCGTGCCGAGCTCGCCTCCGCCCGCGATGCCGACGCCGTCGAGATGTTCGACCGCCTCGACGCCGGCGAACGCGCCCGGCTGTCCGGTCTGCTGCACAAACTCGTCGACGATCGGCCGCACTGATTCCCGCGAGCCTCGGGTACTCACATTCTCGACGGCGACGACGTCTTCATGACGAGTGTCCGCGCCGAGTCGAGGAGGCCCCGTGGAGACCACCGAACCCCTGAAGTCACGCGAATCCCTGCAGTCGCGCATCGACTCGCTCCTCTGGCCCGATCTGGTTCGCGAACTCGACGAGAACGGCTGTGCGCAGACCGGGCCGCTGCTGAGCGACGACGAATGCTCCGCGCTCACTGCCCTGTGGGACGACGAAGCCCACTTCCGCACGACGGTCGACATGAGCCGGTACCGGTACGGGCACGGAACGTACAAGTATTTCGGACGGCCGGTTCCCGACGCCGTCACGCACCTGCGCGCGGCGTTCTATCAACCCCTTCTCGGTGTCGCGCGCTCGTGGGCCGAACGTCTCGGCGACCCCGCTCCCTGGCCCGAGGACTTCGGCACCTGGCTCCGCATCTGCCACGAGGCCGGCCAGACAGACCCCACTCCGCTGATGCTGCGTTACACGGCCGGGGACTGGAACGCCCTGCATCGCGACCTGTACGGCGACCTCGTATTCCCCCTACAGGTCGTGATCGGCCTCGACCGGCCGGGCCCCGACTACACCGGGGGCGAATTCCTCCTGGTCGAACAACGCCCGCGCGCTCAATCGCGGGGCACCGTCAGCGTGCTCGAGCGAGGCCGAGCGTTGATCTTCACCACCCGCGACCGACCGGTCCGATCGGCGCGCGGATGGTCGCGGGCACCGATCCGGCACGGTGTCAACACGGTTCGCTCCGGCCTGCGGCGGACCCTCGGGCTGGTGCTGCACGACGCCGCATGACCCGATCACCGTTCGAAGAACCGCCGCGGATTGTCGACGAGCATCGTCGTGATCTGCTCGTCCGTCACCCCCCGTTCGCGCAGGGCCGGCAACACGTCGTCGCTGATGTGGTTGTAGTTCCAATTGGGCACGGCAGCCTGCTTGACGTCGTGGGGGAACCAATCGATGAAACACGCCGCGTCGTGTGAGAGCACCATGCGATCGGTGTAACCGTGCTCCGCAAGCTGGGCCACGGTGTCGACACGCTGCTCGAACGGCAACAGCAGGTCCAGACCGAAGCGATCCATGCCCAGAATCGAGCCGGCGTCGGCGATCCGGCGCAGATAGTCCAGATCGGTCGAGTCCCCGCTGTGTCCGATCACGACCTTGGTGAGGTCCACCCCTTCCTCCGCGAGCACCCGCTGGGCCACCTCCCCCGACCCCGTATGGGGGTTGGTGTGCACCGTGATCGGCACGCCGGTCTCGACGTGCGCCTGCCCCACCGCCCGCATCACGCGCTCCACTCCAGGCGTGAGTCCAGGACTCTCGATGGCGCACTTCAACATTCCCGCACGCACGCCCGTGCCGGCGATACCCTCGCGGATATCCTTCACAAACAGTTCGGTGAGCGGCTCCGGTCCGTCGAGCAGCAGGCCGGGCCCCACATTGTGGAACTGGAACGGCAGGTCGTTGTAGGTGTACAGGCCGGTCGCGACCACGATGGCGATGTCGGTCCGTGCGGCGACGCGCTGGATGCGCGGGATGTACCGGCCGAGGCCCACCACCGTGGGATCGACGATCGTGTCGACGCCGCGATCCGACAACGCCTGCAGTTTCGCGACGGCATCCTCGACACGTTCGTCCTCGTCCCAGGAACTCGGATAGTCGGGAAAGTTGCTGCGAATCTCCTCGCCGAGCACGAAGACGTGCTCGTGCATGAGAACTCTCCCCAGGCGGTCCGTGTCGAGAGGGCCGCGAACGGTGTCGACGGAAGTCATGACGGGTGACGTTAGAGCACCCGCCGCGGCAAGAACACCGATTTCACGACTCGGTGGGAGCCGACTCTTCGAGAGCCTGCCGGTAACGGCGCATACCGCGCAGCCACCGGTCGTAGTCGGCGCCCTTGTTCCGGTACATCTCGAGGACCTCCGGGTGCGGGAGGATCAGGAAGTGCTCCTCCTCCATCGCGGCGAACACCGTCTCCGCGACGTCCGCGGGTTCGAGAACCGCACCGGCCGTCGTGACGGCCCGGGTGGCGAGTTCGCCGAGTGCGTGCCCGGATGCGTCCCCCGAATACAACAGGGGCGTGTTCACCCCCATCGGGCACACGCAGCTCACCCGTACGCCTTTGTCGCCGTAGCTCACCGACAGCCATTCGGCGAAACCGACGGCCGCATGCTTGGTGACCGAGTAGGTGGCCGAACCGATCTGCGTGAGCAGGCCGGCTGCCGACGCCGTGCTGACGAAATAGCCTTCACCGCGTTCGACCCATCGGGGCACCAGGAGCCGCGCCGCCCGGATGTGCGCGCGGAGATTGACGTCGAGAGACTGCTCCCACACCGGATCCTCGATCTCCAGGCCGGGCACACCGGTGACGCCGGCATTGGCGAAGTACAGATCCACGGGACCGAACTCCGACTCGGCTCGCTCGACGAGCCCCCGGATGTGTTCGTCGTCGGAGACATCGGCTGCCACCGCCACCGCGCTGCCCGGCGCCCGGTCGGTGATCGTCGCAACGACCGCCTGCGCCGCCTGCTCGTCGAGGTCGGCGACCACCACACGTGCACCCCGCTCGACGAGTCCGGCAGCGAGGGCACTGCCGATCCCGCCGCCCCCACCGGTCACGACGGCCACTCTGCCTTCGACCTTCACCGCTGCCACCTCCGCATCTGGCCGGACTGCCGCAACCTGCGGCACAGTTGGTACGCACCCTGTCTACACGCATCCGCCATGTACGGAGGTCGAGCACCGAGATGGACGAGCTGTTCTCCGTCTCCCGGCCGCGGCGCACGATCGCGCCGGGTGCCGTGCACGTGCCCGACTGGCTCGGCCCGGACGAGCAGCGCGAACTCGTGGAACTGTGCCGCGAGTGGGCCGCGCCACCGGCGCCGATGCGGCACACACTGCTGCCGGGCGGCGGACGGATGTCGGTGAGCACCGTGTGCCTCGGATGGCATTGGTCGCCGTACCGCTACACCCGCACCGCGGTCGACGTCGACCATGCTCCCGTACCGCCGCTTCCCGACCGGCTCGTCGAACTCGGGCGGCGTGCCGTCGCCGATGCCTACGACGATCCGGCGGCCGGGAACGGGTACGAACCCGACACCGCCCTGATCAATTTCTACGACCGCGACGCGCGGATGGGCATGCATCAGGACAAGGACGAACGGGTCGGCGCGCCGATCGTGTCGCTCAGTCTCGGAGACGCGTGCCTGTTCCGGTTCGGGAACACCGAGTCACGGGGCCGGCCGTACACCGATGTTCGTCTCGAATCCGGCGATCTGTTCGTGTTCGGCGGGCCGTCGCGGTTCGCCTATCACGGGGTGCCCGTCGTGTATCCGGACACCGGGAGTACCCGCTGCGGGCTCGCGGAGGGCCGTCTCAACATCACCCTGCGGAGCACGGGACTCTCCTGAGAAGGCCCCTTGCTCCCGGTTGGGTATCGTCGGATCATGAGCGTCGACTCCCCGGGAACGCACCTCCCCACTTCCGGCGACGATCCTCTCGCACTGGATCGGCAGGTTTGTTTCGCTCTCGCCGTGGCGAACCGCGCGGTGCTCGCGGTGTATCGGCCCATCCTCGACAAGCTGGGCCTGACCCATCCGCAATATCTGGTGATGCTCACCCTGTGGGAAAGCTCGCCACTGACGAGCAAGCAGGTGGGGCAGTTGCTCCAGCTCGACTCCCCAACCCTCTCGCCGCTGCTCAAACGACTCGAGTCGCTGGGCCTGGTCACTCGTCGGCGCAGTACTGCCGACGAACGGCAGCTCGTCCTCGAGCTCACCGAGGCGGGCCGAGCGCTGCGCGCCGAGGCCGAGGCGGTGCCGGGGCAGGTGATCGAGGCCCTCGGCGTCGGGCTCGACGAACTCGAGGATCTGCATGCCGCGCTCGTCCGCGTCAACGCGGCGGCACTGAAGGCCGGAGCGATCTGAGCTGCTCCTGCCCGTAGGCCCGGGGCGCCGGCCGCAGCGCCCCGGAGACTACCAGGTCAGACCATGCTTCCACGGTGGGCGATCAGCGGAACGGAAGCCTCCCCCGTGTAGACGAGGAAGGTGAACGACTCCTGGAAGTACAGGTTCACCGTCTCGCTGTCGTGTGAGAGGTATCCGATCGACAGATCCTGACCGACCTGCAGGTCGTAGTCGCCACCGCGAGTGGTGAGCACGAAAGCGCCGTCGATCGCCGGTGCCCAGATGATGTCGCCGTCGATGAGGCGCCGCAGCTGCTCGCGGATCGGGTAACCGTGGTCGGACGTCTCGCTGACCTTCGTGAATTCGTCGGCGCCGAGGAGCACCGAGTAGGGGCCGCCGACGCCGGCGAGGCGCAGTTCCGACAGTGCCTGGCTGATGGCTTCGGGGAAGTCACGGGGGTCGTCGGGCAACTGGAGCGAGGTGTTCGACGACGACGCGCGGATCCCCTCGATACCGGCGGCCGCGTAGCCCTCGAAGATCGCCCGGTCCTCGGCGAAGGCCATCTGCCGGGCCGCCTCCTTGACCGGATCGAGGTCGAGGTCGCGCGACCCGCGCTCGACGCTGTCGATCTCCTCGCGGGACAGACTGAACGGCACCCGCAGCTCGACGAGCGGCGCGACGCGGTGTTGACGGGCACTCACCCCGGTTGCCGGAGACTCGATCTCGCGGGTACGGCCGAGACCCACGGCCGCGAAATCGGTGCCGTGCGGGCCGGAGAAGTCCACCACTCGCCGACCTGCGACGTGTCGCTTGAACGTGCGCGCCGCCTCCTCCTCGATCTCGCTCCATGCGGCCTCGGTAATCGGGGCGAGATCGCGATACAGATTGTTCACAGCGTCGAACTCCTTCGCAGAGCGCCAATTCCGAGTGATCCGTCATCCGGCCGGCCGGTGGTCGAGGCACTCGAATCTTCATTGGAGGGGATATCCGCCGGGGACGGCGGAAGATCTTCGAGGAACTCCAGCGAGGGGCAGAAGAACAGCGAACCCGTCACCGCGGTGGAGAAGTCCAGGATGCGGTCGGTGTTGCCCGGCGGATTGCCCAGGAACATGTTGCGCAGCATCTGTTCGGTCACCTCGGGGGTGGCCGAGTAACCGATGAAGTAGGTGCCGAACTCGTCGGCTCCGAAGCTGCCGAACGGCATGTTCGCGCGCACGATCTGTCGTTCGACGCCGTTCTCGTCGACGATGACGTTCAGCGCGACATGCGAATTCGCTGGCTTCGTCTCGTCGTCGAGCTCGATGTCGTCGAGCTTCGTCCGGCCGATCGCGCGCTCCTGCTCCTCGACGGACAGTGCATTCCACGACGCCAGGTCGTGCAGGTACTTCTGCACGATCACATAGCTTCCGCCTGCGAAGTCGGGATCCTCGTCGCCGATCAGAGCAGCATCGACTGCTTCGTCGTCTTCGGGATTCTCCGTACCGTCGACGAAACCGAGCAGGTCGCGCCGTTCGAAATAGCGGAATCCGTGGGTCTCGTCGACCACCCGCGCCGCTCCGCGGAGGCGATCGTTGATCTTCGCGGCAAGCTCGAAGCACAGATCCATCGTCGAGGCGCGCAGATGGAAAAGCAGGTCGCCGGGGGTCGACGGCGCCCGATGCCGACCGCCGTCGAGCGGAACGAACGGATGCAGTTCGGCGGGACGTGGACCGGCGAACAGCCGGTCCCACATCTCCGGACCGATGCCGGTGACGACGGACAGACCACCCTCCGGAATGCGGAAGCCGACCGATCGCCGAAGACCCGACAGGTCTTCGAGCAGATCACGAACGGTGTCCTCGGCGCCCTGGTCGACCGTGACGACGAGGAAGATCGCCGCTTCGGTGAGCGGAGTCAGTATCGGTTGTGCGCGAACCACCTGGACCACGCTAGCCCACTACGGCAAACCGGCATTCACGGCACGCCGCCGAGTGTCGTCCCGTCAAGGCACCATCCAGGACAACACCGATGTGGACTGCAGCCACACGAGCAGAGCCAGCACCACCACTCCGGCGATACTCAGCGGCCAGATCCGGCTCATGAGGAGCCCGTCCTTGCCGGACAGCCCCTTCACCGACGACACCAGTGCGAGGTTCTGCAGCGCGATAGGTGTTCCGGTGGTGCCCCCGGCCATGTTCCCCGCGACCAGGACGGTCGGGTCCAGGCCGGACTGCTGCGCCGCAGCGACCTGCAGGCTGCCGAACATCGCATTGGAGGCGGTGTTCGATCCGGTGACCACCACACCGAGCCAGCCGAGCACCGGCGACAACAGCGCAAAGGCCACGCCCGCGCCGGCGAGGAAGCCGCCGATCGTCGCGGTCTGCCCGGACAGATTCATCACGTAGGCGAGTGCGAGGACCGCTGAGACGGTCGCGAACGACCACCGCAGCTGCACGACCGCGGCGACGAGACACCGCGCCGCGTCTGCTGCCCCCACCTTCAGCACCGGCATCGACAACAGGGCAGCGACGAACACGAGACTTCCCGGAGCGGTGAGCAGGTCGACGGTGAAGGTCTCCGCGGCCGGAACGCTCCCGTCGGCCGTCCGCACATCCAGGCCGGGCCACGCGAACGACAGGCTCGCGTTCGCCAGCCACGACGCGACCGGACCGAACCGGCTGACGAGGAAGATGATCACGATCAGCGCATAGGGGGCGAAGGCTTCGACGACGCGTCGGTGGGAGTCGTGGATCCGCTCGCTCGCAGATCGGTGGACCGCGGAGTGCGACGGGCGCAGCCTCACCGCGACCAGCAGCACGATCAGGCCCACCGCAGCGGCTGCGATGTTGCTCAGACCCACGGCGAGGTAACTTGCGCACACGAACTGGGCGGAACCGAAGGCCAGCCCGACAGCGAGCGCGACCGGCCACGTCTCCCGGACCCCGCGCCATCCCCCCACCACCGCGACCAGCACCAGCGGAACGAAGACCGCGAGCAGGCAGACCTGTCGCGCAACCACCGGCCCGATCTCCGCGATCGGGATCTCCGACACCCGCGACATCGTGAGGATCGGGGTGCCCATCACGCCGAGCGGGGTGACGACCGAGTTGGCGAGCAGTGACGCCGCGGCCGCACGCACCGGCGGCAGTCCGGCGCCGATGAGCACGACGGTCGCAACCACGATGGGCGTACCGAAACCGGCGACCGCTTCGAGCAGTGCGCCGAACAGGAAGGCGATGACGATCGTGAGGATCCGCGGATCCGGGGAAATCCGTCCGAAGGCACGGGTGAGGACGTCGAAGTGCCCGGATTCGACGGTGAGCCGATACACCCAGACGGCATTGACCACCGTCCACATGATCGGGAACAGTCCGAAGACTGCGCCTTCGACGCCCGCGCTGAGAGCCGAGCCGATCGGCATGCCGTACACGAGGGTGGCCACGGCGAGCGCCACCACGACCGCGACTCCCGCAGCCGAATGCGACCGCAAGCGGAAGCCGGCGAGCAGCACGAGCATGGTGAGCAGCGGGAGCACCGCCACGAGCGCCGACCACGCGAGTGAGCCGCCGACCGGCGCGATCGGCTGAACGTATGCCCCCATCACTGCATCACGATTGTTCCCGCATCACGCCCGGCGTGAGCTCACCGCGGTGCGGATCGCGTCGGCCGTACTGTCGAGCACGGTGCGGTTGGGGGTCTGCCAGCGGGCACGGATCCCGAAGCCGTCCCCGGCCGTGCGCGGTACGAGATGCAGGTGCACGTGGAAGACTTCCTGACCGGCTGCCACCCCGTCGGCCAGGAACATGTTCACGCCGTCTATCGGGAGGTCGCTCGCGCGCATCGCGGTGGCGATCCGTTGTCCGGCGGCGAACACTCTCGCTCCGTCCTCGGGGTCGAGTTGCGCCAACCCGGAGGCGTGCCGCTTCGGGATCACGAGGAGGTGTCCCGGGGTGAACGGCCTGATGTCCATGAAGGCGAGCACGTCGGGTTCGTCGAGCACGACACTGGCCGGAGACAGTCCGGCCACGATGGCGCAGAAGATGCAGTCCGTCACCGAGTCGTGGTCTCCCTCGCGTTCACAGGCGTCCTGACGGATTCGAGAAGCCGCAGCAATTCGCCCTGCACTGCGGGACGGTCGCGCACCGGATCGTCGCTGTGGGCGAGATACAGCATCGATTCCTCGACCGCGGCGACGAGCAGGTGCGCGAGCACCGAGGTCCGGATGGACGGCTTCTCGTAGGTTTCGGGGTCGAGGGTCACGAGCATGCGCTCGATCGCCTTGAGCGACGAGTGCCGATGTGCTTCACGCACCTCGGCCCAGCCGAGGACGGCCGGGGCTTCGATGAGCAACAGGCGTCTCGTCGCCGGCTCGTACACCGCGTCGAGCGACGCGAGTACAGCCTGAGTGAAGCCCTCCCAGGCGTCGTCGACCGGTTCGGCCGGAACCAGTGTCTCCTCGGCCTCCTTCTGGATACGTTCGACGACGCCGCGGAACAGATCCCGTTTGTCATCGAAGTGGTGGTAGAGCGCGCCGCGGGTCACTCCTGCCACCGAGACGATCTCTTCGGTGGCCGCCGCCGCGTATCCGTCGCGCAGGAACACCTCGCGCGCCGCGTCCAGTAGGGCCGTGCGTGTGCGCGCAGCGTCCCTCACCCGACCCGTATTACCCGTTTTCACCGACACTTGTCCTCCCCTGCTGCTACCCCGCTACCCCCATCGAACTTCCCCCCGGTAGGCGGTTCTTCATCCCTACAGAATCGGTGCCGGTGTGTACTTCGCCGCCTCCGGATACTGCGTTACGAGATCCTGCACCGCTGCGACGACCGCCTCCACCTGTGCCACAGCCGCACCGGCGAAGACCTCACGGTCGGCGAGTGCGGCGTCGAGCGCCGCACGGTCGAGCGGAAGCCGGTCGTCGGCGGCGAGCCGGTCGAGCAGGTCGGGTTCGCGGCCCTCCTCGCGCATCGCGAGCGCGACCGAGACCGCGTGCTCCTTGATGACCTCGTGCGCGGTCTCGCGGCCCACACCGGCACGTACGGCGGCCATGAGCACCTTGGTCGTCGCCAGGAACGGCAGGTACCGCACGAGTTCCTTCTCGATCACGGCCGGATAGGCACCGAACTCGGTGAGGACGGTCAGGAAGGTCTCCATCTGGCCGTCGATCGCGAAGAAGGCGTCGGGCAGCGCCACCCGTCGCACGACGGAGCAGAAGACGTCGCCCTCGTTCCACTGCGCACCGGCGAGTTCGGCGGCCATCGAGGCGTATCCACGCAGGACGACCTGCAGACCGTCGACCCGTTCGCACGACCGGGTGTTCATCTTGTGCGGCATCGCGGACGAACCCACCTGGCCGGGCTGGAAGCCCTCGGTGACGAGTTCGTGCCCGGCCATGAGCCGAATGGTGTGGGCGAACGAGGCCGGTCCGGCACCGACCTGCACGAGAGCGGAGAGCACGTCGTAGTCGAGCGAGCGCGGATAGACCTGGCCCACGCTCGTGAAAACCTTCGAGAACCCGAGATGCCGGGCGACCTTCTCCTCGAGCTGGGCGAGCTTGGCGGAATCGCCTCCGAGCAGGTCGAGCATGTCCTGCGCGGTGCCCATCGGGCCCTTGATACCGCGCAGCGGATAGCGGTCGATCAGCTCCCGGACACGCTGCAGGGCGATGAGCAGTTCGTCCGCGGCCGACGCGAAACGCTTGCCGAGGGTGGTGGCCTGCGCGGCGACGTTGTGCGAGCGCCCCGCCATGACGAGCGAGGCGTACTCGGTGGCGCGTTCGGCGAGTCGCGCGGCCACGGCGACACCGTGGGAGTGGACGTGCTCGAGCGACCGCAGGATCTGCAACTGCTCGACGTTCTCCGTGAGGTCGCGGCTGGTCATGCCCTTGTGGACGTGCTCGTGCCCGGCGAGTGCGTTGAATTCCTCGATACGAGCCTTGACGTCGTGGCGCGTGACGCGTTCCCGGGCCGCGATGGAGTCGAGATCGACCTGCTCGAGCACGCGTTCGTAGTCGGCGATCGCTTCGGCAGGGACGTCGATTCCCAGTTCGGCCTGCGCCTTCAGCACCGCGAGCCACAGCTGTCGCTCGAGTACGATCTTGTACTCGGGCGACCACAGATCCCTCAGTTCGGGGCTTGCGTAGCGGGTGGCGAGGACGTTGGGAATGTGACTCACAGAGACGAGTTTACGGTCCGGACCGGTTGCCGCCTCCTCCGACCTCGACCGCAGCCGGGGGCGCGACCGTCTCCACGACATCGAGCAGAATGCCGCGAGCGAGTGAACGCGGGTCGGGATCGATCTCTCCGAGTCCCCCGAGAACCGCACCGTCCACCACCGCTACCAGCCGGCGCAGCCCTCGGGGTCGCACCGACCGGCCACAGCGTCCGAGCAGGTCCGAGAGCAGGACGTCGACCTGTTCGCGCATCCGTACCTGCGTGTCCCGCAATTCCGGATAGCGGGCCGTGGCCACGAATCGTTCGTACCGGAAGATCAGTTGTTCGCGGTCGATTCCGCCGTCGCCGTTCCGTGAGCCGATCAGCAGGTCGACGATGAGATCGGCCGTGCCCTCGCAACTGCGTGGAAGCTGCTGGACCTGGTGTACTCGCGCGCGCATCGCATCGAGTTCCCGCTCACTGTTGTAGTTCACCGCACACGCGACGAGATCCTCGAGGGATTCGAAATAGTAGGTCGTCGATGCGAGGGGCAGATGGGCACGAGTGGCGACGGCACGGTGCCGGACGGCGTCGATCCCCGCTTCCAGCACGAGGTCGGCTGCTGCCTCGACCAGCGCCTGACGGCGCCGTTCTCCCTTCGGTGTTGCAGCAATCGCCACAGTTTCATGGTGACAGCCTCAGCGGTCCCACCAGGGCGGAAACGGAGTTCGAGACCACCCGGTATTATTGCGCCGCCCCGCGCCGGTCCACCCTCGGCGGGCGCTCCCGCGCGTAGATCATCGAAGGATCGGAGCCGTACCGGATGAGACGTCGACGTTTTCTGCAGGCATCGGTCCTCGGGGCTGCACTGGCCGGTACCGGTGCGGCGGGCACCGGCCTGTCCGGCCTCGGTCTTCCCCGGGCGGCGGCACTGCCCGTAGGAGTCGACGAGTACCGCCGGATCGTGCCCGAACTGTTCGTTCCTCCTCCGGCCCCACCGGCGCATTCGGAGGTCGTGGTGGTGGGTTCCGGCTTCGGTGCGAGCGTCGCCGCACTGCGCCTGGCGGAGGCCGGAAACCAGGTCACGATGCTCGAACGCGGTATGCGCTGGCCCCGCGACCCGCACCGGGAGATCTTCACGACCGACCTGCTCGCCGACGGCCGCGGCTATCACCACCGCACCAGTTTCACCGGTCCGACCGGAATCCCGGTGGTGTGCGACGACTTCGCAGGTGTCCTCGATGTGGTCGACTATCCGGGGATGTCGGTGTGGCGCGGCGCCGCGGTGGGCGGCGGATCCATCGTCTTCACCGGCGTGATGATCGCCCCGGAGCAGCGCTTCTTCGAGCACGTCTTCGGCGATCGTCTTTCCTACGACGAGATGGCGTCCACCTGGTACCCGAAGGTGCGCTCGATGCTGCGCCTCGATCCGATGCCGGACGACATCTACAACGCGGCCGAGTTCACGCACTCGCGACGCTGGGACGAGGACGCGCGCGCCGCCGGTTACAGCCCGCACCGCATCGACGGAATCTGGGACTGGGATGTCGTGCGCGCCGAACTCGCCGGTTCGGTCCGCCGGTCGGCCGTCGCGGGCGAGAGCAATCTCGGCAATTCCAACGGTGCGAAATTCGATCTCACGCAGAATTACATTCCGGCCGCCGAGGCGACCGGCCGCACCCGCGTGTGTCATGCGCATCGGGTGTCGGCGATCGGGCAGGACGGGAACGGTCGCTACTGGCTCGACATACAGGCCGTCGAGCCGACGGGCGCGGTCCTGCGCACCACGACGATCACGTGCGACCGCCTCGTCCTCGGTGCCGGCTCGATCGGCACCACCGAACTGCTCGTCAAGGCCCGGCACACCGGTTCGCTGCCGAACCTCGACGAGCGGGTCGGCCGGGGCTGGGGCACCAACGGCGACGCCGTGCTGGTGCGCTCGTTCGCGCTCACCGAGGGGTTCGGCGGCGACCAGGGAGCGCCGTCGGCGTCGCGGATCGTGGACGAGTCGGGTCTGCCGCTGAGCCTCGAGAACTGGTTCGTCGCCGGCACCGCGAAGGACGTGGCGATGCTCGCCTCCCTCGGAATGACCCTCGACCCGACCCGCGCCGATGTCGTGTACGACGCGAAGGCCGACCGCGCGGTCGTGAACTGGCCGGCCGGGGGTGAGCGCGCGAGTGTCGATGCACTGCGTGCGGTGCACAACACGATGGCACAGGCCGGAGGCACGATTCCGGGTGCATCGCCGATGGCCGAGGACGTCAACGCCACCTTCACCGCGCATCCGCTCGGTGGTGCGGTGCTCGGCGACGCGACCGACGGCTACGGTCGCGTACACGGTCATCCCGGCCTCTACGTCGTCGACGGCGCGCTGATCCCGGGCAGCACCGGTACGGTCAACCCGTCGCTGACCATCGCAGCGCTGGCCGAACGAAATGTCGCACAGATCATCGCCGCCGGGAAGTGATCACGAGACGGGGAGCCACCCCGCGAGGCGGTCGAGTGCGGCGGTGACATCGGCGGTGGATCCTGCGAACGACAGTCGCACGGTGCGGTCGCCGCGTGCGGTGTCGAAGTCGACTCCCGGCGCGAGTGCAAGGCCGGTGTCGTGCAGCAACCGTGCACACCACGCGGTCGAGTTCTCCCCGTCCAGCAGGTGCTCGATGTCGGCGTAGACGTAGAACGCGCCGTCGGCCGGTGCGAGTTTCGAGATTCCGAGATCCGGCAGGCCCTGGAGCAGCAGTTCCCGGTTCACCGCGTAGCGGGAGACGTGGCCGTCGAGTTCCGTGCGGGCTTCGGTTCCGAACGCCTCGATCGCCGCGAACTGGGAGACCGACGGCGGGCACACCGTCATGTTCGATGCCAGTCGCTGCAGGGCAGGACGCATGGACTCGGGGGCGAGCATCCAGCCGAGCCGCCATCCCGTCATCGAGAAGTACTTCGAGACCGAGCCGATCACCACGGATTCACGGGAGGTCGCCCAGGCCGTGGAGGTGGCCGGCGAGCCTGGAGTGGCGAACTCGATGCCGTGGTAGATCTCGTCGGAGATGAGCAGGCTGCCGTGCTCGTCGCACCAGCGCGCGAGTGCCGCGAGTTCGGAAGGCTCGATCATCGTGCCCGTCGGGTTCGCGGGGCTGGCGACGACGACGCCGGCCGGAGGACTGTCGAGCTCCTCGAGCATCGCGACGGTTGGCTGGTAGCGGGTCTGCGGTCCGCAGTCGAGTTCGACGACGCGGCAGCCGAGCGCGGCCAGGGTGTTGCGGTAGGCGGGATAGCCGGGCCGCGCCACGACGACGGTGTCGCCGATATCGAAGGCCGCGAGGAACACCAGCGTGAACGCACCCGACGAACCGGTGGTGACGACGACCTCATCCGGATCGACGTCTATTCCGTACCGGTCGCGGTGGTATCCGGCGATCGCTTCTCGCAGCGGCAGGATGCCGAACGTCTCCGTGTAACCGAGCAGCTCGGCGTCGATGGCGAGATTCGCGGCGCGCAGTACAGGGACGGGTGCAGGTGTGGACGGTTGCCCGGCGGCGAGGCTCAGGACGTCACCGTGGGTGCGCTGCCGCTCGGCGGCTGCCTTCCACACGTCCATGACGTGGAACGTCTCTATACCGGACCGTCGGGATTCGGGGCGCACGTGCAAGACGGTAGTACGCGCGTCCGGAAGGTCAGAGCCGGACCCGTTGGAGAGGGGCCAGCGCGCCCCACGCGATCGGGATCTCCAGAGGGTCCACGATCTGTTCCGGCGCCGCGCTCTCCCCCGCGCCGGTCTCGCCGGGTTCGGGCGCCGGCTGTGGCACGACCGGCAGCAGCAGATGCGAGTCGAACGGTCCGCCCGTGTGCACGATGTGGAAGCCCTTGTTGATCGTGCGGTCGTGGCCCACACGCGGGTTCTCGTCGAGGTCGTGCCCGGAGATGACGAGGACGAGAGTGGATCCGGCCTCGAAGAAGGTGCTGTGCGGCATGATCTCGATGTCCACCGGCACGATCTGATCGGGTAGCAGCGGCCAGTATTTCTTCGGGTCGTGGACCGGCCGGTAGGCCGTGGAGGCTTCCGGGTCGAGAGCGCGGCGCGAGACCCGCATCCAGCCGTGGGCGACGAACCCCTTCTCGTATCCGCCGTGTCCCTCGAACCAGACGTCCCGATCGTGTTCGTCGCGCTTGGCCAGGCCGACGAACAGGTCCATGTCGTTGGCGTCCTTCGCCTGCACCCACAGCCGCAGGGACGAGTGACCGGTGATCTCGGTGTCCTCGTCGAAGGTGTGGGTGAAGACGAGTTCGTCGCCGGCGACGGGAAAGGTGCGACGGAAGTGGCGCTTGTCGGACGGTGTGGGCTTCAGGTCCGCGTTCGTGTGGTCGAGGTGGAGCGCAAGATAACGGGTGCCGGGCACCGGCCACTCGGCTTCCGCACGCTCGGAGTAAGTACGCAGGTCGTGCCGGGTTTCCAGGCGCACGCGCGGCGTGTTCTCGAAGCCGTTGTCCTCCCCTTTGAGGAAGCGGTCGAAGAAGCGGCGTTGGAAGTCGACCGCTTCGCTGCCGTAGTAGGTCTGCCACATCTTCCGCCCGTGGGTGTAGAGCCACTTGTGCTCCGACCCGATGCGGCAATACCCCTCGACGGATCCGCGGGTTCGCGGGCCCTGATCCGACCAGGAGACTCCGACGAGTGCCGGCACGGTGACGTCCTCGAGCCGAGGCGGTGGGGCCACGTGACGGAAGAAGTCGGGGAATCGACGAAGCAACCACGGTGTGAGCCGGCTCAGGGAGGCTGCGCCGCAGTGCGCTCCGGTGTTCATCGCGCGGTACCAGAACTCGCTGAAGCGGGTTTCGGGGATGCCGCCCTGGGTGAGGATGTCGCGGCAGGGATCGCTCACGCCCTCCCAGGGCGCGATGGCCGCGAGGTAGGGCGGGTTCAGTGCCGCGGTGTACCACTGCAGAGTCGCGAGATAGTCGGCGCCGGCGAGTCCGACCTTGCCGTTGCTCCATTCCTGTGTACCGGCCCATTCCACGACTGAGGCGCAGTCGAGCGCAGCCCGGCCGAGCAGCAGCCGGGGGTGCCCGCCGCTGGCGTGATGTCCGCGCATGTCCGCGACGACGACCACGTAGCCGTGAGGAACCCAATAGGCCGGATCGGGCGCTTCGAAGGAGGTGCAGTCGCTGAGCTCGAGTTCGCCGACGTGGTTGCCCGATGCGGCGAGCTCGTCGAAATCGACGGGATACCGGTCGACGCCCGCGTTCTTGCCGTAAGGGGTGACCGCGACCAGCACCGGGCGGGGGTCGTGCGGACCGGCATGTGCGTCGCGGTAGACGTCGGCCCGCAGGAGAGTGCCGTCTCCCGTACGGATCGGCACGTCGCGCTCGACTACGACGTCGTCCGGTAGCCCGTGGACGACGACGTCATGGTGCCCTACCGGTGTCGGGTCCGGCGTCGGCGTTCGCCTGCGAGATACCATTCTGTCACCCCTGGCGGCATCAAAGATGCACCGAGTGTGCAACATACCCCTGGTAGGTGCAAGGCGAAGGGCAGGTCGAGGCTAGAGGGAGATCCGGCCCTCGACGGCTGCCAGGCCGATGTCACGGCGGAAATGACCACCCGGCAGCTTGATCGTGGCAAGCCTGGCATAGGCGGCATCGCGCGCTGCCGCGAGGTCGTCCCCTACCCCGATCACGTTGAGCACGCGTCCGCCGGCGGAGACGAGTTCTCCGTCCTCGCGGCGCTTGGTACCCGCGTGCAGCACCGTGTCGCCGTCTGCACCGGTGATCACGTCGCCGGTGCGCGGGGCGGAGGGATAGTGCTCGGCGGCGAGCACCACTGTCACCGCCGCGCCGTCCCGCCAGCGCAGCGGCGGCAACTCGGCGAGGGTGCCGGTGGCGACCGCGTTCAGAGCCTCACCCAGCGGCGACTCGAGCAGTGCGAGCACCGCCTGGGTCTCCGGGTCGCCGAATCGGCAGTTGAACTCGACCACGGCCGGACCGTCGGCGCCCATGGCCAGGCCGGCGTAGAGCAGTCCGGAGAAACCGCACCCGCGTCGCACCATCTCGGCGGCAACCGGCTCGACCACTTCCGAGACGATCCGCTCGACGCTGCCCTCCGGCAGCCACGGCAGCGGGGTGTACGCACCCATGCCGCCGGTGTTGGGGCCGGTGTCGCCGTCGCCCACACGCTTGTGGTCCTGCGCCGGCAGCAGCGGTACGACCGTCTCGCCGTCGACGAGGCAGAACAGAGAGACCTCGGGACCGTCGAGGAAGGATTCCAGCAGGACGGGATGCCCGTTCTCGAGGATTTCGACGGCGTGGTCGCGAGCGGCCGCACGGTCGGTCGTGACGACGACCCCCTTGCCCGCAGCGAGACCGTCGTCCTTCACCACCCAGGTCGGCCCGAACCGGTCGAGCGCCTCGTCGACGGTCGCGGGGCTGTCCACGACCTCGCTCTGCGCGGTGCGCACGCCGGCCGCGGCCATGACGTCCTTCGCGAACGCCTTCGATCCTTCGATGCGAGCGGCGGAGGCGGACGGGCCGAAGCAGGGCATACCCGCAGCGCGGACGGCGTCGGCGACACCGAGGACGAGAGGGACCTCGGGGCCGATGACGACGAGATCGACCTTCTGTTCGGTGGCGAGGGCGACGACCTGATCGGCGGAGGCGGCGTCCACGGGGAACAACTCGGCGACATTCGCGATACCCGGGTTGCCGGGCGCGGCCAGCACGGCGGTCACACCGGGGTCGCGGGACAGAGCGAGAGCAAGAGCATGTTCACGGGCACCGGAGCCGATAACGAGTACGCGCACGCAGGACAGACTACGGGACCGGTCTCCACACGAGATCGGCGCGGGAGCGCGTACGCAGGACGGCTTCCGCGTTGGGCAGATCCACGGTGCGCACCCATTCACGTGCGCCGTCGTCGTCCCGACCACTGTGACGATGCCGCCGGACGAGACGTCGGGTGAGGATGCGACGGGGCGCATCGATGTAGATCACCAGATCGAGGAGGGGCCGGATGTGTTCCCACCCCCCGGTCTCGAACATCAGATAGTTGCCCTCGGTGACGATCACCCTCGCGTCCGCGGGTACGGCATGAACCGCCGCGATCGGCTCGTCGAGGGATCGGGAGAAGTCCGGGGCGTAGATCGTCTCGTCGCGGCACTGCCGCACTCGGCTCAGCATGTCGCGGAAACCTGCGACGTCGAAGGTGTCGGGTGCCCCCTTGCGAGCACGTGCCCCGAAGGTGTCGAGTTGCCGGTTCGACAGGTGAAAGCCGTCCATCGGCACCTGGCCCGTGGCCACTCCCGCACATCGGAGTGCATAGACGAGCATTGCGGCGGCACGGCTCTTCCCCGCACCCGGCGGTCCGCACAGCCCGACGACCGTACGCCGGTCGGCAGGCAGCCCGACGAGGACGTGCGTGACGAGTTCGTCCACGAGCACCCGCAGCGGCGCCTCCCGCACGTTCTCCTCTCCTCCCATGTGCCCGACGATACGACCGTCTCCGCGACCGAAGGCGTCCCGACCTGTCGACACGCGCACCCGACGGATATATCTTTATTCCGTAAGTTCGACATTACGAAATAACGAGCCGAACGGAAACGCCATGCCGAGCAGAATCGGAACTGTCCTCGCCGCGACGAGCGCCGCGATCGCACTGGCCGGGTGCGGACAGAGCGCTCCAGCACTTACGCAGTCGTCCGCACCGCCCGGCGAGTGCGCACCTGTACCCGTCGCCGATGTCACCACCGCTGAGGGTTGGATCGGCTATCTGGGTGAGAACGCCGACACGGTCGCCTTCGCGGTCGACGACGGTGACGGCGGCGCCTTCGGGCACCGCGCCGGCGAGCGGCAACCACTCGCGTCGGCAGTGAAGGTCGTGCACCTCGCCGCCTACGCCCGTGCCGTCGCAGCCGGAGAACTCTCCCCGGACGAGCGCATACCTCTCGCCGACTGGGAGCGGTGGTATCTACCCGACACCGACGGACATGCGCATCCCCGGGCGCTCGAACGGCTCGGAGTGAGCGACCCGGGCGCCACCGTCACCCTCGACGAAATGGTGTCGGCGATGATGCGGGAGAGCGACAATGCCGTCCCCGACTATCTGCGGGACCGACTCGGCGACGCCGCCCTGCGCGATGCCGCCGCCCAGGGAGGCTGGGAAGGTTTCGAGCCGCCCACGATGCTGGGCAACACCCTCGCCTTGTTCGACCCGGGTCTCGGCGACTCCGCCGCGGCATGGGATGCGGCGCGTCGCTATGCGTCCGATCCCGTCTACCGCGCCGCATCGGTGCAGACCCCGCTCACAGGCGATCTGTTCGCCGCCATCGACCGCATCCAACGCTTCGACAACACCGGCTCGGCTACCGAACTCGCCGGTCTTCATCGGGCGATCTCCGACGGATCGTTCGGTCCTGGCGCCGACACGGCGCGCGCTCACCTCGAATGGCAGCCCGCGCCCCCGGGGTTCGACGGCTTCGGCTTTAAGGGCGGCAGCCTTCCCGGCATCCTCACCGACGCGTTCAGCTTCCGCCGCAACGACGGCACCATCGCGACAGCGGTGATCCTCGTCTCCGACATGTCGGAGAACGACTACACCGGTGCTCTCGAATCGTTCGCGCACCAGGAACTGCTCGCCGCGGCAGCGAACGATCCGGACGTCCTCGAACGGATACGCTGCGCGATGTGAACGACGAGTACGAGGCCCGGATCGCGGATCTCGAGCGCCGAGTGAGGATTCTCGAAGGCGATACGTCCCGGCCCGCCCCCACGGCGCCGAGCAACGCCGGGACCGTCACCTACGGAGGCGCGGTCTCCCTGCACGGGAAAGTCCACTGGAACATCGAATACGATGCCGGAGCATCCCTGACACTGGACCCCGCCGCCGTCGCCGGCGTCCTCGACGCCCTCGGCAACCCCACGCGACTGGCGATCGTGCGGACCCTCCTGCGCGGGCCCGCCACCGCGACCGAACTCCAGGACGCCGCCGACCTGGCGTCCACGGGACGGCTCTACCACCATCTCCGGGCGCTGTCCGCCGCGCGGGTGGTCGAGCAGGAGAGCCGGAACCACTACCGGATCGCTCCCGAGAAGGTGGTGCCACTGCTCGTCCTCACCGTCGCAGCCGCCGATGTCGCAGAGCACCTCCGGTGAGCGCGCCGTCGCCTATCCTCCCGGTATGGCTTCCGTGTTCAGCAAGATCATCGCCGGTGAACTGCCGGGCCGTTTCGTATGGCAGGACGACGACGTCGTCTCGTTCCTGACCATCAACCCCTTCACCGAAGGGCACGTGCTGGTCGTGCCCCGGCAGGAGGTCGACCACTGGCAGAGCGTCGACGACGACCTGTGGGCGAAGGTGAACGACGTCGCACGGACGCTGGGCCGCGCCGTGACCGCCGCCTTCGGCGCACCGCGCGCCGGCCTGATGATCGCGGGCCTGGAAGTCCCCCATCTGCACGTGCACGTCTTCCCCGCCTACTCCCTCGGCGACTTCGATTTCGCGACCGCCGAGAAGGACCCCTCGCGCGAATCGCTCGATCGTGCCCAGCAGAAGATCAAGGACGCGCTGCGCGAACTCGGTCACGGCGCGAACGTCCCGGACTGACACGACGCCGGCGGGATACCGGCGGAACAATTCCGACCGGTATCCCGTTGACCTCCTCGTGTCTCCTACCCCACCGAGTTCTCCCGCCCCGGCCGACGCCGCCGATCCGCTCACCCCTCCCGCACCGCGAGCAAATCTGCTGATCGCCGTTCTCGTCGGGGCCGCGTTCGTCGTGATCCTCAACGAGACGATCATGAGCGTCGCGCTGCCGAAACTGATGGTCGAGTTCGATGTCGGCGCGGCCACTGCACAGTGGCTCACCACGGCGTTCATGCTCACCATGGCTGTCGTCATCCCCGTCACCGGTTATCTGCTCACCCGCCTGTCGCTGCGCACGGTCTTCGCGAGCGCTATGGGCAGCTTCCTGACCGGCACTCTCGTCGCCGCGATCGCGCCGGTCTTCCCCGTTCTGGTACTCGGCAGGGTAGTCCAGGCCGTGGGCACGGCAATCATGTTGCCGCTGCTGTTCACGACCGTGCTCAATCTGGTGCCTACCCAGCGCCGTGGACGCACGATGGGCGTCATCTCGATCGTCATCGCGGTCGCTCCCGCCGTGGGCCCGACCATCGGTGGGGTCGTGCTCGACCAGCTGAGCTGGCGTTGGATGTTCTGGCTGGTGCTGCCCATCGCGATCGTCGCGACCGCGCTCGGCCTGAGCTGGATCCGCAACGTCACCGAACCGGTGCGAGTGCCGCTCGATGCACCCTCGGTCGTCCTGTCCGCGCTCGGGTTCAGCGGTGTCGTCTTCGGCCTGAGCAGCCTCGGCGAGGCTGCGGAGGGCGACCCGCTGCTGCCGCCGTGGCTGCCACTCGTGGTCGGCATCGGCTCACTGACGGTGTTCGTCGTGCGCCAGCTCCGCCTCGGCGACGAGGCCCTGCTGGACCTGCGGGCATTCCGCACCCCGGCCTTCTCGCTCGCGGTCGCGCTCGTGTCGGTGAGCATGATGTCGCTGTTCGGAACCCTCATCCTGCTGCCGATCTACCTACAGAGCGTGCTCGGGCAGTCGACGCTCGCCACGGGTCTGATGCTGCTGCCCGGCGGTCTGGCAATGGGCCTGCTCGGCTATGTCGTGGGGCGTTTGTTCGACCGTTTCGGCCCGCGACCGCTCGTCGCGCCGGGCGCAGTGATCGCCTGCATCGCGATGTGGGGCATGACGACCTTCGATGCCACCACCTCGATCCCCACGGTGATCACTTGGCACGTGCTGCTCAACATCGGACTCGCGTTGATGTTCTCGCCGTTGCTCACCTCGGCGCTCGGAGCGCTGCCACGACGGCTGTACTCCCACGGCAGCGCCATCGTCAGCACGATGCAGCAGGTCGCGGGCGCGGCCGGCACAGCCTTGTTCATCACGGTGCTCACCCGCACGACCGTCGCCGGCGCCGAGAGCGCAGCCGATCCCGTCGGCGCACTCTCGGACGGTGTCCACGGTGCGTTCACGTGGGGTGCGGTGATCGCGGTGGTCGCCGTCGTGGGTTCACTGTTCGTTCGGCGGGCCGCAGAACCCGAGTCGGAGCCTGTGACGCCACCCGTTCCCGAAACCGCCGGATCCGCTCAGGCGAAATAGCAGGTCAAACGCCGGTCGTCACGGCTTCCCGCTCATCGCGCGAACCGTGCCGACCGGCATCCCGGGTGTGCGGGTCGCACGAGATGTCACCGTGCGGGTCGTTCAGGAAATGTGCGAGTTCGACCCACGAGGTGTCGCGTGCGGCGGTTCCGGTGAGCATGCCGAGATGGGTGCCCGGAACCCGCACGAAGCGCACATCTGTGCCGCTGAGCAACGTCGTGACGGGCTCGACCGCCGCGATCGGCGCGAGGACGTCCGCCTCGCCTCCCAGCGCGAGCACCGGCACCGTGACATCGGCGAGGTCGATGACCCGGTCGCCCAGCTGCAGTCGCCCGGTGACCAGCTCGTTGTCGATGGTCACACGCGTGGCCAGCTGACGGAACACCCGTCCCGCGTAGCCGTGGATCTCGTCCTGGAAGCGGTCGACACGTTCCATCCGCGCCAGGGTCTCGGCGTCGGCGAGATTCGACGCCACGAACCACGGACGGTGGATCTCACGCTCGATCGCGGTGAGTCGGTAGACCGTGCGGACGATCGGAGCGGGTACCCCGCCGAAGGCCGCGTCGAGCAGACCCAGCGCGGGCTCGGCCACGAATCGGCCGATGAATCGTGCCGGGGCCATCACGGCGATCGCGGAGTAGTCGAGGGGGCTGCCGAAGGCCGTGAGCGATCGGATCGGCAGGTCGGTATGCGCTGCCGCGGTGAGCATCGACAGCGTGCCGCCGATGCTCCAGGCGACGACGTCCACCTTGCGGTTACCGCACAGTTCGGACGTGCGTGCGATCGCCTCGGGAAGCACGTCGTCGATCCAGAACTCGAGGCCGAGGTCGCGATCCTCGGGGGTCATCTCGCCGTACTCGACCAGGAAGACGCTGCGTCCGAGCTCCAGCAGATGCTGTACGAGGCTCTGTCCGGGCATCAGGTCGAAGCAGGTGGGCGATGCGGCGAGCGGCGTCACGAGCAGCACCGGCGGTCCGGCGTCCTCCGGTCCGAAGCGGCGCAGCGTCCGGTGCGGGCCGTCGCCGACGATCACGGAGGGAGTGCGGTGAGGAGGCGCGATACCGTCGGCGACGAACAACGACCACGCGTTTCGCGCTGCCTTCCCGACGACGTCGGTGATCCCCATGTGTGATTCCTCCCGACTCGGACACACCCTCTTGTAGTGCGTACACGATAGCCGCGAGTAGCCGAACCCCTCACACCGGACGAACCGGATGGCTCAGCGACCCTGTTCTCCGGGGTGTCCGACGGTGGTGTTATCAAAGAGCCATGACGTGCTCACAGTGCAATCACGAGCTCGACCACTGCCACGGCACCCTTGTGCTCCACACCGAGGCCTCGGCCGACTGCACCGATCCCGGCTGTGTCGACTTCGCGATCGTGCGACACACCCTCGTTCTCGAATGCGCCGAACTCGACGGCGGATGCTCGTGCACGGTGGTTGCGCAGGAATCGCAGTTGCTGCGCGCGTCCTGAGCAATTTGCGACCCTCGCCCGGAATTCCTAACCTCGAATGAGGTGGCCGAAGTCGGCCTCCCGGACGAGCGCACCGTACCCGGCCAGCGACAAGACGGTGCAGGAGCGTTGTACGTCATGGCCTGGATCGTTCTCGTCCTGTCGGGTGTCCTCGAAGCTGTTTGGGCCACCGCGCTCGGCAGATCCGCCGGTTTCACCCGCCTCGGCCCGACAGTGGTGTTCACCGTCGCCCTCGTCCTGAGCATGGCCGGGCTCGCGTATGCACTGCGCTCCCTGCCGGTAGGCACGTCCTACGCGATATGGGTCGGTATCGGCGCCGCGCTCACGGTCGGCTACGCGATGGCCACCGGCGCGGAAGCCGCTTCACTGTTGAAGGCTGCACTGATCGCGGGCATCGTGCTGTGCGTCGTCGGCCTCAAACTCGTGCACTGAGCGTTACAGTCGGTTCCATGAATCTCGGGTCCGTACTCGTGTTGCCGGTGCGTGTGGGTCTGACCGCCGCCGAAGCCGCCCTGAGCGTCGCCGAGACAGTCGTGGGGACAGTGCGGGTCGCTGTTTCACCCACCACCTACTCCGCGCTCGGCGCAGTCGGCCTGCCCGACACCCGGAGTTCCATGACTTTGCTGCAGCAGATCTCGTCGCTCACCTCCGAAGGCCGCGGGCTCGGTCATGCCCTGCGGCCCGGAGGCCCGCTCGACCGGTTGCTCGAGGCGGGCGGACCCGTCGACCGGCTGACCGCACCGGGTGGATTGCTCGACCGGCTCACCGCGCCGGGCGGCCTGCTCGACCGACTGCTTCAGCCGGGCGGGGCGGTGGACCGGCTCACCGCGCCAGACGGCCCTCTCGATCGGATCCTCGCCGACGACGGTGCACTCGACCGTCTCGTTTCCGAAGGCGGACTGCTGGATCGACTCACTGCTCACGACGGTCCGCTCGAACGACTGCTGGCCCGCGATGGTGCCGTCGAACGGCTCACCGCGCCGGGTGGAATCGTCGACGTGGCGATCCGCCCCGGCGGAGTCGTCGAGCGCGCTCTCGCCCAAGGTGGCGTGCTCGATGTCCTGCTCTCCGAGCAGGGAGCTCTCGAACGACTGCTTGCCGAGGGCGGTCCACTCGATCAGATCGTGTCGCTGTCCGAGACCCTCGCCCACCTCACGCCCGGCATCACGCAGATGAACGCGAGTATCGACATACTGCAGGAAACCGTCGAGTTGTTGCGCGGTGCCGTGGGCCCCCTCGGCGACCTGGCCGGCCGGCTTCCCGGGCGTTGGCTGCGCAGCGGCAAGGGCGAACTGCTACCGCCACCCTGACGCAGACCATTCTCCGCCGGTCGGGTCAGCGATCGGTGCGTCGTGAGGCGACCAGTCGAGCGGCGTCCGCCGAAGCCTGTCGCGCTGCCGCGAACAGGTCTTCCCCGTTGCCGAGCAGAGCCGCGAGAGTACCTGCGAAATGATCGCCGGCACCCGTCGTGTCCACGACGTCGACGTGCGGGACCCGCAGGTGTTCGATCGCGTCCTCGGTGCCGACGACCACGTCCTCCCCTCCGCGGGTGATCACCACGGTTCGCACGCGTTCGAGCAGTCTTGCCACGACGTCGTCGAAGGCGGTACCCGCAGGAAGACCCGCGTAGTACAGCGCTTCCTGCTCGTTGAGGACGAGCGGATCGGCCCCGGCGAGGATGTGGTCGTCCAGCTCGGTGACCGGGCTGGGGTTGAGCACGAATCTCCGGTCGTGCAAGCGCGCCCACTGCGCGGCCGCCCAGGTCACAGCGGGCAACAGTTCCAGTTGGGTGAGCACCACCGCAGGATCGAGGGCGTCGAGGGCCGCTGTGACGTCTGCGGCCTCGAGTAGTGAGTTGGCTTCGGGAACGACGACGATCCGGTTCTGTCCGTCGTCGGAAACGACGATGATCGCCCGGCCGGTGGGGCCGGGTTTCGACCGGAGGTAGGTGGTGTCCACTCCGGACTTCTCCTGAACGCGCCGCAGCATGCGCGCGGCGTGATCGCCTCCGACCGCACCGATGATCGCCGTGGGTGCCAGTCGTGCCGAGCCGACGGCCTGGTTCGCGCCCTTACCTCCGGGATATGTGCGCAGGTGCCGGCCGAGTACCGTCTCGCCTTCTTCCGGAGCACGCGCCACGACGACAGTCAGATCGAGATTGAGCGATCCCACGACCGCCACCACACATCGACTCGACTCGGTCACGCCGTCGAGCCTACGGCCGCTGATCCTTCGTGTCCGGTTCGAGCCCGGGGCAGACGATGTGAACGACTTCGTCTGCCCAGGACTCCCCGACCTCGCCGTGCCGCAGATAGGCCCCGAGATACGCACCCACCAACATCGATACGGCGGTGTCGACGTCGATGTCGTTGCGGATGGCGCCCGATTCGACCGCGGTGCGGAGCACGTCCGCGACGACCTGGCTACGGGCGTTGATGATCTCGCGGATCGATTCGGTGAACTCCGGTTCCTGGTCGGTGAGCAGCGCGCCGACGCTCCCCATGCCCACCTCGCTCGACAATCCGCGACGGATCAACTCGAGAGTCCACTTGACGCGGTCGTAGACGCACAACCCGTCCGGGACACACGGCGATGCCACCTGCGAATGCAGCGCGGCATCGAGGATCTCTTCCCGGTTCGCATAACGCCGATAGATCGTCGTCTTCGCCACACCGGACAGCGCCGCGACCGCTTCGACGGTGACCCGATGGGGTCCGTGGAGACGCAGGATCTCGAGCGCAGCTCTCACGATGCGCGCGTCTGTTCCGGCGCGCTCCTTGACGGGACGTCGCGACGTCGCGGCCACCGACTCCGTCTCGGCCTCGCCCACCATGTCTACATCCTCCTCGCGCGGGCATATCCCCGCAGGATTCCCGAGTCTCCCCGACAAGCCGACCCTGAATCAAACACTACGAAACGATACGCTACGATGAGCGTATCGTTCCAACGACCGACAAGAGGGGAACGCATGACGGATATCTACACCCCGGCACCTGCGCACTGCGCCGAATCGGAAACGCTTCTCGAGAGCTATCGCACCTACGACGCGGTCGAACGCGCCATCGACCACCTGTCCGACGAAGGTTTTCCGGTCGAGTACCTTCGGGTCGTCGGCCAGGGAGTCACTACCGTCGAACACATCGAGGGCCGGATGACCAACACCAAAGCCGCACTGCGCGGAGCCGCCGCAGGTATCTGGACCGGCTTGCTCTTCGGCTTGCTTCTTGCACTGTTCCTTCCCGCGACCAGCATGACGGCCGTGATTCTCGTCGCTGTCGTCTTCGGCGCCGTCTGGGGCGGATCGCTCGGCTTCGTAACCCACTGGAGCACCGGTGGGCGCCGCGACTTCATCTCCCGGAAGAGCATCGAGGCCTCACGCTACGACCTCATGGTCGACTCCGAATTCGCCGATCAGGCAAGCAAAAAGCTCGCGCTGCGCTGACCATCGGCCATTTCTCCGCTTCGAAGCGGCTTCGCCCACACCCTCCCGGTGTGGGCGAAGCCGCTTCAATACCACCCGGCACACCCGAATCGGAAATTCCGCCCGAAACACTCCGGAGAACGCGGACGGATAATTCGGATTCGACAATCGATCTTGTTCCGATAATGGCATTATTCGACTTATGGCCGGATCGTCTAATACTCCCCCGAAGCCCGCAGTGGGCACGAAGGTCGTCGTACGCGCGGGTGTCGCGGGTGACGACCAATGCCCGGGCACCATCGTCGAAGACTTCGGTCCTGCGCAGGAAGCCGTAGGTGACGCCCTCGGCCGCGACTGGGCGCCGGTGCGCCGGTGGGCCGTGGCACTGGATGACGGACGACTCGTCTTCGTCGATATGGACGCATTCGAACCATCGGAGTCGTGAACCGATTCATTTCGTCACACAGGTATTATCGCGCCCCTGTAGTTTCATCGAAAAGCTATCCTGTCCAGCCCGGTGAACAGCGCCGGGTTGGTGTCGATTTCAGGCGGCTTCGTCCGATAGCCCGTCACTGCTGTCTGTCGCCGGTCGTGACGATCCTCGTCGCCTTGTTCGCCGTCGGTCGCGAAGGACTCAAGACGGCACGGTCGATCGTGGGATACGCCGGCACCGCAAGTGACGACTACTGGGGCAGGTCGCTGTTCGAGGCCTGACGATCCTGCACCTCGTCGGATGCGAAACAAGCCCGCGCGCTGTGTGCGCGGCGGGACCGTGGAGCCCCCTGTCAGGATTGAACTGACGACCGCTCGCTTACAAGGCGAGTGCTCTACCACTGAGCTAAGGAGGCACTGACTCGACGGTCGCGGGACGACGCGTGAGCGACGCCATCATATAGCGCGTCACACTCAGGGCGCGCACCCACCCGCCTTCGTTACGGTGGATTACATGCCCACCCGCCCCGTTTCCCCCAGCCGTACCGGAGGCCGCGGACGGTGAGCCGCTTCGACGACTTCCTCGATCGGGTGCTCGGTACCCGTCGCGCGACCATTGACGCGGTCACCGAAGCGCCGGCACCTCTGCAGCCGATCGATCTGACCGATGACGCCGTAGTGGCCGAGGCCCTCGACGTCGCCGTGCGTGTCGGCGAGGTTCTGCTCGCATCCGGTACGGGCGCGATCGACACCGCCGAGCAGGTGCGGTTCGTGGCCGCCACCTACGGTCTGGCCCAGTGCGACGTCGACGTGACCTACAACTCGATCGTGCTCTCGGCCTATCGCGGACCGACCATGCCGCCGTCGAGCACGATGCGTGTAGTGCACTACCGCTCGATGGACTTCACACGACTCGCGGCGGTCGATCGTCTGACGCGACGCATCCGCCGCGACGCGATCTCCCCCGCGCAGGCGCACGAGGAGCTGCTCGCGATCACCACCAAGGCGCACCCCTACAACCGCTGGGTGGCGACGATCGCATGGTCGGCCATGGCCGCTTCCATTTCCGTTCTCCTCGGCGGCGACGCGCTGGTCGCACTCGTCGCGTTCGCGTCGACATTCGTGATCGACCGGGTCAACCGCAAACTCAACGCAGCCGGTTTGCCGTTCTTCTTCCAGCATCTCGTGGGTGGCATCATCGCCACGGCCCCCGCGATCACGCTGTACGGGATTCGGGAGACCATCGGTATCGAAGTCTCCCCCGGGCTGATCATCGCGGCCGGCGTGACGGTCCTGCTGTCGGGTCTGTCGCTCGTCGGTTCGGTTCAGGACGCCATCACCGGCGCCCCGATCACGGCATCGGCTCGCTTCTTCGAAGTGCTGATGATGACGGGCGGCATCATCGCGGGCGTCGCCACGACCCTGCGGATCGCCTCGGTGTTCGGTGCCGAGTTGCCTCTCATCAGCTACGAAGCCCTGCCCGACCTGACACAGTTGCCGACGAAGATCCTCGCGGGTGCTGCGGCTGCGCTTTTCTACGCGCTCGCCTGCTATGCCGAGCGCCGGGCGCTGACGGTCGCCGCGCTCGCCGGCGCCACCGGCAGCCTGGGTTACCAGCTCGCCCTGGGGCTCTCACTGGGACCGATCATCTCGTCGGCGCTGGCCGCCACCGTCATCGGTTTCGCCGGTGGTCTGATGGCCCGCCGAGCCCTCACGCCGCCGCTGGTCGTCGCGGTCGCCGGTATCACGCCGCTGCTGCCCGGTCTCGCGCTCTATCGCGGCCTGTATGCCATGCTCCGCAATCAGATGGCCACCGGCATGACGGCGCTGTTCTCGGCATTCGGTATCGGTTGTGCGCTCGCTGCCGGTGTCACGCTCGGCGAGTGGCTCGCCCGCCGCACCCGGAACCCACGAGGTGTGCTGCGGGCAGGCACGCTGCGTCGCCCCCAGTTGCGTCGGATCCCTCGGATCCGGCTCGACAAGAACCGGCCGGTGTGGCGGCCTGCGCCAGGACCTGCGACCGGGCCGATCCCGGTCGGAGCGTTGCACACAGGACCGTTACCCACGGTCGCCGCGACCGGTCCCATCTCTACGGGACCGCTCGCCACCGGTCCCATTCCTACCGGCCCGATCGCGGCGGGTCCGCTGGCCACAGGTCCGATCCCTATGAGCAATCCGGGCTCGCCTCCGACGGAGTCGGGTTCGGCCGTACAAACGACGAGAGCCACGCTGCGCTTTCGGCGCACGCGTGACTCTCGTCGGGTCTGAGGAAGCGTTCAGCTACCCTGACGGGCCTTCTCGTCGGCTTCCATTGCGTCGCGAAGGCTCTTCGGACGCATGTCGGTCCAATTCTGCTCGACGTACTCGACGCAAGCGGCGCGCGACTCTTCGCCGAATACCACCCGCCACCCCTGCGGAACCTCGGCGAAGGTCGGCCACAGCGAGTACTGCTCCTCATCGTTGATGAGGACGTAGAAGCGGCCGTCTTCGTCGTCAAATGGATTCGTGCTCATCTCGCCTCACTTGTTGCGTAGGTGTGATGGTCCGTTATCCTACCAAGCTCGCCGATTCCGCCCCCGGCTCCGGGCAGGCGGCGCTCTCGGCGTTCGACGAGCGAGGACAGGATCTCCCCCGCGCGAATCGCTGCGTTCGACAGCAACGACGCGGTCAGACCGTGGGTCTTCTCGGTCCCACCCTGAAGGTAGATGTCGGCCGTGACGTTCTCGGGCAGCGGCAGACGATAGTCGCGATCGACGGACAGGATGGGGGGCTCGGGAGCAAGGTCGCCCAGCAGCGGCTGCAACGGGGTGGGTTCGAAGCCGGTCGCGAGGACGACGGCATCGCACTCGAGGGTCTCGGTTTCGCCTTCGAGGTTGTTGCGGATCGCGACCTCGATCCCCCCGGCGTGTTCGGTCGCCGACACGACCTCCGACGCACGGCGCATGAACAGGCGGCGCCGGCCGCTGACACGTTCGCGGTACTCGGTCGCGTAGAGGGCCTCGATGAGTTCCGGAGCCACGACCGAATAGTTGGTACTGCGATGCAGGGCGAGGAGCCGCTCACGCTCCGACAGCGGCGCCGAGTGCAGTTCGTCGACGACCTGCGGGTCGAAGATGCGGTTCGCGTAAGGGCTGTCGTCGGCGGGGCTGTATCCGAAGCGATTGAAGACGTTGTGCACCTCGGCCTGCGGGTAGTGCGCGTGGAGGTACTGCACGACCTCGGCGGCACTCTGCCCCGCGCCGACCACGACGAAGCGCTGGTGTTCGGGCTCCTGCATCTCTTCGACGTGGAAGAGGAACCGGTGGTTGTGGAAGCACCGGGGGGACTCGGTCGCCCACTTCGGGAGGCGGGCGCGCAACCCGACCCCGACCACGACGCTGTGTGTGTAGACGACGTCACCGTCGGCCGTCCGGACCGCGAAGAGGTCGGCGACCCCGTTGCGGTTGTGGACGGCCTCGACCGAGACGACCGCGGTTCGGTAACGGACGTCGGCGTCGACACGCGCCGCCGCCCATTGCAGATAGTCCTGGAACTCGTGGCGAGTGGGGAAGAACGTCTGATGGTTGACGAAGTCGACGAGACGCCCACGCTCGTGCAGGTAGGAGAAAAAACTGTACGAGCTGCTGGGATTGCGGAAGGTGACGAGATCCTTGGGGAAAGCGATCTGCATCGTGGCACCCTCGAGCAGCATGCCCGGATGCCAGGCGAAGGCCGACTGCCGTTCGAAGAAACGCGCCCGGATGGACGATGCGGGATTGTCGGTGTTGTGCTCTTCGAGGGCGATTGCGAGCGCGAGGTTCGAAGGGCCGAAACCGATACCGACGAGGTCGAAGACGTCTCCTTGCGAGCTGCCCTCCGACCTCCCCGCATCATCGGCGACAAGGCTGGAACGGTCGGTCATCACTCAACTTCCGTACTAGGGGGCTCCGGGCCCACGATCGGTTCGCAGACGGGTCGAAGGTAGCTCAGGCTAACCTATGTTCGGGGAGCGTACCAGGGTTCGCCCCACTCGTGGGATGTCCCGATCCTCCCGGCTCCCAGGGCCCTTCGACGACCGGACAGACGACGAGCGCGGTGGATCGTCGCCGATTCCACCGCGCTCGCCTCCCTGTTCCGCCTACGAAGCGAGGAAGTCCACCAGGATCTTGTTGACCGCTTCGGGCCGTTCGAGATAGCCGTAGTGCCCGGCGTCCGGAATCTCCTCGTAGCGCGCGCCCGGAATCGCATCCGCCACTTCCCGGGACAGATAGGCCGGGATCATCCGATCGTCGGCGAATCCGACGGCCAGGCACGGTACCTCGATGTTCCGGTACGCCGCGCGCCGATCGAACTCACGATCCATCCCGAGTTGCGCGCGCACTCCCGGCGACACCTTTCCGCCACTGAACTCGAAGACGTCCAGCCAGTCGCGCGCGGTGTGCTCCTCCGCCAGCGAAGCCGGCGAAAGATTCATCACCGCCGTCACCGCCGCCTGGTACTTCGGCGGCAATTCGACACCGCTGTCGTAGAGCTGACGCTCACCTTCGGTGAGTGTCAGCTGGAAGTGATCCATGCGCGCGTGCCCGGCAAGGAAGACCGCCTTGCGGATCAGGTCCGGGCGGGCGAGCGCCAACTCCTGTGCGACACGCGCACCCATCGACGTGCCGATCACATGGGCGGGACCACCGAGAAGCTCGATCAACCCGGCCGTGTCCGCGACCAGATCCTCGATGGTCATCCCGTCGAGGCTCTCACCGGACGGCGCGATACCCCGGTTGTCGAAGGTGGCGACGCGGTAGCCGGCCTTGACGAGGGCGGGAACCTGATGCAGATCCCACACGCGTCCCGGACTGCCTGTTCCCATCACGAGAACGACGAGGTCGCCCGTCCCTTTGACCTGATAATTGAGCGGAATGCCGTTCACGGTGGCGATGGGCATGAAAACCTTCCTCGACGAGAACACTGGTGCGCGCCTCGGACCGGCGCAGCGTCGTTGCGCGCCGCGGGCGGCGACTGCGGCAGGACGGTCCTACGGTACCGCGACGGCGAACTGCAGGACTGCCCACGGAAGGCAGGTGGCGGCGAGCTGTCCGATTCTCCTAGAGTCGAAGGACGATGCGTGCTCGCAAAGAGCAGCGACCCCGGGAGGACATCATGGCCGCGGACCCGAACACCGCGAACGACATCGTCGACGAGGATCTCGAACCCGTCGCCGACGAGACCGCACGACAGGCGCAACGCGTCGTCGCCGCATACGCAGAGAATGCGGACGAATGCCGCATGCTGCTGTCGATGCTGGGCATCGGTCCCATCGACAAGCACTGACAAGCACCGACGCTCCCCCACCGGACCGGCACCGAAAGAGGACCAGAACGTGACAGCAGGCGAAGCGGATGCAGCGGAGCACCACGGCTCACACGCCGGATCGGACTTCGTGGTCGTCGCCAATCGTCTGCCGGTGGACCTCGAACGGCTCCCCGACGGCACGACCCGCTGGAAGCGCAGCCCCGGCGGGCTCGTCACCGCGCTCGAACCGATCCTCCGTTCGAACAACGGCGCCTGGGTCGGTTGGGCCGGTGTGGCGGACGCCGAGAACGGTGTCATCGTCGAGGACGGTCTGACCCTGCATTCGGTGCGGCTGACCAGCGAGGAGATCGCCGACTATTACGAGGGTTTCTCCAACGCGACCCTCTGGCCGCTCTATCACGACGTGATCGTGCGGCCGGAATACCGGCGCGAATGGTGGAACTCCTACGTCGAGATCAACCGGCGCTTCGCGGAAGAGGCCGCGAAGTCCGCTGCCGAGGGTGCGACCGTCTGGGTCCAGGACTACCAGTTGCAGCTGGTTCCCAAGATGCTGCGCATGCTCCGCCCGGACCTCACGATCGGCTTCTTCCTGCACATCCCGTTCCCCCCGATCGAGCTGTTCATGCAGTTGCCGTGGCGGACCGAGATCGTCGAAGGGCTCCTCGGGGCCGATCTCATCGGCTTCCACCTGCCGGGCGGCGCCCAGAACTTCCTGTATCTCGCGCGACGTCTGGCAGGGGCACAGACCTCGCGCGGGAACATCGGGATCCGGTCGAAGCTCGGCGTCGTGCAGGTCGGATTCCGATCGGTGCGTGTGGGGGCATTCCCCATCTCCATCGAGTCCGGCCGGCTCGACCAGCAGTCACGCAGCAAGGCGATCCGCGACCGCGCCAAGGCGTTGCGCAAGGAACTCGGAAACCCGAAGAAGATCCTGCTCGGTGTCGACCGGCTCGATTACACCAAGGGCATCGACGTGCGGCTCGATGCGGTGCACGAACTGCTCGCCGAGGGCCGTATGGATCCGAAGGACACCGTGATGGTGCAGCTCGCGACCCCGAGCCGGGAACGAGTCGATTCCTACGTCCACATGCGCGGCGAGATCGAGCGGACCGTCAGCCGCATCAACGGCGAGTACGCCGAGGTGGGCCGCCCAGTGGTGCACTACATCCACCGCCCGGTCCCCCGCGACGAACTCATCGCATTCTTCGTCGCTGCCGACGTCATGCTCGTGACCCCGCTGCGCGACGGCATGAATCTCGTCGCCAAGGAGTACATCGCGTGCCGCAGCGACCTCGGCGGCGCCCTCGTGCTCAGCGAATTCACCGGCGCCGCAGCCGAACTGCGGCAGGCGTTCCTGTGCAACCCGCACGACCTCGAAGACGTCAAGGACAAGATCCACGCCGCGATCGAGGTGCCTCGCGAGGACGGGCGCAAGAGGATGCGTGCCCTGCGCCGTCAGGTGCTCACACATGACGTGGACCGTTGGGCCCGTTCGTTCCTCGACACTCTCGCCAACACCGGCGCCGCCGGTCGCGCGCTCATCGCACCCGACGAGGTGGGCGAGCCCGGACCGGGGTGATGCGACCGCCTCCTAGATGGGGGTCAATCGGCTGACCAGCCAGCGCCCGTCGTGCTTCTCGAGTTCGATGCGCACCCGGCTGCCGCTGCTGACCGCTTCGGGGTTCTCCGAACTCGTCGTGATCTGGTTGAGGAAGAGCAGGGTGACCGCGCTGTCGGCGTCGGCGGAGACCACCGACGAGGCCTGCACGCTCACCTGGACGTCGATCGCTTTCTCCTTGGCGCCCGGCGCGATGATGTTCTTCATCAGATTCGTGTACTCGTCACGGAAGTCGCCGGTGAGGCCTTCCGCTGCGGCCTCGGTCTGCGCGTCCACCTCCTCGTGGGTGTAGGCGAGCATCGCTACGGCCTGCTCCTCGGCGGCGACCCGCGCTTCGGTCCGCGCCGACTCGGCCGCGGAATCCTGGATCGCACCGTACGCGAGCCATCCCACCAGGACCGCGAAGACCAGTGCGACGACCGACAAACCGATCGCAATATGCGGCAGGTACGACGGACGCGAAGCGGACGCGGCATCACCCTCGGTGGTGGAGGTGTCCGCGGCGGCGTCGTCGACCTTCACGGACCCGTCGCTCACGGATTCCTTGGTCCCGGGCTTGTCTGTCACAGCCTCGTCGTTCGCCTTCTCGAGCGTCACGCGATCGTCCTTCTCGTCGGTCACGGCACGAACTCCACCTTCGACGCCAGCAGTTTCCCGTTCTCGTCGCAGATCGTCACCCGCAGCCGGAAGTCGCGGGCTTCGGGTTCGGTCTGGTCGGCATTGCTCACCATCGCGCGCGACGCGACGAGCGAGGACGCGCATGTGCCGTCCTCGTTCTGGATTCCTGCTTCGAGGACCTCACCGGTGGTGTCGACACCGGCCTGTTGCACGACCTCCACGAAGGGTCCCTCGCGTCCTTCGAACTCGGCCTTGAAGTCGCCTGTGGCCCCCTCGAGCAGGCGCGCGACGTCGGCATCGGCGGATTCCGCGTTGATCGTGGTCAGGTTGAGCACCGTCTGCCGCGCGGCCTGGAGGAATGCTTCCCGCTTCTCGTCGCGCTCGTTCGCGGACTGTCGGTCGACGACGAGCCACGCGCCGACCGCGACGAGAGCGATCACCAGGACGGACGCGATCACCGCGACCGGCTTGGCCCATTTCGGCTTCGTCTTCGTGTCGATTTCGTCTGCCATCAGCCCTGCTGCGCCTTCATGTAACTCTCCAAGCTCCGATCTCCTTCGAGGTCGGCGTGTTTGTACACGGTGCCGTCGGGACCAATGTACGTCCCGGTCTGCGGATCGATTCGTCGCGCCGTGACCCCGGGGGGCGGCGTGTCCTCGGCCGCACCGTAGGAGGCAGGGGTGGGAGCTGCGTTCTCGGAGGCCACCGGCGTGGGCGGTCCCGTCCAGGGATTGTCCGAGTAGGTGGGGCTGTATCCGGTACGGCACGCGTCGGGGGTCGGGGCGCGACGTCCCGGATACTCCATACACGGCAGATTCCGCGCACCGCGTACCGCGTTCGGATAATCCTGCGGCAGTTGACAGAACACGTCCCCAGGAGTGTCGACCATCGAGGTGTCCGCCGGACTGCGCCACTGTTCGGGAGGCACGAAACCGGCCAGGCACGGCGGCGGGTCGTGCAGCTGCAGGTGGAAGTCCACCACGGCGCCGTCCTCGGGCGGGCCGGCACCGGCGGCGGTGATCAGAGCGGTCGTCATCGGCGGATACAGCACCAGGATCTGCTCGATGCCGGCGTTGTAGACGACACCCACCTCGCCGACACTCACCAGATTCGCCAGCAGCAGGGGCAGAGTCGGTTTCAAATCCTGCAACAACGATTCGGCTTCGGCGGCCGCGCCCGGTCCGGTCTCGAGCAGAGTTTGCAGATCCGGGTCGCTCTCACGCAACCGATCGGTGAAGGTCACCATGTCGCGCGTCCACGACCGGATCGCGTCGCTCGTGACCACCTGGGTGTCGAGCAGCGGACCGATCTCGTCGATCAATCGGCGGGTCTCGGCGCTGTTCGCCGATGCCTCCTGAACGAACAGCCGCGTCGAATCGAGCAGTTCCTGCAGTTCCGGTCCGGAGCCGTTGAATGCCTCGAACGCCTCATCGACCACGGTCTGCAGTCGCGTATCGCTGATCGAAGCGAGCAGCACGTCGGCCTGGTCGAGCAGCGCACCGACCTCCTGCGGCACGCTCGTACGGTCGGACGGGATCACGTCCCCGTCGGCGAGGCGCTCGCCGCCCGTGCTGTCGGTGGGCGGCACGAGATCGACGTACTGCTCGCCGACAGCCGACACGCTGCGCACCGTGGCCTCGACATCGGCCGGGATCTTCGCCGAACTGTCGATGGACAAGGTCGCCTCGACACCCGTCGGCGACAGGGCGACGCTCCGAACGGTGCCGACCTGGTTGCCGCGATAGGTGACGTTCGAGTGCGGATACAAACCGCCGGTCGACTGCAGTTCGACGACGACCTCGTACCGCCCGATCCCGAACAACGACGGCAACCGCACGTACATCAGCGACATGACGACGAGTCCGACGACCGTCAGAATCGCGAAGATCGTGAGCTGGATGCGGACGAACCGCGTGAGCATCATGGTGCAGGCACCCCCAGAGGAAAGCCTGGAATGGTGATCTCACCGATTCCGGGGATGGTGAGTTTCCCTTCCGGGCCGGGAGGCGGCGGCGGGGGTGGCTCGAGTGGCGCGCGGAACGGATCCGCCGCCTGCCCGGCGAGTCCTGCGTCCCGCCCGAGGATGCCCTCCGGGCCGGCGAGTCGTCCCGCAAGCGGGGTTCCGGACAGGAAGTTCAGGTCGAGACGATCGAGGGTGAGATCGATCGTCATCGCCAGGTTCGCGTAGTCGCCGCGAATGATGTTGTTGATACCCGCCTGCGGGAACGGGTAGGTGAGCAGCACACCGAGCACCTCGGTCAGTGCATCGCCCGAGTCCGCCAGAGCGCGCAGAGTCGGGGCGAGACCCTGAAGATTCGCCTTCAGGTCGTCGTTCGAACTCTCGACGATCCGGCTGGCCACGGTGCTCAGTTCCCCGAGCGAACTCATCGCAGCGGTGAAGTTCGAGCGTTGGTCCGCAAGCACTTCGAGCGCGGGGGGCAACTCTTCGAGAGCTCGGACGAGGGTGGCGTTCTGGTCGTCGACGGTCGCAGCCAGACGGTTCATTCCCTCGAGGGCCGTGATGATGTCGCCGCGCTGTGTGTCGAGCGTGGAGACCAGCTCGTCGAGCCGCGGGAGCAGGTTGCGGATCGAGCTTTCCCGTCCCACCAGCGCAGCGTTGAGTTCCCTGGTGATGTCGTTGATCTGCGCCAGCCCACCACCGTTGAGCACGACCGACAACGAGGAGAGTGTCTGTTCGGTGGTCGGATACGCACCGGACCGTTCGAGTGGGATGACGTCCCCCTCTTCGAGCCGGCCCTGCGGAGGTTCGTCGACAGGCGGTACGAGCTCGAGATGCTGGGACCCGAGCAAGCTCGTCTGACCGATCCGCGCGAGGGAGTTGGCCGGGACCACGACGTCCTCGTCGAGCGAGACCGTCACGAGCGCATGCCAGCCCTCGAGTTCTATTCCCGCGATCGATCCGACCGTGACGTCGTCGATCCGCACCGGCGAATTCTGGGTCAGTGTCGTCACGTTGGGCATCTGGATCTGCACCTGGTACGCACCCTCCCCGCGTCCGGCGGTACCCGGCATGGGAATCGAGTTGAGCCCGTCCCACTCACAGGCGGTGAGCGTCGCGCCCACCGCGACCGTAGTGGCCACGATGCCGAGACGGTGGAAGATCGAACGGCCGGTCATCGTCCTCCTCCCGGCTGCAGCAGGGAGCCGAGATCCTGCGGTACCTGCAAGGAGGGCAGACCGCCGAGGATGCCCTCGAGCGGGGACGCAGTTTCCGACAGTGACGGCCCGGGTGCCGTGCCACGTCCTTCCGACGCTCCTTCGAGCCAGGGTTCGCTGTAGACGATGTCACCAGGGAACGCCTGAACGCCTGCAAGCGGATTCGCCAGGACGGGAAGATAGTTCGCGCTGAACGACGACAGCACAGGGCCCAGTTGCTGACGGCACAGTTCCGCACTGCGCTCGGAGGTCGCATTGGCTGCGGCCGCGACCGATCCACACATCCACTCGACGGGGTTGGCGAGGTTGTTGATCGCGAGCGCACCCGTGAGCGAGCCCTGCGCCGGCTTGTAGATGTTGTAGAAGTTCGCGAGAGAGGTCGGGCCGGAGTGCAGAACCCGTTCGATCTCCGGCCGTTTACGAGCGAGTACTTCGGTTGCGTCGGCCAGTCGCTGAACCGATTCGGTGAGCCCGGCACGATTGTCCTGGACGAATCGTTGCACGTCGCCGACGGCGATGTTCAGCTCGGACAGGGAGACACCGAGCTGGTCGGAGCTTTGCGCGAGCACATCCGACACAGACGCGAGCCGGCCCCCGAACTGCACGATCTGCTCGTTGCTCGACGAGAGGACCGACACGAAGGTCTGGAGGTTGCGGATGGTCGAGAACAGATCGGTACGACCCTCCGACAGGGTGCGCATCGTGTCGGACAACTCCCGCAGAGTGGCACGCACAGTCTGCCCGTTGCCGTCGAGGTTTTCCGCTGCGGTGTCGATGAACCGGCCGAGAGATCCCTGCGGATCGAGTTCCTCCGGACCCAGCGCTTCGGACAGCCGCATCAGTTCGGTCTTGATCTGGTCCCACTCCACCGGCGAGGCCGTGCGCTGCATCGGGATCGTCGTGCCGTCCTCGATCGTGGGGCCACCCGAGTACACGGGGGTCAGCTGGACGAAGCGGGCCGAGACGAGGCTCTGTGCGATGACGACGGCACTCGCGTCGGCGGGGATCTCGACACCGCTGTCGACCTTCATCGTCACCCGCACGAGATCGTCGTGCGGTTCGATGCCGCTGATCCGCCCGACCGACACGCCGAGCACCCGCACATCGTCACCCTCGTACAGGCCACTGGTGGAGGCGAATTCGGCGTGGATCGTCCGCTTGCCGAGATCGGGGAGGACGAAGACGGCGAAGGCCGCGAAGGCGAGCACGACGACGGCACCGATGATCGCCGGCACCAGCAGGCGCGGGCGTCTCCGGGGCGTCGCGGCGGTATCGGTACTCATTCGCCGTCCCTCTTGATCGTCGGGGGTTCGTCCGGAATCACGTCCTGAAGATCCTCGGGAAGAAGTTCGGGTGCAACCTGACTGTCCACCACGGCCTTCCACCACGGCGCAGGCAGGATGTTCGAGACATAGGCGTTGAAGAACGGCCCGCTGGCGACGGACTCACCGAGTGCGCTGATGTACGGACCCAGACCGTCCAGCGCGCCGGCGATGTTCTCCTTGTTCGCCTGCAGATTGGCTGTCACGAGGTTGAGTTTCTCGAGCGTGGGCGCCATCTGCGCCTGGTTGTCCTGCACGAGCCCGGTGAGCTGACGCGAGACCGACGAGATGTTCGCGATAAGTTCGGTGATGGCGTCGCGGCGCAGGCTCAGTTCACCGAACAGGGCATTCGCGTCGACGATGAGCGCGTTGACCTGGTCGCTGCGCTCGGCGAGGATGCCCGTCACATTCTCGGCACGCTCGAGCAGTTGTTCGAGCGACTCGTCGCGGGCGTTGATCGACTGCGATAGGCGGGTCATGCCCTCCAGCGCCCCCTGGATCTCGGGAGGCGTGTTCTGGAGAGACTGCGACAGCGCGTCGAGCGACTCGTTGATCCGGTCGGTGTCGAGTTCGGACACGGTCGTCGTGAGGTCGCCGAGTGCGTCGGTGAGCGAGTACGGCGAATTCGTGCGCTCGATCGCGATCACAGTTCCGGGACGCATCACCCCGTCGCCGCCGGGGCGTAGCGACAACGACTTCCGCCCGAGGACGGTGTTGGTCTTGATGTCGGCGCCGGTACTGTCGCCGAGGCCGATGCCGTCCCTGATCCGGAAGCTCACCAGCACCGCCTGGTCGTCGAGACGCACGTCGGTGACATCGCCGACGTTCACGCCCGCGAGCATGACGTCGTCGCCCGGGACGAGGCCGCCGGCATCCTGGAAGCGGGCCGAGTAGTTCAGGCCGCCGGAAAGAAATTGCAGTTGGTCGTACTGCAGACCTGCCAGCACGATGGTGGTGGACACGGCGAGGCCGATGATGCCTGTCCGGATGTAGTCGGGGTCACGGTGTGCACTCATTCGACCTTCGCGCACCTTCCCGTGTCGTGGTTCGCCGTTGTGTACCGGATGGTGGTTCCGTCCGGACCTGAGAACTTGAAAGTATTGGCGCAGAGGAAGAATTGGAAGAAGTTTCCGTACGCTCCCACGCGGATGAGCTTCTTGTAATCGGACGGCAGTCGCTCGAGTGTGCGGTTGATGTCGTCCTTCCCGAGGTCGAGTTGGGTCATGCTCCGGTTGGTTTCGGCGATCACGGATTGCAGATCGGGTCGGTTGTTCTGCAGCAGGGCGGCCAGATCCGCTGTGCCGGCGGCGAGCTGCGGGATCGATGCGCCGATCGGGTCGCGGTCGGCGGCCAGTCCGCCGACCAGTGTGTTCAGTTGCTCGATCGTGTTCTCGAACTCGCGATCGTGGTCGTCGACGGTTCCGAGGACGGCGTTGAGGTTGTCGATGACATCACCGATCAACTGGTCGCGGTCGGCCAGAGAATTGGTGAACGAGTTGGTGTTTCCCAGCAACGACACCAACGTGTCGCCTTGGCCCTGGAAGACTTGCAGTAGTGCCCCGGAGAGCTCGTTGACCTGCTGGGCGTCGAGTCCTTGCAACAGCGGCTTGAACCCACCGAGAAGCAGATCGAGATCGAGAGCGGGTTCGGTCTGCGCGAGGGGGATGCTGCCGCCGGCCGGTAGGACGTCGACGCTGCCGGCACCTTCGAGCAGTTCGAGATACCGGTCGCCGACGAGATTCTCGTACCGGACGGTGGCGCGGGTGCTTGTGAGAAGCGTGTGCTTCGCATCCACGTCGAACTCGATCTCGGCGGTGTTGTCCGGGCCGATGTCCACCTCCTTCACGGATCCGACCTGCACGCCGGCGATGCGTACCTTGTCGCCTGCGGTGAGTCCGGAGACGTCGGTGAAAGTCGCCCGGTAGTTCTCGGTCCCCGTGAACCGGGCCTGACTGAACACGACGGCCAGTCCGGCGAAGATCAGCGCCATCGTGACTGCAAAGATCAGGAACTTGACGGTGTTCGCTCTCATGGTCACTGCCCGCCCGCGAGGTGGTCACCGAACAGATACTGGAAGATCGTCGGGTACCGCACCCAGGCCTCCGTCGCGGGTTTGTACGGTGTGGTGCCGGTGTTCGTCACGACGAAGGGTGTACTTCCCTCGCGGCGCGGGTCGAAGTTCGGCATTCCCCAGCAGTTCGGTCCGCCGCTCGCACCGACCACAGGCAGATCCTGGGCAGTGTTGTACGGCGTGGCGCCACCCATGAAGCTCGTGCTCAGCGTGAGCGCGGCATACTGGCCGGTGCCGGCCATCGGTTCGAACGCCACCCGGGCATCGTTGAGCCCGATGATGAAGCAGGTCAGCTCCGGTGAGTACTCACCGAGGAGCCCGGTGGTGTGGCTCAGGCTGTCGAGTGCAGTGGTCAACTGCGTTTCGTTCTCCCCCAATACGTCCCGTCCGGTATTCGCGAGTCCGGTGAGGTTCATCAGCAGCAGATCGAGTTGTTGCTGTTCGTCCACGACGGTGTTGCCCACATCGGTGGCGTTGCCGATCGTCGTCATCAGATCCGGTGCCGTGTCGGCGTACACGTCGGTCACCTGCGCTGCGGAGACGAGGTCGGCCCGCAGCTGCGGCAGCGACGGATTCATCTCGGCGAGATAGGCGTCGGCCTCGACGAGCGTCGCGCCCAGTTCGTCCCCGCGCCCGTTGAGCGCCTCGGACAATGCGCCGAGGGTCGCATTGAGCTTCTCGGGCCGTATCTGGGCGAGGACGTCGGACAGGTGCTCGAATACCGTGTTGAACTCGACGGTGACGTTGTCGGCCGCGATAACGGCGCCTTCCTGCATCGGCACGGGCGACGGATCGTCAGGAACGACGATGTCGACGAACTTGGCTCCGAAGACCGTGGTCGATTCGATGGCAACCCGCGCGTTCGAGGGGATGAGCTGCATCTGGCCGGGTTGCATGTCGAGGTGCAGCACCGCGCCGGCGGGTGTGTGTTCGATCGAAGCCACCCGCCCCACCTCGACGCCGCGCATCTTGACCTTGGCGTCGGATTCCATCACCAGGCCGGAGCGCGGCGAGGTGACCGTGAGCGGGACCGTGGAGGTGAACCCCCCGGCGAACATGGTCAATGCCACCGTGACGATCACAGCGAGCCCGCCCACGAGCCCGAGGGCGGCGAGTTTCTTCTTCCACGAAGGAGTTTCCATACTGCGCGCCCTATCCCGACAGGTTGAAGTTGCCGGTCGCACCGTAGACGGCGAGCGAGATGAGCAGAGTGACCGTGACGACCGCGACGAGCGAGGCACGCACAGCGTTCCCGACCGCGACGCCGACACCGACCGGGCCGCCGCCCGCGGTGAAGCCGTAGTAGGTGTGGATCAGCATCACCGCGATGGCCATGACGATCGCCTGGACGAACGACCACAGGATGTCCGTGGGTATCAGGAATGTCGTGAAGTAGTGGTCGTACACGCCCGCCGACTGCCCGTAGAGCACGACCGTCGCGAATCGGCTCGCGACGAACGAGGCGATCACCGCGAGCGAGTACAACGGGATGATCGCGATCATGCCCGCGAGTACACGCGTGGAGACCAGATACGGAATGGACGGGATAGCCATCGTCTCGAGCGCGTCGATTTCCTCCGAGACCCGCATGGCACCGAGTTGAGCGGTGGAACCGGCGCCGATGGTGGCCGCCAGCCCGATCCCGGCGATCGTCGGGGCCGCGATACGCACATTGATGAACGCCGCGAAGAAGCCGGTCAGCGCCTCGACACCGATGTTGCCGAGCGAACTGAACCCCTGCACGGCGATGATGCCACCGGTGAAGAGCGTCAGGAAACCGACGATCACCACAGTGCCGCCGATGACGGCGAGGGCGCCGGTGCCCATGCTGATCTCGGCGACGAGCCGCAGGGTCTCCTTGGGATAGTGCATCAGAGCGCGAGGGATGGTCGCGAGAGCGCGGCCGAAGAACAGCGCCTGCTCTCCCACCCGGTCCACCGTGGACGACGCGCGTGTCATGCGGCGAACGGCGCGCGGGAAGCGCCAGGACATCACTGCCATGAATTCTCCGCTCCCCTCATCCCGAGGTCAGCTTGATGCCGACCGCTGTGACGAGGAGGTTGACCACGAACAGCGCCATGAACGCGAACACCACGGTCTGGTTCACGGCGTCGCCGACGCTCTTCGCCCCACCTTTGACGTTGAGTCCGAGGTAGGAAGCGACAAGGCCGGCGATCATGCCGAACAAGCCCGCCTTGACCTGGGAGATCATGAGTTCTCCGAATCCGGTGAGCAGGGTGATGCCGTTGATGAAGGCTCCGGGATTCACGTCCTGGAGAAAAACCGAGAAGACGAAGCCGCCGAGAATGCCGATCGTGCACACGAGGCCGTTGAGCAGGAGTGCGACGACGGTGGATGCGAGCACCCTGGGCACTACGAGACGCTGGATCGGGTCGATGCCGAGAACTCGCATCGCGTCGATCTCTTCGCGGATGGTGCGCGCGGCGAGGTCGGCGCAGATTGCGGTGGCCCCCGCGCCGGCGACGATGAGCACGGTGACCATCGGCCCCACCTGCGTCACGGCACCGAGCGCCGCGCCCGCGCCGCTGAGGTCGGCGGCACCGATCTCCCGGAGCAGGATGTTGAGGGTGAAGCTCACCAGCACTGTGAAGGGTACGGCGACGAGAACGGTGGGAACGAGCGAGACCCGGGCCACGAACCAGGCCTGGTCGACGAATTCCTGTCGCTGGAAGGGGCGACGGAAGGCCGCACGCGCAGTGTCGCCGGTCATGGCGAACAAACCGCCCACTGCTCGTAAGGGGACCTCCAGGAGGTCTACCACCGTGCGCCCCCTTCGATCCTCGAGCCGTCGGCGCGCAGCCGAACAAACGCTCCTGCTGTGACGCGGGTCATAGTAACTAGAACGTGTTCACCTGTCAAAGAGGCATCGATCGGCATGTCGTTTCATTTCCGTCCGGAGCGGCGCGCCGACGTCCGATGTCCAGCATCGGCACGCTCATAAGTGGGTTTACTCTGGGCTTTCGGGAGTATCCGCCGAGCGGCGCGGAGGCGGACCGCGACTGCACCGAGGGTGTATCCGACGGCCGAGAGGCCACCGAATCGGAGAAAAACTAGAACAAGTACTACCCGGTTCGAGCGCTGTTCACCCGAGCCCGAGAAGTGTCCGAGTGCGCGTGACGTTACCCGAGATCACAGGTATCCGTCACCGGAAGTTCGACGATCGAGATCCGCAGGTGACACGGCGATGTCCCGCTGCTCCCGACACGAGAACAGCGGGTGTCGCCGAAGGTCAGAGATCCAGCGCGGTCGATGCCGAGAACGTCCGGCCCGGATCACGGTCGGCGAAGTAGCCGCCGAGTTCGGCCGCGAGGGCCTCGGGTGTCCACTGCAGCTCGGCGTCGAAGCGTTGCTCGACGACCGGCGCGGCCATCAGCGCCACCATCGGACCGTAGACGATGAAGACCTGCCCGTTGACCCGCTCGGCCGCCGGCGAGGCCAGGTAGGCAACCAGATTCGCGACGTGATCGGGCGAGAGCGGGTCGACGTCGCCATCCGGTGCGTCACCGAAGACGGACTCTGTCATCGACGTGCGTGCGCGCGGGCAGATCACGTTGGCGCGAACGCCGTACCGCTCGAGACCACGGGCGGCGGACAGGGTGAGCGCTGTGATGCCCGCCTTGGCCGCGCCGTAGTTGGCCTGCCCGGGAGGCCCGAGCAGTCCCGCTTCCGACGACGTGTTGACGATGCGCCCGTAGACGGGCCCAGCCTCCTGCTTCGACCTGTCGCGCCAATATGCCGCGGCATTGCGGCAGAGGAGGAAGTGACCGCGCAGGTGCACGGCCACCACGGCGTCCCACTCGTCGTCGGACATGTTGGGCAACATTCGATCTCGCGTTATGCCGGCATTGTTGACGACGATATCGAGGCCGCCGAACTTGCCTTGCGCTGCAGCGAGCATCGCGTCGGCGGTCTCGCGTTCGGCCACGCTGCCCGGAACGAACTCCGCCGCGGCACCGAGATCGCGGATCCGCGTCAGGGTGTCCTCGACCGCGTCGTTCTCCACCAGATCGTTGACCACCACCGACGCCCCGGCCCGCGCGAGCGCGAGCGCCTCGGCGCGTCCGAGGCCCGCTCCCGCTCCCGTGACGACGGCGACCCGCCCTTCGAGATTCACTCGACCGCCGTTCTCCACGCCACCGTTGGCGTCCGCACTCATCCACGCACTCCTCGAGATTCGGACCGATTCCCCGGCCGCACGCCGGTACCTTCCCCACCAGGACTCGGGGGCACCGAAAATGTAGAACCTGTTATTTTTCCTGGCAAGGGCCGGCCCCCTGCCGGCTACGGCCGGTCAGGCCTCGGCGAGCGCCGCACGCGGGCACTGGGCGACAGCCGCGCGGACGGCATCTTCGCTTCCCTCGGGCACCGGATGCGTGACGATCAATTCGTCATCGTCGTTGAGATCGAACACGTCGGGCGCCAGCCCGACACACACACCGTTCGCTTCACAGCGGTCGAAGTCGACCTTGACATCCATTCCGAGGACCTCGCTTCATATTCGCGCCGATCGAACATTCCCCAGGCTAGAACGCGTTCCAATTCTATGCAATGATTCGCGAGGATTCCGCAGCGACGAATCGCGGGATCGCAGCGACGAAACGGAGCGTTCGTGGACATCTCCTATACTGCCGGGCAGCAAGCCCTCCGCGAGGAACTGCGGGACTACTTCGCCCAGATCATGACACCCGAGCGCCGCGAAGCACTCGCGGCCACGACCGGCGAATACGGTGCCGGCACGGTGTACCGCGACATCGTCGCGCAGATGGGGAAGGACGGATGGCTCACGCTCGGGTGGCCCGAGGAGTACGGAGGCCAGAACCGTTCCGCGATGGACCAATTGATCTTCACCGACGAGGCCGCCATCGCAGGCGCGCCCGTACCTTTCCTCACCATCGACTCGGTGGCCCCGACGATCATGCACTACGGCACGGCCGAGCAGAAGGAGTTCTTCCTCCCCCGGATCTCCGCGGGCGAACTGCACTTCTCGATCGGCTACTCCGAACCCGGGGCCGGCACCGATCTCGCCTCCCTGCGCACCACCGCAGTCCGCGACGGCGACGACTGGGTGATCAACGGCCAGAAGATGTGGACGAGCCTGATCGCCTACGCCGACTACGTGTGGCTCGCCGCCCGGACCAACCCGGATGTGAAGAAACACAAGGGAATCAGCGTCTTCATCGTACCCACGGACACCCCCGGCTTCTCGTACACCCCGGTCCACACGATGGCCGGCCCGGACACGAGCGCCACCTACTACCAGGATGTGCGTGTCCCGGCCTCCGCGCTCGTCGGCGAAGTGGACGGCGGGTGGTCACTGATCACCAACCAGCTCAACCACGAGCGGGTCGCACTCACTTCGGCCGGGCCGGTGCGCACCGCCCTGACCGAAGTTCGGCGGTGGGCTCAGCAGACCACGCTGCCCGACGGACGGCGGGTGATCGACCAGGAATGGGTGCAGGTGAATCTGGCACGCGTCCACGCGAAGGCCGAATACCTGCAACTGATGAACTGGGATATCGCGTCGAGCGCCGGCACGAGCCCCCTCGGCCCGGAAGCCGCGTCGGCGAACAAGGTGTTCGGCACCGAGTTCGCGACCGAGGCCTACCGGTTGCTCATGGAGGTGCTCGGACCGGCCGCCACGGTCCGGCAGAACTCACCCGGCGCCGTGCTTCGCGGACGGATCGAACGCATGCACCGCAGTTCCCTCATCCTCACCTTCGGAGGCGGCACCAACGAGGTCCAGCGCGACATCATCGCCATGACCGCCCTCGGCCAGCCTCCCGCCAAGCGTTAGCAAAGGACGCGCACGATGGACTTCACTCTCACCGAGGCCCAGCAGGATCTCGCGGAACTGACCCGCAGCATCGTGGCGGACATCGTCACCAACGAACACCTGCGCACACTCGATGCCTCCGAGGACCGCGTCGACCGCAGCCTGTGGAACACGCTCGCCTCGTCCGGCGTTCTCGGAGCGGCGCTACCCGAGACCGTCGGCGGGGACGGATACGGCCCCCTCGAACAGGCGAGCATCCTGCGCGAACTCGGCCGCGGCGTCGCCGCCGTCCCCTATCTCACCTCGGTCGCCGTCTGTGCCGCGACCATCGCGGAGTTCGGCTCCCCGGAGCAGCTGGCCGAGTGGGGGCGTCCGGCCGCCACCGGCGAACAGATCCTCACTGCCGCGCTGGCGGAGGAACTGAATGCCGACCCCACCACCCCCGCGACGCGCGCGGTCGGCTCGGACGACGGATTCACCCTCGACGGCGTCAAGATCGTCGTCGACGCGGCACCGGTGGCAGACGGCTTCCTCGTCCCCGCCGCAACCGACGGCGGGGTGTCCGTCTTCCTGGTACGCCCCGGCGACCCGGGCGTCTCGGTCATCCGTCAGCAGACCACCGACTTCGGCAGCTGCGGCATCCTCGCCCTCGAGCGCGTCGCCCTGCCGGCCGACCGCATCCTGGGTACCGACGGGACGGCGGTCGCGGCCCGGCTGCGCGATCGTGCTCTGCTGGGTTCGGCCGCCTACCAGTGTGGCGTACTCGAACAGGCCCTCGAGCTCACCGCGCAGTACGCGCGCGAGCGCGTCCAGTTCGACCGTCCCATCGGGAGTTTCCAGGCCGTCTCCCAACGCCTCGCCGACGCCTACATCGACGTCAAGGCAGTGCGACTGACACTGTGGCAGGCCGCATTCCGGATGGCGTCGGGAGAGCCTCACGACGACGCCCTGAGAACCGCCGCTTTCTGGGCGGCCGACGTGGGCCACCGTGTCGGTCACACCGCCGTGCACGTGCACGGCGGTGTCGGACTCGACGAGGACCACCCGGTGCACCGCTACTTCCTGGCAGCCAAACACCACGAGTTCCTGCTGGGTTCGGCCGTCGACCAGTTGCGTGCGCTCGGGCGCGAACTCGCCGATGCCCCGGTCTGAGCGCATGACCGCATCGACGATCACCGAACTGCTCGAGCGGCTCGCCGAGGTCGACGACCGGGGCCTGCGCTTCGAAGAGACGGAACTGTCGTGGCGCGAGCACGTCGAATTGTCCCGCCGACGCGCCTCGCTGCTGCACGAACTGCTCGCCGGCCCGAAACCGAAGCACATCGGGATCCTCATGGACAACATCCCGGAGTTCTCGCTGTTGCTCGGTGCCGCGGCGTTCTCCGGGTCGGTGGTGGTCGGACTGAACACGACCCGGCGCGGTGAGGCGCTCGCGCGTGACATCGCACTTGCCGACTGCCGGGTGGTGTTCACCGAAACCGCACATGTGCCCCTGCTCGAGGGTATCGACCTCGGCGACGTGCAGGTGATCGATGTCGACTCCCCCGAGTGGCAGGCGATGCTCGCACCGTTCACCGGCACTGGTGCGCCATCCGCCACCCCGTCTCCCGACGACCTGTTCATGCTCATCTTCACTTCCGGCACGAGCGGCGATCCGAAGGCCGTGCGGTGCACGCACCGCAAGTTCACCGAGCCGGCGACGATGCTCGCCACACGATTCGGTCTCGGGCCCGACGACACCGTGTACGTGTCGATGCCGATGTTCCACTCCAACGCGATGATCGCCGGGTGGTCGATCGGGCTGGCCGCGCGCGGCAGTATCGCGCTACGGCGCAGATTCTCGGCATCCGGATTCCTTCCGGACGTCCGCCGGTTCGGCGTGACCTTCGCCAATTACGTCGGTAAACCTCTGTCCTATATCGTGGCCACGCCCGAGAAACCCGACGACCACGTCAATCCGCTGCGCATCATGTACGGCAACGAGGCATCCGCGGCCCACGTCGCCGAGTTCACCCGCCGCTTCGACGCGCGTGTGGTCGACGGCTTCGGATCGACCGAGGGCGGAATCTCGATCGCCTCGGTCCCGGACGCGCCCCCGGGGGCGCTCGGGCGGCTTCCCGAGGGCGTGGAGATCCTCGACCCCGAGACGGGACTGCCCTGTCCCCCTGCCGAGTTCGACCCGGACGGGAGGATCACGAATGCGGACGCGGCGACGGGCGAACTCGTCAACGTATGCGGACCGGGGCTGTTCGAGGGCTACTACAACAATCCCGCTGCCGACGCCGAACGACTCCGCGACGGCAGATATCACAGCGGCGATCTCGCCTATCGTGATGCGGACGGCTTCGTGTACTTCGCCGGACGCAGCTCGGGCTGGCTGCGAGTGGACGGCGAGAACCTCGGCGCGGCACCGATCGAACGCATCCTCATGCGCTACGAAGGTTTCGCCCAGGTCGCCGTGTACGGAGTGCCCGACCGGCAGGTCGGCGATCGTGTGATGGCTGCGGTGATTCCGGTGGCTACGTCCGACTTCGATCCCGCCGCTTTCGCGCGCTTTCTCGATGCGCAAACCGATCTCGGCCCCAAACAGGTGCCCACCCTGATCCGAGTGTGCCGCGAGTTCCCCCGCACGGCGACCTTCAAGGTCCTCACCCGTTCTCTCGCCGCCGAACGGTGGTCCTGTTCCGATCCGGTATGGGTCCGAGATCGCGGTGATTCCGAATTCCGGCTGTTGTCAGACGAACTGGCACACCTCGTCGAAGCTGCCCCGGCCGGGCCGTCTGCACGATAGCGTCGATCCCGACGCCGGAATCGCGTCCTTGCCGCCGCACATACCCTGAGGTATGTTCGGCGCACCCGCGAGGTCGGGACACGGTTTCGTCGATGCGACCGTGGAAGAAGCGAGGATTCATGGGATCGATACCCCGCGCGACCGCACACGCACTCGGTGGCTTCTACGCGTTGTCCCTCGACGCGTTCACCGCCCTGTTCCGCTCGCCCTTCCAGTGGCGTGAATTCCTCACCCAGTTCTGGTTCATCGCCCGGGTCTCGCTCGTTCCCACCATCCTGATGTCCGTCCCGTTCACCGTCCTCGTGGTGTTCACCCTCAATTCACTGCTGCTCGAAATCGGTGCCGGCGACCTGAGCGGTGCGGGCGCCGGTCTCGGCGCCATCACACAGATCGGGCCACTCGTGACGGTGCTCGTCGTCGCGGGGGCCGGTGCCACAGCGATCGCCGCCGATCTCGGCTCGCGCACCATCCGCGACGAGATCGCCGCACTCGAGGTCCTCGGAATCGATCCCGCAGCACGGCTCGTCCTGCCGCGCGCGCTCGCGTCGACCGCCGTCGCGGTCACACTCAACGGTGCGGTGTGCGCGATCGGCCTCATCGGCGGGTTCTTCTTCTCGGTGACACTCCAGAATGTCGATCCCGGCGCATACGCCGCGGGTGTCACCCTGCTCGTCGGTCCCGGCGAGCTGTTGCTCTCGGAGATCAAGGCGGCGGTGTTCGGCCTGCTCGCCGGGCTGATCGCGTGTCATCGCGGACTATCGGTAAGCGGTGGCCCCAAGAGTGTCGGCGAAGCGGTCAACGAGACGGTGGTCTTCGCGTTCGTCGCCCTGTTCCTCGCCAACATGCTGCTCACCTCGATCGGCATCGCGGTGACGGGCCGGTGAGTCGCCGATGAGTGTCACGAGCGCGGCCACAGGCCGAACCGCGCACGCGGTTCGGCGCCTCGGGAACGCGGTGTCCCGCGGAGTCGATACTCTCGGCCGCCAGGTCGTCTTCCTCGTCGGCGCCCTGTTCTCGACCGTGCGCGCGGCCCGGCACTATCCCCGCGAGACCCTGCGCGTGGTCTCCGAGATCGGACTCGGCACCGGCGTACTCGCTCTGGTCGGCGGCAGCGTCGCCATCATGGGTTTCCTCACCTTGTTCGCCGGCGCGACGGTCGCCGTGCAGGGCTTCACCTCGCTCGGCAACATCGGCGTCGAAGCGCTCACCGGCTTTCTGTCCGCCTACGTCAACGTCCGGGTCGTCGCACCCGTGACCGCCGGCGTCGGCCTCGCCGCGACCATCGGTGCCGGCACCACCGCGCAACTCGGCGCGATGCGCATCAGCGAGGAGATCGACGCCCTCGAGGTCATGGCCGTGCGGTCCGTTCCGTATCTGGTGGGCACGCGCATCCTGGCCGGGTTGATCGCCGTCGTGCCGCTCTACTCCCTGTCGGTCCTGGCTTCGTTCCTGTCGAGCCGCATCGCGACCGTCGTAGTCCTCGGCCAGTCGCCCGGTGTCTACGACCACTACTTCGCGACCTTCCTTCGCCCCACCGACGTGCTGTGGTCCTTCGGGCAGGCCGTCACGATGGCCGTGGTCGTGATGACCGTGCACAGCTACTACGGCTACACCGCGACGGGAGGCCCGTCCGGGGTGGGCGTCGCGACAGGCCGGGCGGTTCGAATGTCGCTCATCGGGGTGGTCACGGTGACCCTGCTGATCTCCCTCGTCCTCTACGGCAGCAGCCGCCAGCTGCATCTGGCGGGGTGAGGATCGTGCCCTCCTGGTTGCCGAAAGTCGCTGCGACGGGTTTCATCGTCGTCTCCGCACTCGTGCTCGTCCTCGTCTACCACGGCTTCCGCGGCTCGTTCACCCCCGGCGTGAAGGTGACAGTCGAGAGCGGTCGTTCCGGTCTGGTGCTCGAACACGGAGCCATGGTCAAAGCGCACGGTGCGCACGTCGGCAACGTCTCCGCGGTGCACCACACTCCGTCCGGCGCGGTCGTCGAGTTACGCCTCGATCCGGATGCCGCCGCACGGCTACCGGCGGACGTGGGCGCCGACATCCGCGCGACGACGGTCTTCGGCGCCAAGTACGTCACCCTCACCGATCCGCCGACACCCGGTCCGATCGGCCTGGCCGAGAGCACGGTCCTGCGCGCATCGAGCGTGACGGTGGAGACGAACACCGTCTTCGAATCGCTCTCCGGCGTGCTGCAGGCCGTCGATCCGGCGAAGCTGAACCGCACCCTCGGCGCGTTGTCGTCGGCGTTGCGGGCACAGGGCGACTCGCTCGGCCGCGCGCTCGACGACACCGATGCCCTCCTCTCGCGGATCGAGCCGCGCACCGAGACACTCCGGCGCGATCTTGCCGCTGCGGCGTCGACCGCCGACATCTATACGGGAACAACCGACGAGATCGTCGCGTCCTTCGACAACCTCGCCGTCACCGGCACGACCCTCGTCGAGCGCGCCGACGACCTCGACCGCGTCCTGCTCGCCGCGATCGGCATGGGCGACGCCGGCCGCCGCGTGATCGAGCCGAACAGCGAAGGGATCGTCGACATGCTCGACCTCCTGCGCCCGACGGCCTCACTCCTCGAGGAATATTCGCCGGTCCTCCCCTGCTTCCTGCAGGGCGCCGACCGTGCCCGGCAACTCGCCGAACCGGCTTCGGGCGGCAACGGCTCGTCGATGATGCTGAAGTCGACCTTCCTGCTCGGCACCGACCCGTACGAATATCCGCGCAATCTTCCGGTGGTCGAGGCCACCGGCGGGCCACGCTGCGGTCCCCTGCCGATCGTGACGGCCGACGAGACCCCCGCCCCGTACGTAGTGGCGAACACCGGCGCCAACCCGTTCGAGGCCGGCAACACCTCGCCGGTCTTCGTCCCCGGCTCGCTCTTCGAACTGCTCACCGGAGGCGCCGGATGACACGCACCGCGATCGCCGCGGGCATCTACGCCCTCGTCATGCTCCTGATCCTCGGCGGATTGTTCGTCGTGTTCGGCCAGGTCCGCTTCGGTGAACACACGCGCTACCACGCGGTGTTCGACGACGTCTCCGGTCTCGAGGAGGGTCAGTTCGTCCGCGTGTCCGGGGTGGAGGTCGGCAGGGTCACCGCCGTTGAGTTCGGCGAGAACAACCGCATCGAGGTCACCTTCGAGGTCGACAGCTCGTTCACCCCGACCCGCTCGAGCATCGCCACCGTGCGCTATCTCAACCTCGTCGGCGACCGGTATCTCGAATTGTCCGACGGTCCGGGGGATCTCACCCCCATGGCAGCCGACGAGACGATCGGCACCGGCCGAACCCGGCCTGCACTCGATCTCGACGTACTCATCGGGAGCTTCACGCCCTTGTTCCGTGCGCTCGAACCCGAACAGGTCAATCGGTTGTCGGCCGACCTCATCACGGTGCTGCAGGGACAGGGAGGAACCGTCGAATCCGTTCTCGCCCAGGTCGCGTCGCTCACCTCGCACATCGCCGACCGCGACATCCTCGTCGGGCAGGTGATCACGAATCTCGACGCGGTTCTCGCGAACCTCGCCGCCCACCGCGACACATTCGACACCGTCCTCGTGCGTGCTCACGAACTGGCCGCGCGACTCGCGCAGGACTCTGTGATCGTCGGCGACGCCGTCACCCACATCGACGCGATCGGCGGATCACTCACCGACCTGCTCGCTCGGTCCCGCGCCTCGCTCGCCGGCACGATCCGCGAAACCGGCAGCCTCGCAGCACAGGTCGAGTCGCGCAGCGACACCGTCGAGCAACTGGCTACCGAACTCCCCGACGCCTACAAGGCTCTCACTCGGCTCGGCGCCTACGGCGGATTCTTCAACTACTACCTGTGCGGCATGCTCATCGAGATCAACGACCTGTCCGGGAACAAGGTCACCTCACCGCTGTTCGGGCAGACGACGGGCAGGTGTGCACCGGCATGACCCAGTTTCGCGAGATGAATCCGGTGCGTGTCGGCGTCGTCGGCACGATCGTGGTCGTCGTGTTCGTGCTCGGCGCCCTGAACATCCGCTCCCTGCCGTTCTTCGACGGCGGCACCACCTACCGGGCGAGATTCGTCGACGCCGGCGGTCTGAACACCGGCGACACCGTGCAGGTCGCGGGCAAGGATGCCGGTCAGGTGACCGACATCGACATCGACCACGACGCCGTGGCCGTCACGTTCACCGTCGACCGGGCCGTGGTCCTGGGTACCGACACCACCGTCGAGATCGCCACGGCCACCGCACTCGGTGCACGGAACCTGCGTGTGCGCCCCAGCGGTCCGGGGCGACTCGAAGACGGCGCCACCATCGACCTCGACCGCACGGTCGCGCCCTACCAGTTGACCGATGCCCTCGGCGATCTCACCAACACCACCGCGGCCGTCGACACCGGACAACTGCGCGAATCGATGCAGGTGCTGTCCGATACCTTGCGCGAGACCCCCGACGACGTCGGCGCTGCACTCGACGGTGTGCGACGGCTGTCCGAGACCGTCGCGTCGCGCGACGAATCCCTGCGGGCACTGCTCGCACACGCCGAACAGGTCACCACTGTGCTCGCCGAGCGCAGCGACGCGATCGACGCGCTGATCGTCGACGCCGACCGCATCCTCGGCGAACTCCACAGTCGCCGCGCTGCTCTCGATACGCTGTTCGCGAACATCGATGCCCTGTCGGTCCAGATCTCGAATCTCGTCGCCGACAACGAGGCACAGCTCGCACCCACCTTGGACAAGCTGAACGCCGTCCTCGCGATCCTCGAACGCAACCGCGACAACATCGCCCTCGCCATCGAACGACTGGGCCCGTACGCGACCGAACTCGGTGAGGCCGTCGCGTCCGGTCCGTTCTTCAACTCGTACATCCAGAACCTGCTGCCCATGCAGGTCATCGAACCGGCTCTGACCGCTGCGCTCGAGAACGCGGGCATCACCCCTCCGGGAGGTACACCGTGACGCGACTGCGTCCCCTGATCTCGTGGGGTGTCCCGATTCTCCTGCTCGCCGTCGTCGCGGTGGTGTCGTTCACCGTCGCGCCGTGGCGGTCCACCGACGGATACGCGGCCGAATTCACCTCGAGCCGTGGCCTGTACGTCGGGGACGATGTGCGCATCATGGGCGTCGAGGTGGGGCGCGTGACGAAGATCGAACCGCGCGGGGACCGTGTGCTCGTGCGCTTCGACATCGACTCGGCCCGGCGCATCCCCGCCGATGCACAGGCGGCGATCATCGCCCCGACGCTGGTATCCGCACGCTTCGTGCAGCTCACCCCGCCGCATACGGGAGGCCCCGAACTTCCGGTGGGTGCGACGATTCCCGTGGAACGCACCGCGGTGCCCGTCGAATGGGACGAGATCACCGAGCAACTCACACGGTTGACCACCGAACTCGGCCCCGGCGACACCGACCCGCAGGGTGCGCTCGGCGAGGTGCTCGACGTCGCGGCCGCCAACGCCGAAGGGCACGGCCCCGCCCTGCGCGACAGCCTCCAGCAACTCGCGACCGCGATGCGCACGATCTCCGACGGCCGGCACGATCTGTTCGGCACCCTCGGCAATCTGCAGGTCTTCGTCGAGGCACTGTCGATGAGCGGCGACCAGATCGTCTCCCTCCACGACCGGCTCGCGTCCGTCACCGAAATCCTCGACGCGAACCGCGACGACATGGGCGCCGCCCTCTCCGGACTCGACGCCGTGCTCGTCGACGTCGAGCGGTTCGTCCGCGACAACCGCGAGCGTGTCGACACGACCGTCGATCGCACAGCCGCGCTCACCGAGACGCTGGCGACCCAGCGCGACGGAATCGCGCAGGTACTGCACGTCGCACCCACAGCCCTGTCCAATCTGCAGGGCATCTACCAGCCCGCGCACAACACGGTGGTCTCGGCCTTGTCGCTGACCAACTTCGCCAATCCCGCCCAGTTCATCTGCTCCGCACTCGCCGCAGCCGAACAGGTCGACGCACACACCGCGTCGGAGCTGTGCGTGCAGTATCTCGGGCCGATCCTGCCGTTGCTCGCGATGGACTATCCGCCGGTGCGCCTCAATCCGACGCGCGGTGTCGGTGCATTGCCCGACCAGCTCGTCTACACCGAACCCGAGCTGATGCCGGCGCCCGGCACGCCGTCGCCGACATCGCTGACCGACCTGCTCTCCCCGGGGGCGCCGTGAGAACACGAGTCCTGCGCGCAGTCGGCGTCCTCGCCTGCCTGGCGCTCACCGCCGGGTGCGAGTGGCGCGGCCTGAACAGCCTTCCCCTTCCGGGCACGCACGGCCGCGGCGACGGCGCGTTCGCCGTGACCATCGAGATGCCCGACGTGACGACCCTCGAACGCAACTCGAGGGTACGGGTCGGCGACGTCACCGTCGGTCGGGTCGCCGATCTGCGGCTCGGTGACGGCCACGCGCTCGTGACGGTGATGGTCGACGGCGGCACGGTACTTCCCGAGAACACTGTCGCGAAGATCGGGCAGACGAGTCTGCTCGGATCCGCCCACGTCGAACTCTCTCCCCCGCTCGCCGAAGCCGCCCGCGGCCGGCTCGGCGACGGTGACGTCATCCCCCTCGAGCGGGCGGGCGCGTTCCCGACCACGGAGCAGACCCTGTCGTCGTTGTCGCTGGTACTCAGCGGCGGTGGCCTCGCCCAGGCGCAGGAGATCACCCGTGAACTGAACCGCGCACTCGACGGACGTCAGGAGTCGGTTCGCGGCCTGCTCACCCGTCTCGATGCCGTGCTCGCCGGACTCGACGGTCAGAAGGAGCAGATCGTGAGCACGATGGAATCCCTCGACGCACTCGCCGTCGAGGTCGCCGCACACAACGGCAGGATCGCAGCGGCAACCGATCGCCTTGCCCCCGCCCTCGGGATGCTGTCCGCCCAGCGCGACGATCTGACTCGCGCCGCCGATGCTCTCGGCCGGTTCGGGCGTGTGGCGAACGAAGTCGTCGAGGCGAGCGGCGACGACATCGTCGCGAATCTGCGCGATCTCGAACCGGTACTGGCGTCGCTCACCTCGGCGGGTGATTCGCTCACCGAGTCGTTGCGCTACCTGCTGACCTTCCCGTTCCCCATCGACACCTACCGCAACGCGGTGCGCGGCGACTACGCGAACGGCACGGTCATCCTCGACCTCACCCTGCCGACCCTCGAGAACGCACTGCTGCTCGGCACGCCCTTCGAGAACGCGCTCACCGGTGGGGGACGGCCCGTGCCGGATCTGGTGTCGCTGCTGGTCCCACCCGTGTCGGAGCCGACCCGATGAGCCAGGCCGCGGTGTTGCGCCGCAAGCTGCTGGTGTTCTTCTCCGTCGGGATCGCCGCGGTGCTGATCGTCGCGCTGTTCATCGTGAATCTGCCCGCCCTGTTCGGGGTGGGGAGGTACGAGGTGCGTCTCGACCTCGCCGACGCCGGCGGCCTGTACCCCTCGGCCAACGTCACCTACCGCGGAATCGAAATCGGCCGGGTGACGTCGTTGACGATGACCACCAGCGGCGCCGAGGCGGTCCTGTCTCTCGATGCGGATTTTCCGGTGCCCGCCGATTCGGCAGCGCAGATCCGCAGCATGTCGGCGATCGGTGAGCAGTACGTCGAGTTCCTGCCGGATGATGAGGACGGCCCGTATCTGGTTGCGGGCTCGGTGATCCCGCGCGATCGGATCTCGGTTCCGGAACCGATCGGCGGGGCCCTCGATCAACTCGACGCCACACTGCAATCCGTGGGTCCCGACCGTCTCGCTTTGCTGCTCGACGAAACACACACAGCAGTCGCCGATTCCGGAGACGCCCTGCGGGTCCTCGTCGAAGCCGGCGCGGCGGTGAGCGCGGAGGCAGCCGCAACTGCGGACAGTACCGCGGCACTGATCGATCAGGTGGGCCCGTTGCTCGACACGCAGGTCGTGTCGTCGAATGCGATCGCCCGCTGGGCGGCCTCACTGGCAGGTGCCACCGGGCAGCTGCGCGACTCCGATTCAGACGTGCGGACACTCCTCGGTGTTACGGCTCCTGCCGCCGCGCAGGTACAAGCACTGTTCGAGGAGGCCGAACCCACCCTGCCCCTGCTGCTGGCCAATCTCGTCACGGTCGAGCAGGTCGCCGCGGTCTACCGGCCGTCGCTCGAACAGATGCTGGTGTTGTTCCCGTCGATCATGGCGTCCACCCAGTCGGCAGGTCTGCCCAATGTCGACAACCCTTCGCAGAACACGTATTTCACTGCTACTTTCAACGATCCGCCGCCGTGCATCACCGGATTCCTGCCGCCGGAGCAACGGCGCTCGCCCACCGAATTCGACGTGCCCGACACCCCGCCCGATCTGTACTGCAAGCTACCGGCGGACTCCCCCATTGCGGTGCGCGGGGCACGGAACATGCCGTGCATCGAATACCCGGGACGACGCGCCCCCACGGTTCAGTTGTGTCGCGACGGTGGTTACTCACCGGGAAATCTCGAAGGACTTCTGTCACCACCGAACTGAGGTTGCGATGTCGGTGGGGTCCCTGATCGGACTTCCAGCGATGCTTACGCGTTCGGAGGAACGCCCGTGGCGTAGCAAGCGGATGTTCCTTTCGCCACCGCGCGATGATGGGCGGCAAGGACCGTCGTCCATCGCTCTAAGTGCCGAGAACCATCGTTATGTTGATTACCAACTGGCCACTCTCTTGGCTGCGGATGAAGATTCTGGGTGATTCAGTCGTCCTCCCAGACGAGGTTGTGCAGTCGCATCGCTTCGATCAGGTCGGGGTCGTGCTCCTCGACGGGGCCGTAGTCCAGCACCGTGACGTTCTTGCTGACCGGTCCATCACCGGGACGCTCGTACAGCGCCCAGAGCACCAGCCCGTCGCCGTGCCGGGATTCGAATTGGATGCCGGCCACCGGCTCACCTTCCGGATCGGGGAGGGTGTTGACCCACTGTGAGATCGCCCGGGTGAGGGCGCGCGGGCGGCCGTCGCGGATCGCCGCGGTGTCGAGGTCGAGAAGGCCGTGCCGGATCGCGTCGGGCCGGAACAGGGTTCGCAGGGTGGCCACCGACTCGGCGTCGCCGGGCACGACGAACCATCCGGTGATCGCGCCGCTGCCGGTGGCCCTGCTCGACATCCACGACCGTGGGACATGCCCCGGCGCGATGGTGGGGAACTCGTCTGCCTCGTCGTCGACGATCTCGTCGAGCGCGGCGCTGAGCTCCTCGCTTTTGCGCGCATACGCGAGGACCTCGAGGTAGCAGGACAGACGGGTCGCGCCGACGTACAGGGTCCGCCACACCCCTGCGGGATCGTCCCAACGGCCGGTGAAGCGCCCGTCGGTGGCGAATTCCCAGGGTGTCCACTCCCACGAGGTGGGTGGATAGCCGACACGGTAGGCGACCACACCGTCGACGTGGACGCAGCGGACATGGGCCACGTGGGGTCGAGAGCAGCGTTCGGTCCGGTGCGGTCATCCCACCGCCGCGAACTGCCGGGCAGCGGCGAGGATCTTCGGGCCGACATCGGACAGCTCGCCCTCGCGCAGCAGCAGCGCCGGCGGGCGGTCGTCGAGGATGGGGTTCAGGCCCTGGAACCAGGTCTGCGCCACTGCGGGGGTGTCGCGTTCCGCGATCAGTCGGGCGGCGCGGTAGGCGATGCGGAGGCGTTCGACGTCGGTCTCGCTGTTGATGGTGCGGGTGCCTTCGGCCCACTGACGGACAGCGCGGGTTTCCTTCACCTTCCCCAGGTACGCGACCAGCTTGGCGCCGAGCAGCTCACGCAGTGCTGTGACCAGCTCCGATTGGGTCATGCGGGCGGCGTCGTTGTAGGCGGCGAGGTCGGGTCGTGGGTGTGCAGTTGTCATAGCATCCACCTCCTGATCCCAGGGTAAATCACAGGGTCAATGCCGTCCATACTCCCGCCGGGACGAAGTGCTCACTGGCAGCAAGAATGCCCGTCCGGTATCACCCGGCGGCGTCAGCGCCGGACCTCTGCCTGGTCCGCGGGCCTTTGAGATTCGGTGTTCTCGACCCCGCTGTGCGCGGTCGAGAACACCGGATCTCAGTCGTTCAGATGCTCGCAGCCTCGTTCAGCTTCTCGAGCGTGCCGGTCGCTTCGAGGTACTCCTGCACCCAGCGTTCGATGACCGTCGAGGTCTTGTCGACCTTCGTGAACTGCCCGACGACCTGACCCACCGGGTTGAACGCCACGTCGACGGACTCGTCCGGATACTTGTGGGTGGCCGCGACCGCCATGCCGGACACCATGTACTGCAACGGCATTCCGAGGGGCTTCGGGTTGCCCTCCTGCTCCCACGCTTCGGTCCAGTCGTTGCGGAGCATGCGGCAGGGCTTACCGGTGAACGACCGGCTGCGCACGGTGTCGCGGCTGCTCGCCTTGATGTACGCCTCCTGCTGCACAGGCGTGTTCTCGGCCTCCTCGACCATGAGCCACTGCGAACCGGTCCAGGCCCCTTGAGCGCCGAGCGCGAGCGCGGCCGCGATCTGCTGGCCGCTGCCGATACCACCGGCAGCGAGGACCGGTACAGGCGCGACCTCCTTGACGACCTGCGGCCACAGCACGATCGAGCCGACCTCACCGCAGTGGCCGCCACCTTCGCCGCCCTGCGCGATGATGATGTCCACGCCGGCATCGGCGTGCTTGCGGGCCTGCTTCGGAGAACCGCACAGCGCCGCGACCTTACGACCCGCATTGTGGATGTGCTCGATCATGTCGGCGGGCGGGGTACCGAGCGCGTTGGCGATGAGAGTGACCTTCGGATGCTGCAGTGCCACCTCCACCTGCGGAGTCGCGGTGGCTTCGGTCCACCCGAGGAGCTGCAACGCGTTATCGTCACCTTCCGGCAGGGGCACCCCGTGGTCGGTGAGGATCTTGCGACCGAATTCGAGGGTTTCCTGCGGCACCATCGACTGCAGCATCTTCGTGAGTTCCTCGGCGGAGAGGTTCGCGTCCATGCCTTCGTACTTGTTCGGGATGACGATGTCGACACCGTACGGGCGGTCGCCGATGTGCTCGTCGATCCAGTTCAGCTCGATTTCGAGCTCCTCCGGGGTGAACCCGACGGCGCCGAGGACACCGAAGCCCCCGGCCTTGGCGACGGCGACGACTACGTCGCGGCAGTGGGTGAACGCGAAGATCGGGAACTCGATGCCGAGTTCGTCGCAGATGGGCGTGTGCATTCGGCACTCCTCGATTGAAACTCGCAAGACTGGAACACGTTCTACCTTAGTGCCTGATGTGCCCACGCGGAAGCACGCAAACAGCGGAAGCACACCACAACAGAGAAGGCCCGCAACATCGACAGTGGTTGCCGATGTTGCGGGCCTCGCCTTTGGTCCTGCGCCTCAGATGATTCCGCGCTCGCGCAATTCCTTCTGCTCGATATCACCGAGTCCGAGCATCTCGCCGTAGACCGCCGCATTGTCGTATCCCGCGACGGGCGGGCCCGCACGGCGCACCGAGCCGGGCGTACCGGTGAGGACCGGCACCACGCCCGGACCGAGAACATCGCTGTTCGTACGCTCGTCGTGATGCGGGACGATCATGTCGCGCGCGAGGAACTGAGGATCGGCGACGACCTCCGCGACCGTGTTCACCGGACCGGAGACCACACCCGACGACGACAGATGCGCCAGGAGGTCGTCGAGCGTCCACGTCGCCGCCCACTCCCCGATGAGAGCGTCGAGTTCGTCCTGGTTCACGCCCCGCGCGAGGTGGTCGGCGAAGCGCGGATCGTCGGCGAGTTCGGGACGCTCCATCGCCGCACACAGACGACGGAAGACCGTGTCCTGGTTCGCGGCGATGACGATCCACATGTCGTCCGACGTCCGGTACAGATTCGACGGCGCGATACCCTCGAGACGCGTACCGGACGGTCCCCGAACCACTCCGGCCACATCGTAATCCGGCACGACCGACTCCTGGATCGCCAGGCACGCCTCGGTGAGCGCCACATCGACGACCTGCCCACGTCCCGTCCGTTCACGCCCGAGCAGCGCGGCGAGGATGCCCTGCACCGCGAACATCCCGGCGAGCGAATCGCCGAGCGAGAGCGCGAGTCGCGGCGGCGCCTGACCGGGATAACCGTTCAGGTGACGCAGGCCGCTCTCCGCCTCGGCCACCGACGCATAGCCCGCCTGCCCGGCCTTCGGACCGGTCTGCCCGTAACCGGAGACCCTGGCCAGGACGATGCCCGGATTGATCTCCGAGAGCACGTCGTAGCCGAGACCCCACTTCTCGAGCGTTCCCGGACGGAAGTTCTCGACCACGACATCGGATTCGGCGACGAGCCGGCGGAACAGTTCCTGCCCGTCCGGCGCCCGCAGGTCGAGGGTGATGCAGCGCTTGTTGCGAGCGTGCACCGTCCAGAAGTAGCGCTGTCCGTCCCGCTCGCCCTGTCCCCAGGTGCGGAGCGGGTCGGGCCGCTTCGGATCCTCGATCTTGATGACATCGGCGCCCATGTCGCCGAGCAGGCGTCCTGCATACGGGCCCGCGATCAACGTTCCCAGTTCGAGCACCCTGATATCCGCGAGCGCTCCCGATGCCTGCGACTCGGATTGTGTCACTGCGTCTTCCGTCCTCCGGTCAGTAACCGAGGTGAACCGTCTTCTCCTCGGTGAACGCTTCGAGCCCGCTGCGGCCCAGTTCACGCCCGATGCCGCTCGCGTCACGTCCACCCCAGGGTAGTGCCGGGTCGGGAACACCCCAGCCGTTGACCCACACCGTGCCCACACGCAGCTGCGGGATCACACTGTGCACGGTCGACAGATTCTGGCTGAAGATGAACGCGTTGAGCCCATACTTCGTCGCGTTCGCCAGTCGCACGGCTTCCTCGGTGGTCTTGAAGGTGATGACCGTGGCGACCGGCCCGAAGATCTCCTCGCGGGCGATGGTCAGGTCGTTCGTCCCCCGGAAGACGGTCGGCTCGACGAAGAAGCCGCGATCCCCCACCCGCGACCCGCCGGTGAGCAGTTCCGCGCCTTCGCTCCTGCCCTTCTCGATGTAGCCGAGGATGCGGTCGAGTTGTTTACGGTTGACGATGGTGCCCTGGGTGGTGGACGCATCGAACGGATCGCCGATCACCGACCCGCGTGCGAACTCGACGAGCCCTTCGACGACCTGGTCGGCGATCGATTCGTGCACGATCACGCGAGTGCCGGCCGCGCACACCTGACCCTGGTGGTAGAAGTTGCCCATTGCGATCCACGGCAACGATGCCTCGAGGTCGGCGTCGGGGAAGATCAACTGGGGCGCCTTGCCGCCGAGTTCGAGGGTGACCTTGCGGAACTTCTCACCCGCGAGCGACGTGATGGTCTTACCCACGGCCGGGCTACCCGTGAAGGTGATCTTGTCGATTCCTTCGTGGGCCGCCAGCGCGGCACCGGCTTCGGAACCGAGTCCCGGTACGACGTTGAACGCCCCGTCCGGCACCCCCGCTTCGGCCAGCAGATCGGCGAGCTTCAGCGTCGAGAGCGAAGCGTCCTCGGCCGGTTTGACGACCACCGAGCAGCCCGCGGCGAGAGCCGGTGCAATCTTCCACGCCGCGACGACGGTGGGGTTGTTCCACGGTGTGATCGCCCCGACCACGCCGAGGGGCTGACGCAGCGTGAAGCCGAAGCGGTGCTGCGGACCGACATCGGGCAGGATCATCGCTTCCCCGGCGATCTTGTCGGCCCATCCGGCGTAGTGCCGGAACGATGCGGCAGCGGCGGGGATGTCGCCGGCGACCGTGTCGGCGTAGAGCTTGCCCATCTCCGCCGTCTCGAGTGCCGACAGTTCCGGTGCGTGCTGCTCGATGAGGTCGGCGGCACGTGCGAGGATCCGGCCACGTTCGGCGCCGGCCATGCGCGACCAGACACCCGACTCGAAGGTGTCACGGGCTGCGTCGACCGCAGCATCGATATCGGCGGCGCCACCCGCCGCGATCTCGGCCACGACCTCTTCCGTCGCGGGGTTGATCGACGAGAAGCGGGATCCGGACTTCGACGGGACTGCCTTGCCACCGATCCGCAACTGCGGGTCGGGGACGACGACGGGCGCGGGGGTGGAGAGTTCGATCATCACAACTCCTGGGGGGAAGGCGGGGTGAAGCGTCGGATGAGTCCGGACCACGACGAGTCGTAGTTCGGCTGGCGATGTGCGGAGTGGTAGGCCGCATCGGTGACGGCGAGGGCGAGTCTCGTCTCGAACATGAACGACAGGGTGTTCACGAGCTTGACCGGTTTCAGATCGGCCGACGTGGCGAGATCGAATGTCTCGGCGTCGGGTCCGTGGGCACCCCACTGGTTGTGGAGTGAAGCGCCGCCGGGCACGAATCCTTCTGCCTTCGAGTCATGCTGTCCACGAACGAGTCCCATGAATTCGGTCATGACGTTGCGGTGGAAGTGCGGCGGGCGGAAGGTGTGTTCTCCGACCACCCAGCGATCCGGGAAGACACAGAAGTCGACGTTGGCCTGTCCGTGGACCGGACTCGGGGAGGTGAGCACGGTGAAGATCGACGGGTCGGGGTGATCCCAGCCCGCCGTGGTCATGGCGTTGAAGCGGGCGAGGTCGTACTTGTAGGCGCCGTGCGTGCCGTGCCAGGCGACGACGTCGAGCGGCGAATGGTCCAGTTCGGTGGCCCAGAGGTGCCCACCGAACTTCTGTACGAGTTGCACCGGTCCCGAACGGTCTTCGTACCAGGCCGTCGGATACAGGAAGTCACGGGCGTGAGCGAGACCGTTGGCGCCGATGGGACCGAGTTCGGGCAGGGTCAGGGCGGCCCCGTAGTTCTCGAGCAGGTAGCCGGTCGCGGTGTCGTCGAGCAGGTCCACGCGGAACCGCAGACCACGCCCGATCACGGCGATCTCACCGGGTTCGACGAGCAGGCGTCCGAGTTCGGTGCACAGCAGCAGCGCACCGTCCTGCGGCACGAACAACAGTTCGCCGTCGGCGTCGACGAAGTAGCGGTCCGTCATCGATCGAGATGCCGCATACAGGTGGATCGCAATTCCCTTGCGCGCCCGCACATCTCCGTTCACGGCATAGGTCGTCACGCCGTCGAGGAAATCCGTGCCGGGCGCCGGCGCCGGCTGCGGGTCCCACCGCAGCCGATCGGGGGTGAGCACTCCGCCGGGATCGGGTGCCGAGATCCAGCCGCCGTCGTCGATCCGCTCGAACGGCCCGTGCGCCGCCGACGGCATGATCCGGTACGTCCAAGTGCGGCGGTTGATCTCACGGGGCTCGGTGAAGGCGGTGGCCGAGTGTTGTTCGGCATACAACCCGTGTGCGACTCGCTGCGGTGAGTTCTGCCCCCACGGAAGAACACCCGGAACGGCTTCGCTGTGATGCTCGTTGCCGAAGCCGTGCAGATAGTCCGGGCCGGCGCACGCGTCCGCACGACTGCTCATGTCAACGCGACCATCTCGTGCAACGTCGAACCCGAACGCTCGTAGTCGGTTCCGTCGACGGTCACGGTCATCGTGAAATCGGATCGGAACCTGAAGTAGCCGGGATGACCGACCAATCGGTTGACGAGCGGTTTGAGCAGCTTGCTCGACGCGAGCGGAACGTCCTCGAGAAGATTGTGGGCATGCACGATCTCGCGGACGGTGAGTTTCACGTCCAGCGATCCCGGCACGCGGATCCGGACCCAGGCCGGGTAGGTCCGGTCCGCCACGGCGTTGTGGACGACGGGTCCTTCCGTCAGCTCCACCTCACCGTTGCTGAGGATCACGTCTTTTCCGTGCGCGACCATCACCGGCCGAGACCAGTGCGAGCCGTACTTCTTCTGGGTGTGCACCATCGCGTAGACGAGTGTGAAGTCGTCGGTGTAGAGACGGCCCCAGTACCACTTGTCGATCAGGCGTTTCATGTCGCCCACGCCCCAGTTGTGGTCGTGGTAGCCACGCCCGGTGACCTCGGTGGTGTTTCCGTCCACGGTCACCGTTCCCGAGACCCGGGCCCGCGGTGCGCCCACGACCCACGCGAAGAACTCACGTTCGTTGTACTTGGTCTGTCCGCGGCCCGGCATCCACGGGGGAACCTCGGCGGTGAAGGTCAAGTCGAACGCGAGGTCGCCTTCGGACACCGACACCCGGTAGACGGGCAGCCCGTCCTCCTCCCCGATCAGTTTCGCGAAGCTCTCGCCGACGCGGACGTCGCAGCGTTCGGTGGAAACCGAGAGGTCGGCGTCGGTGTACGACCGGCTCGCTTCCCGCCGCCGTCCGTTCGCGTTGTAGACGTGGATCTCCACACCGGGCTTGCGGTGCACCAGTTCCCGAGTCTGGATCATTGCGACGACGATGCGCCCGTCGTCGAGATGGGCGTCGAAGTACCAGTGTTCGAAGGCGTGTTTGTCGGTGGAGGAGTGAGCACCGTTGTCGCTCGGGGCGACGACGGTGATCTCTCCGTCCCGGCGTCCGGGGCCGTTCCAGGCTTCGACGATCTGCAGGGTCATGAATTTCTCCGTACGAGTGTGTGGGGTGAGGTCCGGAAATGTCGGGCCGTTCAGCGTCGAAGCGCTCCGCTGGCATCGAATTGCGCTTCGCGCCCTTCCATCTGGGCGCGGTACCAGTTCTCGCGGTGGGCGCACATGACCTTCTCCTGCACGCTCGCTGCGCCGGGGACGAACCGCCGGACGAGTTCCATCGCGGTGATCAGGGGGAAGCGGACGACCGGGATGATCATCCACGGGAGCACCTTCGGCATCGAGTACTTCCGCCGGGTGCCCGGCCCCATGAACATCGCCGAGTACACCGAGTTGATCCGGAAGTTGTATTGCTCGCGGAGCCTTCTCAGGCCGCGATGGCCGTCGCGCGGGGCGAATGCCTGCGGATAGGACTCGATGAGTTCCTTACCGTGCACGCCCGAGTCGTACGAACGGGAGATCACCGTGGTCATCAGCGTACGGATGTTGTCGGCGATGGTCTCCGGGTACCACTGCATACGGACCCCGAGCAGATATCCCATGTACTTCTGGAAATGAATGAGCGCACGGATCTCTCGCGGGGTGGTGTGGTATCCGAGGGTCCACAGCGCCAGTCCCGGAGTGAGACTGCCCGCGATGAGGGTGAGCAGCATGTAGGTCTGACTGATAGGAAGCCCCCACTTCGCGACATCCCATTCGGGGTGTTTCGCCACGCGGGAGCGCACCGACACGTGCATCACGCGCACCTTCAGGGCGGTAGCGCGTCCCTTCGAACCGGGGGTGAGCAGCGCTCCCGGCTCGGACACGTCGATCCAGAAACGACACGTCTCGAGGAATCGTCGCAGGGCGTTGTCTCCGGCGTAACCTCCGGCGAGTGAGAGCGGTGTCGCGACCGCCGCCTCGGTGTAGATCTCGAGGGTCTCGGCACCGGCGAAGCTGAACAGCATCGTGCCCCAGCGTCGCCAGATCGCGGCACCCTGCTCCACGAGTTCGGGTTGCACCCAATCGGGGACGGTCTCGAACTCCTCGAACAACGCCTTCATCGCGTCCGGGACGTCGTCGAGTGAGTCGATACCTTCGGACGATGCCCGTTCGAGTAGTTCTCGGGTCTTCTGGGGGCCGAGTTCGCCATGGTAGACCTCGTCGACAAAACGCTCGGCCGTGGGATCTCCGCTGAACAGGTCGTTGCACAGGGCACGCGCCTGTTCGTCGGTGGGGAGGAAGTCGAAACCGGTGAGACGGCGGACCAGTCGGCGGGTACGTCGCACGCCGGGTTTCTCGAGGGCCTGCCAGTACGGGAAGGCGCTCGGGCACCGATCGCCGGTGTCCGACGTGGTCGGGACGATTGTTCCGGTCATGCCGATACCTCCTCGAGTACGGTCCGGCGGATCCACGTGACGAGCCGTCCGACGACGTCGGCGAGTCCGTCGGGTTGATCCACGAGATAGTGGTTGAGGTTCCGCATCTCGACGAGTTCCTTGTCGGTCCCGGCGAGGGCGTCGTACATCAGCCGCGAGTCCTCCGCGAACGCCGCCTGGTCGCCGAGCAGGCTCATCACCATCGTCGGGGTGGTGACGTTGCGCAGATCGGTGAGGGCGTCGGCATGCGTGTGGTCGACGCTCCAGGTGCTGAGCCAGCTTCGAACCGTGACGAACCTCGCCAGACCACCGGCGGCGGTGTTGGCCGCCTTCGGATCTCCGTACATGGAGCCGATTTCGCGATCACTCGGGTCGAGACCGAGATCGACGAAGCGCGGATCGGCGACCGTACGGTGCACGACGAATCCGCGATCGGATGCGCCGGTGCGCTCGAGTTCGGCGAGTTGGTCGAGCGCCCACGCGTCGATCCTGCGCATCCGCGCGATCTGCGCCTCGCGGTATCGCTGCACCCATTCGGGGTCGAGCGGCGCGGTGCGGCCGGCCGCGTACAGGTCGAGATCGGGATCGGTTGCGTACGGATCGGATTCGTCGGTCACTGCTCCGTCGATCCAGTGCCGCAACACCCGGGCGCGTCCGGGATGTGCGCCGACGAGCATCAGCGCGTCGGCCGGTCGCAGGTCTGCCTCCGCAAACGGTGCCGGGTCGCCCGCAGGCGTGGTCGTCACGGTGGGGTTCTGCGCCTGCGACTGGTAGAACGACGCGAGGGATCCACCGCCGCTGAATCCGAGGAGCACGACCTTCTCGAAACCGAGTTCGTCGGCCATCCAGCGCACACCGGTACCGAGGTCGAAGGCGGCCCGTTCCATGATGAGCGCGGGTTCGTTGGACGAGTAGCGGGTGTTGAGTCCCATTGCGGGGACACCTGCTTCGGCGAACGCGCGGAGCAGGAAGTGGCTCAGGAAGTTCGAGGCCGGGTGGCACATCACCAGGCCGACGTCCTTCGAATATCCCGGTTGCGCTACGAGGTTGCCGTGCAGCGTCGGGTAGTGGCGACTGAGCCCGGAGTGCATCTCGACTCGGCCGTCGGTCGCCGGCTCGTAGGGGATGCGCTGGAAGTGGTCGCGGGTCGTGAAGGAACTGGTGGAAGTCATGTCACCGTCCGGTATTTGAGCATCATGTCGTGGTCTTCGTGGTCGAGGATGTGGCAATGCCACACATATCCCTGCAGGTCGCCGTGCTCGTGCCCGGTGTGTGCACCATGACCGGCGCGGTGCGGATCGAAGGTGTGAACCTCACGGGAGAACGTCGCGTCGGGGTCGAAGCCCAGTTCGTCCGCCGTCGGGAAGTACGCGACGATGCGCGTCACCGAGTTCGGGTCGCAGATGACGGTGTCCTTGTAGCCGGTCTCCCAGGGCTCCGGTCCGCGCATCGCTTCGACGACGTACGGGTCGGGGTCGGGGGTCCACTTGATCCCGATGGGCGGCTGGGGCTGACGCGCACACATCGCGAGCGTGTCGATGGCCTGACGTCCGAGCACCCGGAAGTGCACGAGGTGCAGGTGGATCGGGTGCGGGTCGGGAGTCGCGTTGACGATGTTCCACTGTTCGACGGTGCCCTGCCGCGGCATCTCGATCTCGTCGCTGTGGTACTCGAGGTTGTTGAGCGACATGATCGACGGCGGAATGCGTACTTCCGAAGGCTGACTCAGCGACACGTTCCGCACGTTCTGTGGCGCTCGGACGGGGCCGACCACCGGCGGAAGCCCCGGCCCACCCCGCAGTCGCTGCGGCACCGGTCCGGTGAATCCCCGCGCGCGGTCGGCGCGGAAGCGCAGGAATACCGGCATGTGTACCGCACCGATCTGCGCGGCCTGCGGCGCCGGGGCTTCGGTGTTGCGGAGTTCGACGGTGACGTCGGGATCGAGTTGCGCGAAGTCGACGAGCAGATCCACTCGCTCGCCGGGCGACAGCCGCACGCGGGTCGTGGGAACGGGCGCGTCGAGCAGTCCCCCTTCCATGCCGAGGACCCAGAACAGCATCCCGTTGGAGAAGTGCAGGTCCCAGATGCTGAACGAGGACGCGTTGAGCAACCGCAGCCGGTACAGACCTCGTGCGACCCGCGCCTCGGGCCAGATCTTGCCGTTGACAACTCCGACGTCCCCGACCGCGCCACCCTCCCACCGGCCCTGCGGCACGATCGGAGTCGATCGGATGCTCTGTGAACCGTCGCTGTTGACGATCTTCTCCTGCAGCACCAGTTCGAGTTCGAACTCCCCCGCCGGCAGGCCCAGCGGGTTGCCGGGCAGTCCGGTGTCGTACTCGTCGCGCAGCAGATAGACGCCTGCGAGACCCGCATAGGCATTCAGGCGCGTGACGGCCATCGCGTGGTCGTGGTACCACATCGTCGTAGCAGCCTGGCGGTTCGGAAAGCGGTATGTGAAGCCTTGGCCGGGCCGGGAGATCTGTTCGGGATTGCCGTCGAACTCGGGAGGCGTCACTCCGCCGTGCAGGTGCATCGACGTGGGGACGTCGGTGCGGTCGCGTTCGCTCAGGCCGTGCAGCGAGGTGTCGAAGTCGGGTGCGAAGGGGTGCGCGTCGATGAGGTTGCGGTACTCGATCGAGGTCTCCTGGCCGCGGTGCGCGACGAGGGTCGGGCCGCCGTACGTGCCGTCGCCGTAGGCGAGGGCAGGCCCGGGCGGAAGGTCGCGATGGAAACTGTGCATCGCGCTCACGGCGTCGATCCGGTATGTCGAGGCATCCAGCCGCGGCAGCACGGGCAGTTCGTCGACGAAGGGCTCGAGTCGCGGGGAGTGGAACAACAGGGGACGGGAGACGTCCGGGCCGTCCGCGAACGCCCGCCCACCGAGGAGTACCGCACCGGTTCCTGCGGCAACTCCGGCGAGAAGGGTTCTACGGCTGATTTTCTGCATGAAGCGGCTTTCTCTGGTCCGTACTGGAGCCGAAGCACACATCTTGGTGACGGGCGCCACAGTACCATACGGTATGGTTTGGTCAAGGGTGCGGAGAGCCTACATGTACTCTCGGATCGGGGCCCGACCGAGACGAGGTGACGATCCGTGCCAGACCAGCAGCCGCAGAGCGGTCGCAGGCCAGGTCGCCGCCCCCGGCTCTCCCTCGACGACTGGACCGCCGCCGGCCTGCACCTGCTCGTCTCGGAAGGCCGCGGCGCCGTGAAGATCTCGCGCCTGTGCGACGAACTCGGAGTCACCAAGGGAAGCTTCTACTGGCACTTCTCCGACATCGATGATCTGATGAAGGCCATCGCCACCCGTTACACCTCGCAGGACAACGACGCCGCACGCGGCTTGACGAGCCTCGAGGAACTACCCGTCGACGAACGGCTCGCCCGGATGGGTGCGATGCTCGTCGACGAACGCGCATGGGAGGCCGAGGTGGCAGTGCGCGAATGGGCCCGCAGCGACCCCCAGGTCGCCGAGTCGGTACGGGCGCTCGACCGTCGGATCATGTCTGTTGTCGAGAATTGTTTTCTGGAACTGGGTTTCGACCGCAGTGAGTCCGAACTGCGTGCCGGCACCCTCGTCTACGCGGGAATCGGTTTCCTGTACGGACGCGACAGCCTGCCCTCCCCAACCGCCGAACAGATTCAGGAACTGCTGAAGATCCTGGTCCGGCGCTGACAGCGGACACGACGATGCCCGGGACGGATCGCTCCGTCCCGGGCATCGGTCACCCGCCTCCCCCGTCTACCGAGCCTCGTTCAGCCGATCGACCGCCTCGTCGTAGCCCTGGACGAGTTCGGCCATGACCTCGCCGACGGGACGAATCTCGTTCATCCGCCCCACCACCTGACCGACCGGCATCGCGACGGCCTCGGGATCGTCCGCCGCCGACATGCGCTGATGTGCCTCGTTCACCAGGATGTTCTGTAGCGGCATCGGGAGCGGTTCGGGTGCTTCGGGTTTCGACCAAGCCTCCGTCCACTTGGTCTTGAGCAGGCGCGCCGGTTTGCCCGAGTAGATCCGCGACCGCACGGTATCGGCCGAACTCGCACCGAGCAGCGCGCGCTGGATCGAGGACGGGCCGTGCGCGGCCGCACCGAGTTTGTACTCCGAGGTGGTGAGCCAGTACGAACCCATCCACACTCCCGAGGCCCCGAGGGCCAGCGCCGCCGCAACCTGTCGCCCCGATCCCACGCCACCGGCGGCGAGCACGGCCGCCGAATCACCGAGAGCATCGACGATTTCGGGCCACAACACCATGGATGCGATCTCGCCCGTGTGACCACCGGCCTCGTAGCCCTGCGCGATCACGATGTCGACGCCGTTCTCGACATGCCGCTTCGCGTGCTCGACCGCCCCCGCGAGTGCCGCGACCGGAACTCCCTTCTCGTGCGCGAGGTCGATGACGTCCTTCGGCGGCGAACCGAGCGCATTCGCGATCAGTGCGGGCCGGTGGGCGAGGGCGACCTCGACGTGCGAGCGCGCCACCGAATGCAGCCAGCCCAGCACACCGCCGGCCTCGGCGATGTCCCCCGACAAGGGCGGGACGCCCAGCTCGTCGAGCGTGCGGTCGACGAAGGCGCGATGCTCGGGAGGAATCAGCTTGTCGAGGTCGACGGCGGTGCCCTCGGTGGGCACCTTGGCGGGCATCACGACGTCGACGCCGTACGGTTTACCGTCGGTGTTCTCGTCCATCCAGGTCAGGACGGCATCGAGTTCCTCCGGGTCGTTGAACCGCACACATCCGAGGACACCGAGTCCGCCGGCCCTGCTGATCGCTGCGGCGACATGTTCGGAGGGCGTGAATCCGAAGATCGGATACTCGATGCCGAACTTCCTGCTGAGGCTGGTCTGCATGTGCTCTTCTATCCCGTCGCGGCGGCGCCGTTGCCGTCGCCGTTGTGGTGGATCTCGTCGGCCGGACGCTGTTCCGTCTGGTCCTTGGCCCAGCGATAGTCGGGCTTCCCGGCGGGCGAGCGCTTGATCTCGTCGACGAACCACACGGCACGCGGCACCTTGTAGCCCGCGATCTTCGTGCGGGCGGTGGCCATCAGCTCGTCGAGCGTCACGCTTTCCCCCTCGCGGAGCGCGACGACAGCGGACACCCGCTCACCGAAGCGTTCGTCGGGGACCCCGACCACGAGGACATCGAAGACTGCGGGATGTTCCTTGAGCGCGCCTTCCACCTCTTCCGGGTAGACCTTCTCGCCACCACTGTTGATGGAGACGGAACCACGGCCGAGCATGGTGACCGTGCCGTCCTCCTCGACGCGGGCGTAGTCGCCGGGGATCGAGTAGCGGACGCCGTTGTACTCCCGGAAGGTCGCCTTCGTCTTGGCCTCGTCCTTGTAGTAACCGAGCGGGATGTTGCCCGTACGAGCGACCATGCCGACCTTGCCGGAGCCCGGTTCGATCGGGTTGCCCTCGTCGTCGAGCACCGTGGTGGACTCGTCGATCTTCACCGTCGGCCCGCCGCCGCGAGTCTTGCCCTTCTCGGCGATACCGATGCCGCCGAATCCGGTCTCGGACGAACCGATGGAATCGGTGATGACCTTGCCGGGAAGCAGGTCGAGGAATCGATCCTTGATGGACGGGGAGAACAACGCGGCGCTCGACGCCATCGCGAACAGCGTCGAAAGATCGTAGGGCTTACCGGTATTCGGGTTACCCTCCTCGAGGGCATCGAGCATCGGGCGGGCCATCGCGTCGCCGGTGATGAAGATGACGTTGACCTTGTGATCGTCGATGATGCGCCATACCTCGTGGCCCGAGAACTCGGGGTGCATGATGACCTTGCCCCCGCCGAACAACGACTGGAACAGTGCCCACTGGGCGCCACCGTGGATCATCGGCGGGATCGGATAGCGCACCAGCCCGGGATTCTCGGCGCCTTGCTTGGCCAGCTCCCACTCGTCCTTGACCCACTCGCCCGTCATGAAGTTGATGCCACCACCGAGCACGCGCCAGACGTCCTCGTGGCGCCACATGACACCCTTGGGGTGGCCGGTGGTGCCGCCCGTGTAGAGCATGTAGATGTCGTCCGCGCTGCGCTCTTCGAAGTCGCGTTCGGGCGAACTCTGCGCGAGTGCGGTCTCGTAGTCGACGCCGCCGTAGGAAGAGAAGTCGGCGTCGGTGCCGTCCTCCACGACCACCACGGACTTCACCAACGGCGTGCTCGGAAGGACATTCGCCACCTTGTCGGTGTATCGACGTTCGTGCACGAGGGCGACCATGTCGGAGTTGTCGAAAATGTACTGCAACTCGTTCTCGACATACCGGTAGTTGACGTTGATCATGATCGCGCGCAGTTTGAAGACCGCGATCATCGCCTCTACGGCCTCGATGGTGTTCCGCGAGTAGATGCCGACCTTGTCGCCGGGCCGGACACCTTGTTCACTGAGGTAATGAGCAAGTCGGTTGGCTCGTTCCTCCAACTGTGCGTAGGTGACCTCACGTCCGTCCGAGGCCAGCGCGACGCGCTCGGGAACGAGGTCGATTGCGTGTTCGACGAGGTCTGCGATGTTTAGGGCCACGCCGACAAAAGTAGAACGTGTTACCGTTCCTGACAAGACCCAAATATGATCCAGTTCACAACACCGAGGAGCCCTGCCAGTGTCCGCTACCGAAGCCCCCGGCGCAGCCGATTCGGACATCTCGTCCCGTGAACCGCACTGCCTCGTCGAGCAGCGCGGTCACGTCCTGATCGTCACACTCAACCGGCCCGAAGCGCGGAATGCACTGTCCGGCGAGATGATGGCGATCATGAACGAGGCGTGGGATCGCGTCGACAGCGATCCCGAGATCCGCGTCGCAATCCTCACCGGCGCCGGTGGTGCATTCTGCGCAGGAGCCGACCTCAAAGCCATGAACCAGTCGGCTCCGGGAGACAAATTCGAAGGCGGAGGCTGGGATCTGTCACGTCTGCCGGCACTGCTCAAGGGCCGGCGCCTGACCAAGCCGCTCATCGCGGCGGTGGAGGGTGCCGCCATCGCCGGCGGCACCGAGATCCTGCAGGGCACCGACATCCGTGTCGCCGGCGAGAGCGCGAAGTTCGGTGTTTCCGAGGCGAAATGGGGGCTCTTCCCGCTCGGCGGATCTGCTGTGCGTCTCGTGCGCCAGATCCCGTACACGATCGCTGCCGACATCCTGCTCACGGGTCGTCACATCAAGGCAGCCGAAGCCAAGGAGATCGGGCTCATCGGCTACGTCGTGCCCGACGGCACCGCACTCGACAAGGCTCTCGAGATCGCCGAGACGATCGCGAACAACGGACCGGTAGCCGTCCAGGCCATCCTCAGGACGATCCGCGACTCGGAGGGCCTGCACGAGGAGGAAGCGTTCCGGATCGACGCCGAACTCGGAGCGGCCGTCTTCAAGAGCGCCGACGCCAAGGAGGGACCGCGGGCCTTCGCCGAGAAGCGCACCCCGAAGTTCACCGGCTCCTGATCGACGTTGCAGACCGCGCTCCCACCGGAGAGAGCGCGGTCACACGCACACCCTCGGCCCTGTTACATTGCGCGGTGTGACTCACGACACAGAGTTGCTGCGTTCGCCGAGGTAATGAGGAGCCCGATGTATCCAGGAGTGCACGCTCGGACCACCCCCGACAAACTCGCCGTCGTCCTGGCCGACAGCGACCGGAGCCTGACCTACCGCGAACTCGACGACCGGTCGGCTGCGCTGGCCCGCGTGCTGCACGATGCAGGTCTCCGGACCGGTGACGTCGTCGCACTGCTCACCGACAATCGGCCGGAAGCCTTCGAGGTGTTCTGGGCCGCGCTCCGGTCCGGTCTGTACATCACCGCGGTCAACAGCCATCTCACCGCGGGCGAGGTGGCCTACATCGTGGAGGACAGCGGCGCGAAGACTCTGATCGCCTCGGCGTCGCTCGGCGGACTCCCCGAGGAGGTCGCCGAGAAGATCACGATCGGCTCGATGCGGCTGGCCTTCGGTGGGTCCGTCCGCGGCTTCGACTCCTACGAGGAAGCACTCGCCGCAGCCGGCCCACGGCTCGACGAGGAGCCGTGCGGTGCGATCATGCTGTACTCGTCGGGAACCACGGGTTTTCCCAAGGGAATTCAGCCACCACTACCGGAACGTCGCGTCGACGAACCGGGCGAAGCGCTCGTGACGGTGGCCCAGTTCCTGTTCGGCATCACCGACTCCGACGTCTACTACTCCCCCGCTCCCGTCTATCACGCGGCGCCCTTGCGCTGGGGTGGAGCGATCCACGCGCTCGGCGGCACGGTCGTGCTCGCCGACAAGTTCGACGCCGAGACGGCGCTGCGGCACATCGAGCAGTACAACATCACCGCCGGCCAGATGGTGCCGACGATGTTCGTCCGCATGCTCAAACTCGACGACGAGACCCGCAGCCGCCACGACCTGTCGAGCCTGCGCGTACTCGTCCACGCAGCGGCTCCGTGCCCGCCCGACGTCAAGCGGGCGATGATCGACTGGCTCGGGCCGGTGGTCTACGAGTACTACAGCGCCACCGAAGCCAACGGGATCACGTTCATCAACAGCCAGGAATGGCTCGAGCACCCCGGCTCGGTGGGCAAGAGTGTCATCGCTCCCGCGCACATCTGCGACGAAGACGGCAGGGAGTTGCCGCCCGGGGAAGTGGGGATCATCTACTTCGAGAGCGAGAACCTGCCGTTCACCTATCACAACGATCCCGAGAAGACCTCGGCCGCACAGCATCCGGACCATCCGAACTGGACCACGGTGGGAGATCTGGGTTATCTCGACGACGAGGGCTATCTGTATCTCACCGACCGCAAGTCGTTCACGATCATCTCCGGTGGGGTGAACATCTATCCGCAGGAGATCGAGAACGTCCTCGCTCTGCATCCGGCCGTCGAGGACGTCGCCGTCATCGGCGTGCCGCACCCGGAGATGGGCGAGGAGGTCAAGGCGGTCGTCCAGGTGTCGTCCGGAGCCGTCGGATCAGCCGAGCTCGCCGGCGAACTGATCGCGTACGTCCGCGAACGAGTCGCACACTTCAAGGTGCCGCGCTCGGTGGACTTCGTGGACGAGCTACCCCGCACCCCCACAGGCAAGCTGGTGAAGGGAAAGCTGAAGGCTGCCTACGCATCCTGATGCCGATGGTGGGGTGGAGTCATCCGATCTCCGACAGGCGCCTCCACCCCACCCGGCACGAGGGCTAACGAAGCACCACGTCGGCGATCGTGCGCACCTGTTCGACGTCGCGGCACCCGACGAGGAGCATCGTCACACCCGCCTCTTCCCAGCGCTTCACACCGGCACGGACCTCGTCGGCGTTGCCGACGATCATCGTCTCGGTGACCATCTCGTCCGGGATCGCCGCGGCCGCCTCGTCCTTGCGACCGGCACGGAACAGTGCCGTCACCTCTTCGACCACGGCGTCGTAACCCATCCTGCGGTAGACCTGGGCGTGGAAGTTCAGTTCGGGCGCGCCCATTCCCCCGACGTACAGGGCGGTCACGGGTTTCATCGCCGCGATCGTCGCCGCGCGATCGTCGGTGACGACGACCTGACAGGTCGCCGCGATCTCGAAGTCCTCGCGGGTGCGACGGGCACCCGGGCGGGCGAACCCTTCGTCGAGCCACTCGTCGTACATCGGTGCGAGCCGGGGGCTGTAGTAGATCGCGAGCCATCCGTCGGCGATCTCGGCGGTGAGCGCGACGTTCTTCGGTCCTTCGGCACCCAGCCAGATGGGGATGTCCGAGCGCAGCGGATGGGTGATGGGCTTGAGCGGTTTCCCGAGCCCGGTGGCTCCGGGGCCGGTATACGGCAGCGGATAGTGCGGACCGTCGCTGGTCACCGGTGCTTCACGCGCGAGGACCTTCCGGATCACGTCGACGTACTCGCGCGTGCGCGCGAGAGGCTTCGCGAACGGCTGCCCGTACCACCCTTCGACGACCTGCGGCCCCGAGACTCCGAGGCCGAGGATGTGCCGGCCTCCGGACAGGTGATCGAGCGTCAGCGCGTGCATCGCGCAACTCGTCGGGGTGCGCGCGGAGATCTGGACGACCGACGTCCCGAGGCGCACCCGTTCCGTGGACGAACCCCACCACGCCAGCGGGGTGAACGCGTCCGATCCCCACGATTCCGCGGCGAAGACGGCATCGAACCCTTCGGACTCGGCCGCAGAAACGAGTTCCGGTACGTTCGGCGGCGGTTGCGCCCCCCAGTAACCCAGTTGTAGCCCCAGTTTCATTGGACGCCTTTCCTGTCGGTCGAAAACCGGCGAGATGCAGTTCGCGCGCCGCTCTTGCCAGCAACACTAGAACCTGTTCTACTCGAAATTGTGAGCCTGGGAAAGAGCGCGGTTGCCGAGCCACCGCTGAATGCACCGCTGAATCTGAAGTTCGACTACACACGATCCACCGGGCCGACCGTGGGAGCCTTCGTCACCGGATTGCGCGACGGCCGCATCCTCGGCGCCCGCGGGTCCGACGGACGGATTCTCGTTCCGCCCCCCGAATTCGATGCGGTCACCCACGACCCGCTGACCGATTTCGTCGAGGTCGGACAGACCGGCACCGTGGTGAGCTGGACATGGAACGCCGAACCGCTGCCCGGACAGCCCTTCGACCGGCCTTTCGCGTGGGCATTGATCCGCCTCGACGGAGCCGACACCTCGCTTCTGCATGCCGTCGACGTCGATTCCCCGGACGACATCGAGACGGGCCTGCGCGTGCGGGCACGCTGGGCTGCCGAACGCAAGGGCGACATCCACGACATCGAAGCCTTCGAACCCGGCGAGGCGACAATCACGGTGGCGGCAGCCGAAGGTGAACCGGTCACGATGATGACCACCCCCGTCGACATGCACTACCGCCACTCCGCCTCCCCCGAGGAGTCCTGGTATCTGCGAGGGCTCAAGGAAGGGAAGATCATCGGCGGCCGAACCGGTCCCGGCGGCAAGGTCTACGTGCCCCCGCGTGGGGCCAGCCCCACCGACGGCGTGCCCACCAAGGAGCCGGTGGAGGTCTCCGACAAGGGCATCGTCACCACCTTCTGCATCGTGAACGTTCCGTTCATGGGCCAGCAGATCAAGCCACCCTATGTGGCGGCCTATGTGTTGCTCGACGGTGCCGACATCCCGTTCCTGCACCTGATCCTCGATTGCGATGCGTCCGAGGTCCGGATGGGCATGCGGGTCGAGGCGAAGTGGCGTCCACGCGAGGAGTGGGACCACACGCTGCGCAACATCGAATACTTCCGTCCCACCGGCGAACCCGACGCCGAGTACGACACCTTCAAACACCACCTCTGAGAGCGGCACACATGACAGACATTGCAGTCGTCGGCTTCGCGCACGCTCCGCACGTGCGCGAGACGTTCGGCACCACCAACGGCGTCGAGATGCTCGTCCCGTGCTTCCAGGAGCTCTACGACAAGCTCGGCATCACCAAGTCCGACATCGGTTTCTGGTGCTCGGGTTCGTCCGACTATCTCGCCGGACGCGCATTCTCCTTCATCTCGGCGATCGACGCGATCGGCGCCGTCCCCCCGATCAACGAATCGCATGTCGAGATGGACGCGGCGTGGGCGTTGTACGAGGCGTGGGTCAAGCTCATCACCGGTGAGGTCGATACGGCACTGGTGTACGGCTTCGGCAAGTCCTCGGCCGGCACCCTGCGCCGGACCCTTTCGCTGCAACTCGACCCGTATCTGGTGACCCCGCTGGGCGTCGACTCCGTCTCGCTCGCCGGCCTGCAGGCGCGCATGGGCCTCGAATCCGGTAAGTGGACCGCACGCGAGATGGCCGAGATCGCGGTGCGCAGCCGCGCCGCCGCGAAGGACAACCCCAAGGCCCAGCTCTCGGGGGACTTCGATATCGACGAATTGCTCGCCCAGCCCTACATCGCCGATCCGCTCCGCAAGCACGATTGCGCTCCCGTCACCGACGGTGCCGCCGCGATCGTCCTCGCGACTGGCGATCGGGCCCGCGAACTGTGCGAGAACCCCGCCTGGATCACCGGGATCGAGCACCGCACCGACTCGCCGAACTTCGGTTCGCTCGATCTCACGGTGTCGCCGTCCACGCGCGCCGCCGCGCAGGCCGTCACAGGCGGGGACACCGCCTTCGATGTCGCCGAGCTGCACGCGCCGTTCACGCACCAGGAACTCATCCTTCGCGAGGCGATCGGCCTGGACGAGTCCACGGCGATCAATCCGTCCGGCGGACCGTTGACGGGCAATCCGATGTTCTCCGGGGGACTCGAACGCATCGGTTACGCGGCGCAGGCGATCATGAACGGCACCGCCGGACGTGCGCTCGCGCATGCAACGAGTGGTGCTGTGCTGCAACAGAATCTGGTAGCCGTTCTGGAGGGACGCAACTGATGGCGAAGCAACCCGCAGCTGTCCTCGGGACCGGGCAGACCCACTACGTCGCCAAGCGCCACGACGTGTCGATGTCGGGACTCGTCCGCGAAGCGATCGATCGCGCCATGGCGGACGCGCAAGTCGGCTGGGACGACATCGATGCCGTCGTGATCGGCAAGGCCCCCGACCTCTTCGAGGGCGTCATGATGCCCGAACTGTCGATGGTCGATGCCATCGGCGCCACGGGCAAACCGATGCTCCGCGTGCACACCGCCGGGTCCGTCGGGGGTTCGACCGCGAACGTCGCGGCCAGCCTCGTCCAGGCCGGTGTGCATCGCCGGGTGCTGGCGGTGGCCTGGGAGAAGCAATCCGAATCCAACGCGATGTGGGCGCTGTCCACCCCCGTGCCGTTCACCATGCCGGTCGGTGCCGGCGCGGGTGGATACTTCGCGCCGCACGTCCGCTCGTACATCCGCCGGTCCGGTGCCCCCGAGCACATCGGGGCGATGGTCGCCGTCAAGGATCGCCTCAACGGCGCGAAGAACCCCTATGCCCATCTGAAGCAGCCCGACATCACCCTCGAGAAGGTGCAGGCGTCGCAGATGCTGTGGGATCCGATCCGGTACGACGAGACGTGCCCGTCGTCCGACGGCGCCTGCGCGGTCGTGCTCGGCGACGAGGACACCTCGAAGGCTGCCGAACAGGCGGGACGCCCAGTGGCCTGGATCCACGCCACCGCGATGCGCACCGAACCCACCACCTATGCCGGCCGAGACCAGGTCAATCCCGAGGCGGGCCGCATCGCCGCGGCGGCACTGTGGAAGCAGGCCGGTATCACCGACCCGCTCACCGAGATCGACTGCGCGGAGATCTACGTGCCCTTCTCGTGGTTCGAACCGATGTGGCTCGAGAATCTGGGCTTCACCCCCGAAGGTTCGGGGTGGAAACTCACCGAAGCCGGCGAGACGGCGATCGGGGGCCAGTTGCCGATCAACATGTCCGGGGGCGTGCTCTGCTCCAATCCGATCGGGGCATCGGGCATGATCCGGTTCGCCGAGGCGGCGATGCAGGTGATGGGCAAGGCCGGCGAACACCAGGTCGACGGTGCCCGCAAGGCACTCGGACATGCGTACGGCGGTGGATCCCAGTACTTCTCCATGTGGGTGGTGGGCTCCGACCGGCCTGCGAACTAGGAGGCATCGTGGTCTCGTTCACCGTCGGGGTCGCGATGACCCCACTCGACCAGCTCGGCGGTATCGCGCAGACCGCCGAGCAGTGCGGTTACACCTCGATCGCCCTGCCCGATTCGCTGTTCTACATGGAGAAGCAGACCGTCGACTATCCGTACACCCCCGACGGTTCGCGGATGTGGACGCCCGACACGCCGTGGGTCGATCCGCTGATCGCCGCAGCGTCCATGGCGGCAACCACGTCGACGATCCGCTTCTACACGCAGGTGCTCAAGCTCGGTTCACGCAATCCGGTGCTGCTGGCACGCCAGGTGGGATCGGTAGCCAATCTCACGGGCAACCGATTCGGATTGGGTGTCGGGATCGGCTGGGCACCCGAAGAATTCGAATGGTGCGGTGTCCCCTATGCGAAGCGGGGCAAGCGGGTCGACGAGATGATCGACGTGCTGAAGCTGATCCTCGGCGGCGGCATGGTCGAACACCACGGCGAATTCTACGATTTCGACCGGCTGCAGATGAGCCCCGCGCCCACCGAACCGGTGCCCTTCTATGTGGGTGGGCACACCGATGTCGCGCTTCGTCGTGCCGCGCGCGTCGGGGACGGCTGGACGTCGGCGATGATCGGCTTCGACGATCTCGTCGGTGTCATCACGCGGTTGCGTGAGTTGCGGGAGGAATACGGCCGCAGCGAGGAGCCGTTCGAGATCCAGTCCGTGTGCGTCGACAGGTTCGGAAGCTCGGGCTACGCCGAACTCGCCGATGCCGGCGTCACCGACATCATCGTGGTGCCGTGGATCTTCGACGGGCACGGATTCGATTCACCGCTCGAAGCGAAGCAGGAATCGCTGCGGAAGTTCGCCGACAAGTACATCCACGGAAAGGACGCAGCATGAGCGAGGAGCACCCGGCGCGTGTGGCGGCCCGGGCGTCGCAGGCAGCGGCGAGCGGGAAGCGCAAGGACGAGTGGCTTGCGCTGTTCGCCGAAGACGCGTGCGTCGAGGATCCCGTCGGCCCGTCCGGTTTCGACCCCGAGGGCAAGGGGCACCACGGCCGCGAGGCGATCGCGAAGTTCTACGACATGACCATCGCGAACACCGACAAGCTCGAGTTCCTCGTCGACGACGTGCTGGTGTGCGGCGACGAGTGCGTCAACATCGGCACGATTCGCACCACGATGGCGGGCAATCTCATCGACGCGGAGGGTGTGTTCGTCTACCGGGTCGACGCCGACGGAAAGATAGTGTCGCTGCGCGCGTTCTGGGAAGTGGATCGCGCGATGAAGACTCTGCGGCCGGTCTCGTAGCATCGGCGGTATGTCGACCGCCGGAATCGTTCTCGCAGCAGGGGGCGGCTCGCGGTTGGGTGGACGCGCGAAAGCGCTGCTCCCCCACCGCGGCCGTCCCCTGCTGCATACCGTCGTCGATGCCCTGCTCGACGGCGGGTGCGACGAGGTCCTGGTGGTGGTCGGTGCGTTCGGCGAGGATGTCGCAGCAGTCCGTCCGGCCGGCACCACCGTTGTTCGCAATCCCCGTTGGTCCGAGGGCATGTCGACGTCCCTGCGGCGCGGAGTCGAAGCGGCACGAGACCACGAGAGAATCGCCCTTACCGTCGTCGATTTTCCCGGTATCACAGCCGAATTGGTGCGTCACGTTCTCGATGCGCACCGACCGGGCACGGTGACGCTTCCGATCTTCGGTGAGCGCCCCGGCCATCCGGTGGTGTTCGACACCGCCGATGCTGTGGCCGCAGCCAATGAGGCCACCGGCGACGAGGGAGCGCGGTCGTTCCTCGCCCGCAATCGTGAGCGGGTGCGCCGCGTCGATTGCACCCGTCTCGCCGACGCCGGCGACGTCGATACTCCGGAGGATCTGCAGCGTCTCGACTGAAACCGTGTAGGGAGGCACTGTCGATGGTGGCGGAGATCGGCCGGGTCCTCGCGCACTACGCGGCGCTGGGCCCGGCACCGGAACGGCGTCGCCGGCTCACCAGCAGGATCATCATGCCGGGCCGAGACCTCACGGACCGAGCCGGTCGGAGAATGCAAGAGGTCCCCGGCCACCCGACGGCGACCGGGGACCTCCCGAGAACTCGGATCAGTGCTGGACCGGGCACCCACCCGAGGTCTTGTAGTCGACCTGGAATTCCTTGATGCCGTTGAGCCAGCCCGACCGGAGACGGTGCGGGTCGCCGATCTTCGTGATGTCCGGGATGTGGTCGGCGATCGCGTTGAAGATCAGGTCGATCTCCATGCGCGCGAGGTTCGCGCCGAGGCAGTAGTGCGCACCGGTGCCACCGAAGGCGAGGTGCGGATTCGGGTCACGAAGGATGTCGAACTCGCGGGGGTTCTCGAAGACCTCTTCGTCGTTGTTGGCCGAGGCGTACAGCATCACCACGCGCTCACCCTTGCGGATCGTCTGTCCGCCGAGCTCGGTGTCCTCGAGCGCGGTGCGCTGGAACGAGGTGACCGGGGTTGCCCAGCGGATGATCTCGTCGGCGGCGGTCTTCGGCCGGTCGCGCTTGAAGATCTCCCACTGCTCGGGATTGTCGAGGAAGGCCGCCATGCCGTGGGTGATGGCGTTGCGGGTGGTCTCGTTGCCGGCCACGGCAAGCACGATGAAGAAGAAACCGAATTCCTCGGGAGCGAGCTCGTCGCCGTCGATGTCGGCTTCGATGAGGGTGGTGACGATGTCGTCGGCCGGATTCGCCTTGCGGTCCGCTGCCATCTGATAGGCGTATCCGAGGACTTCCATGGACGCTGCCGCCGGATCGGCGGTGCTCTCCGGATCGTCGTAGCCCGTCATCTGGTTGGACCACTCGAAGATCTTGGCACGATCCTCCTGCGGCACACCGATGAGGTCGGCGATCGCCTGCAGCGGCAACTCCGCAGCGATCTGCGTGACGAAGTCGCCACCGCCGGCCCGACACGCGTCTCCGACAATGGCCCGTGCGCGGCGATCCAGTTCGTCGCGCAGGCCGTTGATCGCGCGCGGTGTGAAGCCACGGGCGACGAGCTTGCGCAGCTTGGTGTGCTCGGGGGCGTCCTTGTTGAGCAGGACATGACGCTGCAGTTCGATCGCTTCACGCGGAATGTCGTCGTTGAACCGCGGAATCGCAGTGTTCTCCCAGTTGGAGAACACGTCGCTCCGGCGGGAGACCTCGCGGACCTCCTCGTGCCGGGAGACAACCCAGAATCCGTCGTCGTGGAACCCACCGACTTCGGGAGACTTCTTGTTCCACCACACCGGCGCCGTCTTCCGCAGTTCCGCAAACTCTTCGAACGGCATACGGTCTGCGTACAGATCGGGATCGGTGAAGTCGATGTCTTCGGGGATGTTCGGCTGCGCCACTGATATCTCTCCTGCCCTTGCGGGTACCGCTCGCGCTATATGGAACACGTTCTAAAACCATTCAAACACAGGCGCGCCCTTCGACCAAGGGATCTGCACGTCCGTCGGGATAACCCTCGGCTGTTGCCAGCTGGGAAAACCTGTTCTACTTTGCGAAGAACGTAGGAGAAAGGAACCCGAAGTGGGCACACCAGTCATCGTCGAGGCCGCACGGACCCCGATCGGCAAGCGGGGCGGATGGCTCGCGGGCCTGCACGCTGCCGAGATCCTGGGCGCCGTCCAGGCCGGACTCGTCGAACGTGCCGGCATCGACGCCGCGCTCGTCGAACAAGTCATCGGTGGCTGCGTCACCCAGGCGGGCGCCCAGTCCAACAACATCACCCGCACGGCCTGGCTTCACGCGGGCCTGCCCTGGCAGGTCGGCGCCACCACCATCGACGCCCAGTGCGGGTCGGCCCAACAGGCCAATCACCTCATCGCGGGTCTCATCGCCACCGGCGCCATCGACGTGGGGATCGCATGCGGCATCGAGGCGATGACCCAGGTCCCCCTCGGCGCCAACGTCGGCGATCAGGCCGGTCCCCGTCGCCCCGAGTCCTGGAACATCGACATGCCCAACCAGTTCGAGGCCGCCGAACGTATCGCGCGGCGTCGCGGTATCACCCGCGAGGACGTCGACGCGCTCGGAGTGCGATCGCAGCAACTCGCGAAGCAGGCCTGGGACGAGGGCCGATTCGACCGCGAGGTGCTGCCGGTCGTCACACCCGTCGTCGACAAGGGGGGCAACCGCACCGGCGAGAAGGCGACCGTCACCCGCGACCAGGGTCTGCGCGAGACGTCGACCGAGTCGCTGGCCAAGCTGAAGCCGGTACTCGAGGGCGGCATCCACACGGCCGGCACCTCGTCGCAAATCTCGGACGGCGCCGCGGCCGTGCTCCTCATGGACGAGGACCGGGCGAAGGCGCTCGGACTGAAGCCGCGGGCACGAATCGTCGCCCAGGCGCTCGTGGGGGCAGAACCCGAGTTCCACCTCGACGGTCCCGTTCAGGCCACGGCGAAGGTCCTCGAGAAGGCCGGCATGAGCATCGGGGATCTCGACCTGTTCGAGGTCAACGAGGCCTTCGCATCGGTGCTGCTCTCCTGGGCCCAGGTGCACGGACCGGACATGGACAAGGTCAACGTGAACGGTGGCGCTATCGCGCTCGGCCACCCCGTCGGCTCCACGGGCTCGCGTCTGATCACCACCGCCCTGCACGAACTCGAGCGCCGCGACGCGTCGACCGCTCTGATCTCGATGTGCGCCGGCGGCGCGCTGGCGACGGGCACCATCATCGAGCGCATCTGACATGGGCACAGAAGCGGCACCGAAGGGCCTCGACTCGAAGGCCACGGTCTCGATCATCAAGTGGATGTCGCGGTGCAACGTCGCGGCGTACCGGGCGACCGGCGGTCGCATCGGCGGGAAGTGGCGCGTGGGAAGCGCCTTCCCGTGGGGCATCCCGGTGTGCCTGGTGACCACGATCGGGCGGAAGACCGGGCAGCCGCGGACGGCACCGCTGCTGTTCCTCGAGGACGGCGACAAGGTGGTCCTCGTCGCCTCCCAGGGAGGACTGCCCAAGCACCCCTTGTGGTTCCGCAACATCCAGGCGAACCCGGAGGTCACGGTGCAGATCAAGTCGCGCATCCGGACCATGCGGGCGCGGGTCGCAAGCGACGAGGAACGAGCGGCCTACTGGCCGCGTCTGACGGCGATGTACCCGGACTTCGACAACTACCAGTCGTGGACCGACCGTGTGATTCCCGTCGTCGTGTGCGAGTGAGCGTCCCGGCCGGCACGGTTCGCCGGGATGGTCCCGTGCGGGAATACTGAGTCCCGTACGTCCAGGTTCTCGACGAAGGGATGTCGCACGATGGCAACGACGAACCACGACAAGACGCTCGATCGGCGGGAGATCGCAGCGGCGCTGCTTCGGGCGCTCGAACGACGCCACGAGGTGCTCGACGTGATCGTCGACAGCAACGACCGGGCCGAAGCCGTCGCGAAAATCGCTGCGCTGCTCGACACCGACGACTTCTGCGCGGAAGCTGTGCTGAATCTTCCGTTCCGCCGCCTGACCCAGGCGGAACGGAAGAAGATCCGTGAAGAACTCGACGATCTCGACGCGGTACTGCAGTGGACGACCGCGGCACGGCCCTATTCGACCGGAGCACACTTCCGGCTGCGGCCGATCTCCCACAACGCTGTCGATACCGCACTGTTCAAGGCGCGTTGCGCCGACCAGTTGGGCGACGACAGCGAGGAGAAGGTCGAATCCGAACGTCGGCGCGGCACCGAGTTGATGGACGACGAGTCGGGCATGTGGCTCGTCGCCGAAGACCTGTCGGGCGACGAGCCGAAACCGGTCGGATTCGCGTTCGGAGAACTGTCCGGCAACGAGGTGGAGGTGCGGATCTGGGTGCATCCGGATGCGCGCAAGCAGGGCTACGGCACCGCCACTCTCAAGCAGGCCCGATCCGAGCTCGCCGCGTACTTCCCCGGCTCCACGCTGATCGTCCGCACGCCGGTCTGACCGCTGCTACGCATCGGGCACGTGCTCGTGACGGCCCCATCGCCGCCCCGAGCACGTGCCCGAATGTGTTCGTTCCTACGTTCCGTAGACCGGCGTCGGCGGCTGCGACGACGAGATGAGCTTCTCGACGACGGGTCCGAGTTCCTTCGGATCCCAGCGGTCGCCCTTGTCGACAGCTTCCCCGTGGCGCCATCCGTCGGCCAGCGAGACCTTGCCGCCCTCGGCTTCGAACACTCGGCCGGTCACGTCCTTCGACTCGGCGCTGCCGAGCCACACGACGAGCGGCGAGACGTTCTCGGGAGCCATGGCGTCGAAGCCTTCTTCGGGCGCGGCCATCATCTCGGCCATCGCGCCCCCGGCACCGACGGTCATGCGGGTCCGCGCAGACGGCGCGATCGCGTTGACCGTCACGCCGTAGCGGCCGAATTCGGCTGCGGCCTGGATCGTGAGGGTCGCGATGCCGGCCTTGGCCGCGGCGTAGTTGCCCTGGCCGATGCTGCCCATCAGGCCTGCACCGGAACTGGTGTTGATGATGCGGGCATCCACGGGATTGCCGGCCTTGGATTCGGCGCGCCAGTAGCTCATGGCGTGACGCATCGGCGCGAAATGGCCCTTGAGGTGGACCCGGATGACCGCGTCCCACTCTTCTTCGCTCATGTTGGCGAGCATGCGGTCGCGCAGGAAGCCCGCGTTGTTCACGAGCACGTCGAGCCGGCCGAAGCTGTCGAGCGCCGTCTTCACGAGGTTCTCGGCACCCGCCCAGTCAGCGACGTCGTCACCGTTGACGACGGCTTCTCCGCCTGCCGCCCGGATCTCTTCGACGACCAGCTCGCCGGGGCTCTCACCCGTGGCGGTTCCGTCGCTGCCGACACCGATGTCGTTGACGACGACCTTCGCTCCCTCCGCAGCGAAGGCAAGGGCGTGGGCGCGGCCCAGGCCACGTCCGGCGCCGGTCACGATGACGACGCGCCCGTCCATCAGTCCACTCACTTCGTCTCCTTCGTTCGGGCCGCTGCCATGTAGGCAGGGCGTTCGCCGCCGCCGTGGACGGTCAATGTCGATCCGCTGACGTAGCCCGACAGCGGAGAGGCCAGGAATGCGGCGCAGTTGCCGATGTCTTCGGGCTGGGCCAGCCGACCCAGCGGGACGGTCTCGCCGACTGCGGCGACACCTGCCTCGTCTCCGTAGAACAGGTGCGACTGTTCGGTCTCGACCATGCCGACCACCACGGAGTTCACCCGCACCTTGGGGGCCCACTCGACGGCGAGCGACTGCGCCAGGCTGTCGACGCCCGCCTTGGCCGCACCGTAGGCTGCGGTCCCCGGCGAGGGGCGCGATCCGCTCACGCTCGAGATGTTGACGATCGCCCCTCCGGTGTCCTGCTTCTGCATCACCGCGTTGGCGGCCTGCGCGACCAGCAGCGGGGACAGCAGGTTCAGCTCCACGATCTTGGCGTGGAACTTCGGGCTGGCGTCGGCCGCCAGCGCGTACGGCGACCCGCCGGCGTTGTTCACCACGGCGTCGAGCCGGCCGTGGCGGTCCACGATGGTCTCGATCAGAGCATTCACCTGATCGGCGTCGCGGACGTCGCACGGCAGGAACTCCGCGGTCCGTCCGTCTGCTTCGACAGGCTGTTCGGGCTCGTTGCGTGCGCATGTCACGACTGTCGCGCCGGCGCGCAGGAACACCTTGGTGATACCTGCCCCGACTCCTCGTATCCCCCCGGTGACGAGCACGACCGCGCCGTCGAGTCCCAGATCCATTCGCTGCCTCCACGTCGTTCACCCCGCAGGATGCGCGGGTCTCACGCCGACAACTTACCAAGCAATCGCTTGGTTCGGTACCGGCTCCCCGTGTCCTCCGCCACGCTCCTGCTCAGTGGGAATCGAGAAATCTTGCTTGTCGGCCCGACTTAGCGTGGCGACGAACGCGCGTGCCGAAGAGGAGTGATTGGGCCATGCAGACCGTCGAGCAGGATTACGAGAAATACGTCGGGCAGGTGGCCGAACCGCCCCGCGTGGCTCGCTACGTCGTCAACGACGCCATGATCCGAAACTGGGTCGAAGCCCACGACGACTTCAACCCGATCTACGTCGACGCCGAGGCTGCCCGTGAGACCGGGCGCGATTCGATCGTCTGCCCGCCCGCCATGATCTCCACCTGGATCATGGCCGGCTACCGCCGCTGGCGGGAGGTCCAGCGCAAGCGCGCCGAGGGTGTCGTCGAGGACTTCGCGTACTCCCGGATGCTCGCCGACCTGGACCGCGAGGGTTTCACATCCGTCGTCGCGACCAACGTCGAGCAGGACTACCACCGCGAACTCGTTCCGGGCGACCACATCACCGCTCACTACACGATCGAGTCCGTATCCGAGGTCAAGCGAACGGGTCTCGGCGACGGCCGCTTCTTCACGCTGTACAAGCGTTACGAGGATCAGAACGGCGAACTCGTCGCCGAGGAACGCTTCCGGATGCTCCGGTTCAATCCGAACACCGACAAGGAGACGCGATGACCGCCGTCCCCCGGCTCACCATCACCCAGGACAACCAGTTCTGGTTCGACGCCGTCCGTGAGGGCCGACTCGAGATTCAGCAGTGCAGTGACTGCGGCACTCTCCGCCATCCGCCGGGTCCCGCGTGCCCCGCGTGCCGCTCGTTCGAGTGGAAGACCGTCGAATCCTCCCGTCGTGGAACGCTTCACAGCTGGACGATCATCCACCATCCCCAGGATCCGGCCTTCGAGTATCCGCTCGCTGTCGGGCTGATCGACCTCGACGAAGGAATCCGCATCGTCGCCGACATCGCGGGCGTCGACCACGACACCCTCGAAATCGGCATGGAACTCGAGGTGGGATTCTCCGAGCACGCACACGGTGAGATCCTGCCCCAGCTGCGCAAGCCCGGAGGACAAGCATGAACCTGACCGAATGCACTGTCGGACAGGAACTTCCCGAACTCGTACTGCCCATGGATCGCACGACCATCGTGGCCACCGCGATCGCCTCGCAGGATTTCGAGGATGTTCACCACGATCCGGATGCCGCACTCGGACGCGGAACCCCGGACGTCTTCATGAGCATCAACGCCACCAACGGTTTCGTCGACCGTTACGTCACCGACTGGACCGGACCGTCGGCGCGGGTCCGCCGCGCGTCGCTGCGCCTGGGTGTGCCCTGCTTCCCCGGTGACCCCATGCACATGAACGGCGAGGTCACCGCGGTCGACGGCACGAGGGTCACCCTGAAGGTGCAGGGCCGCAACAGCAGGGGCGTCCACGTCACCGCCGAGGTCGTCGTGGAGCCGTACGAGAGGACGACACGATGACCGTCAAGGGTTTCTCCGGAGCCGCAGCTATCGCCGGCATCGGAGCTACCGAATTCTCCAAGAACTCCGGCCGCAGCGAGTGGCAACTCGCGTGCGAGTCGGTCCTCGCAGCCCTCGAGGATGCGCAGATCGGAGTCGAAGAGGTCGACGGCTTCGCGCTGTTCACCATGGAGACCAATCCCGAGATCGCCGTTGCCCGCGCCCTCGGCATCCCGGAACTGAAGTTCTTCAGCCGGATTCCGCACGGCGGTGGCGGCGCCTGCGCACCTGTGCAGCAGGCGGCACTCGCCGTCTCGAGCGGAGTAGCCGACGTCGTGGTGGTCTACCGTGCGTTCAACGAGCGCTCGGGTCACCGTTTCGGCTCGGGGCCGCCGCCGTTCGCCTACAACTCGAGCACCGACCAGGAATACCGGAACTGGATCAACCCGTACGGTCTGCTCACCCCCGCGCAGCAGGAAGCGTTCCTGGCCCGCACCTACATGCACAAGTACGGCGCCACGAGTGCGGACTTCGGTCGCGTCTCGGTGCTCTCCCGCAAGCACGCGGCCAACAACCCGAAGGCCTGGTTCTACGAGCGGCCGATCACCCTCGAAGACCACCAGAACTCCCGAATGCTCGCCGACCCGCTGCGCCTCCTCGACTGCTGCCAGGAGAGCGACGGCGGACAGGCACTGGTCATCGTGAGTGCCGAACGCGCACGGGATCTTCCGCACCCTCCGGCGATCATCACCGCCGCGGCACAGGGCGTCGGGCCCCAGCAGATCTCCATGAGCAGCTACTACCGCGACGACATCGACGTCATGCCGGAAGTGGAACTGGTCGCCCGGCAGATGTGGGCGCAGGCCGGATTCGGACCGGAGGGCATAGACGCCGCGATCCTGTACGACGCCTTCACCCCCATGGTGCTGCTCCAACTCGAGGAGTACGGCTTCTGCGGTCGAGGTGAGGCAAAGGATTTCGTCGCCGAAGGAAATCTCGAGATCGACGGCCGCCTGCCGGTCAACACCCACGGCGGACAGCTCGGCGAAGGCTACATCCACGGTGTCAACGGCATCGCCGAAGGTGTCCGGCTCATCCGCGGCACCTCCGTGAATCAGCCGACGAAGACGCTCGACAACGTCCTCGTCACGGGCGGATCGCCGGTTCCACACAGCGCGATCGTCCTCTCGGCCGACCGTTAGGCCCGTAACCCCAGGCCCCCGAACACTTCTCAGGAGACCACATGCACCCCGAGCTGTCCGACAAGTCACGGCGGCTGCGCACCGAACTGCGAGAGTACTTCGCCCGCATCATCGACGACGACGATCGACGTGCCCTCGTCGACCAGACCGAGGGCGGACCGGTCTTCGACCGGATCTACAGGCAGATGGGCGCCGACGGCTGGCTCGGCCTCGGATGGCCCGAGGAGTACGGCGGACGCGGGGAGGATCCCGAAGCCCTGTACGTCTTCTACGACGAGGCGATCCGGGCCGGTGCACCGATCTCGCTGGTCACCCTCAACACCGTCGCCCCGGCATTGATGAAGTACGGCACCCAGGAGCAGAAGGACTTCTTCCTCCCCAAGATCCTGACCGGTGACCTGAAGTTCGCGATCGGCTACACCGAGCCGGGCGCCGGCACCGACCTCGCTGCGCTCCAGACCCGGGCGCGCGTCGACGGTGACGAACTCGTCATCGACGGCAACAAGCTGTTCACTAGCTCTGCGATCTTCGCCGACTGGATCTGGCTCGCAGTCCGCACCGACCCTGACGCACCTCGGCACAAGGGCATCTCGGTGGTGCTCGTGCCCACCTCGTCGCCCGGCTTCTCCGCCACCGAGATCCAGACCGTCGGTGGCATCAGCACCGCGGTGACCTACTACGAGAACATCCGGGTCCCGCTGAGCAACGTCGTCGGGGAACTCAACGGCGGCTGGACCCTCATCACGAGCCAGCTCAACCACGAACGTGTCGCACTGGCAGCACGAGGCGGCATCGCCAACGAGATGTACGACGAGGTCCTCGCATGGGCCAAGCAGGAACCTTTCGGTCCCGGCGTGCTGTTCGACGTGCCGTGGGTCCGCACGACCCTCGCCGAGGTCTACGCACTGCTGTCGGCGACCGACCTCGTCAACCTGCGTCTGGTGTCGGACATCGCTGCCAACACTCTCGACGGTGGTGATTCCGCCGCCGCGAAGGTCTTCGGCACCGAAGGTGTCGTCGCGGCGTACGGCATGTTGCAGGAAGTTCTCGGCGCTCGCGGACTGTTGCGCCCCGGCAGCTACGGTGCGGCGATCGAGGGCCGCGTCGAAGCTCTCGGCCGACGCGCGCAGAACAACACCTTCGGCGGCGGCAGCAACGAGGTGATGCGCGAGATCGTGGCTGCGAAGACCCTCGGAATGACCCTGGGCGCCCGCAGGCGTCCCGATGCGACGGCACAGACGGCAGTGAAGGCACCTGCCGAGACGAGGAGCTGACATGGAATTCGAGCTCGATGACGACCTGACCGCGGTCGAGGACCTTGCATCGCAGGTCTTCGGTTCCCTGGCCAAGGTCGAGCGTGTGGTCGAGGTGGAGCGCAACGAAGGCGGCTTCGACGCCACCCTGTGGAAGGCACTCGCCGACTCGGGTCTTCTCGGCCTCGCCTTGCCCGAATCCTCCGGAGGTGCCGGCATGGGCATGCTCGGGCTCACGACGATCCTGCAACAGCAGGGCCGTCGCGTAGCCCCCGTTCCCGTGTGGGCCGCGGTGGCAGGTGCGGCTCTCCCGATCGCACAGTTCGGCACGGAGACCCAGGTGGCGCGTTACGTCCCGAACCTCATCGAGGGCTCCGTCGTACTGACCGGCGCGTTCGACGACACGCCCGGAGCAAGCCCGAGCGTGACCGCGATCCGCAAGGGCGACGACCTCGTCATCAGCGGTGAGATCCCGTCGGTCCCGTGGGCTCCCATCATCGCCGGGGTGGTCGTCCCTGTGCAGTGCGACGACGACTCGGTCGCCGTGGTGGTCGCACCGGTGGATGCGGCCGGTGTCGAGGCCGTCCCGGTGGCCGTGACCGGACGCGGCGCCGAGGCAGCCGTGCGGTTCTCGGACGTGCACATCGGAGCCGAGGATGTCCTGCCCGGTGACGGAGCGGAGATCGCGGCCTGGACCCGGCGCCGTATTCGCATCGCCCTTGCTGCGGTTCAGCTCGGGGTGTGTGAAGAGACCTTGCGTGCGACGGCGGTGTACACCTCCGAGCGCGTCCAGTTCGGCCGGCCACTGTCGACGAATCAGGCTGTTGCCCTGCGCGCGGCCGACGCCTACCTGGACACCGAAGCAATCCGTCTCACCATGCGCAAGGCCGCGTGGCTGCTCGATGTCGGACGGGAGGACGAAGCCGAGTCCGCGGCACTCGTCGCCAAGTGGTGGGCGTCCCGCGGCGGAGTGCGTGTCGGCCTGACCGGTCAGCACCTGCACGGCGGCATCGGTGCCGACATCGATTACCCCATCCACCGCTATTTCCTGTGGGGACGGCAGTTGGCATTCACCTTCGGCGGTGCCGAGGCCACCGCAGCGGCGCTCGGGGACGTCCTCGACAGCGCACCCCCGATCGGGGCAGCCGGATAACCCGGTAGCCGGAAACGACACGAGTCCCTTTCCCCACACGAAGGCGGAAAGGGACTCGTGTCGTTTCGGATCCGTTCTCCGTTACGACAGGTGGGCGAGCAGCAGTTCGCAGCTACTCCGTACATCCTCCTCGGTCTCCTCGAGAGACGCCCCGCCGTTGAGATAGGTCACCAGCAGCCCGGACCACAGCATCGACAGCAACCGCAGGGCATCGCGATCCTGGTCGGTCGGGCGGTCGAGTCCCGCCCGCTCGAACAGGATCCGGAGGAATGTCCGTCTCACTTCGACGGAGTCCGGCACTACCGCCGCCGAAGCGGTGCTGTTGGACAGCAGCATCGCGGCTGCAAGGCGAGGTCGATCGACGAACCTCCTGGTCATTTCGATCAGCACCTCCGTGATCGCGTCCCGGGGGCTCATCCCCGGTGTGCGCTCGGGAAGCCGGTTCGCACCGAGTTCGAGGCGATGGAGGAGCAGCGCCACGAACAGATGCGTCTTCGACGGGAAGTATCGGTACAGGGTGCCGATCGCCACTCCGGCGCACTTCGCGACCTCGGTCATCTGCACGCGTGCGAGTTCGTGTTCGGATCCCAGGCGCGTTGCAGCCTCCAGGATCCGCACCTGCCGTCGCCGTTGCTCGGCCGAGGTGGGCTCGGCTCCGTCCCGTGCCTTGCCGATTCTGGGCACCGGTTCCCCTTTCCACGATGACAGCGCAACGATTCTGCACCGCATCCCGGGCAGATTGTCACATCGTGGATTTCCCGCAGTCCCGAACGGTGGGATCATCGGCTCGAAACACCCCGGAATGGCGGCGCGGCTGCAGGAAGTCCACTCAGCGAGAAGCCGTTCCGAGGGTGTTGCAGGTCACCCATACGCTCGATTCGAAGGACGTCGCCGCAGGCAGCGACCAGAGCGAATCGGAGTGAGCACCATGCAGACCCGGATACCCACCCCCCATGAAGCCGCGTTCGACATCGACGTGCCCAGCCCGGACGAGATGCGGCGCGCCATGGGCCGGTTCGCGAGCGGCGTCACTGTAGTGACCGGCCTCGACGAGGACGGCCCCACCGGCTTCGCGTGCCAGTCGTTCGCGTCGGTCTCGCTCGAACCGCCCCTCGTGCTGTTCTGCGCAGATCACCGCGGGCGCGCATGGCCGCGACTGCGCCGCACCGGCTGGTTCACCGTGAACGTGCTCGGTGCTGCCCAGACCGACCTGTGCTCGCGCTTCGGGTCGAGTCGCGGTCTGAAGTTCGACGGCCTCGACTGGGAACTCTCCCGCTGGGGCACTCCGTCGCTGCCAGGTGTTCTCATGCGGGTGCACGCCTCGGTCGAGGACGTTCACGTAGCCGGTGACCACGATGTCGTCATCGGTCGCGTCGCCGAACTCGAGTGCCTGGGTGACGAGAGCCCGATGGTCTTCTACCGCGGAGCGTTCGGACTCGACGGCCGGTAACCACCCGGGATCGGGATAGCGGGAACGAAGTGTGGGTACCCGACCGAACATGTCGACCACCTCGAGGGGCCCGGACGACCCGAACCCCGACTTCTCGTCATCATCACCGCGCAGCAACCCTGTACCGCCGTCCGGCACGACGCCGGATCCGGACGCTGCCGCCGACCTGCATCCTGATCTCGCCCGAGGCAAGGGCATCCGGCGCACCCGCACCGGGGCACTCTGGACTGCCCTGGTGATCGGAATTCTCGTTCTGCTGTTGCTGCTGGTGTTCATTCTGCAGAATCTCGACAGCGTCACTCTCGAACTGTTCGCGTGGGACTTCTCGCTGCCGCTGGGAGTGGCACTGCTGTTCGCCGCACTCGCCGGGGCGGTGATCGTCGGCTTGTCAGGGGGTCTCCGGATCCTGCAACTCCGCCACGCCGCCAACAGGCAACGCACACTCGGTGCCAAACCGCGAGGCACGCCCTGACGACTGCGTCGTACCGCTGCGTTCTACGAATCGGAGGGTCGGCGTCCTTTCGGGCGGTAGGTGCGGCCGAAACTCCGCGGACTGTCCTCGTAGATGTCGACCAGTTCCCAGTCGATCCGTCGACCGCCCGGGACATCGAAGATGCGAACACCGTCACCGAGGAAGACCGGCGCCACGAAAACCTGCAGTTCGTCGATGAGATCGTGTTCGAGCGCCTGCCGGGCGATGTCGGCGCTGATGATCTGCACATCCCGGTCACCTGCGATCTCGCGAGCGCGACGGATCGCCTCGACCACATCGCAGTTCATCGGGATGACGTCGGGGTCGTCGGCGAGTTCTTCCGGGCGGTGGGTCAGGATGAACTCGGTCCCCGACCAGGCACCCCCGTACGCCTCGGAAGTCGTCCCGTCCCGCTCCTCCTTCTGCGCCTCGGCCGCGTCGTAACCGGCCCGGCCGGAGATGATCACTGCGACGTCTCCCGCCATGCGCTCCGTGGTTCCCTCGGCCAGCGGTTCCGCGGCGGACATCCAACTCATGTCATGACCGGGTCCGGCGATGAAACCGTCGATCGAACAGGTGAATCCCCAAGCGACCTTGCCCATCCTCTACTCCTGTCCGGGTTCCGATCCCGCGCTCGTCGGAGAACGGCCTCGTTGTGGTCGTCGGTAGAGACCGCTACGGCGGCGCGAACTCATCGGCCGGCTCGGCGAGGCGACGCACCCGTCCGAACGACGCTCCCGGCGGACCGCGCGCTCTATGCCTCCACTTCGGTCATCGCGAGCAGTTCTGCTCGTGCCAGCGCCAGCGCCTCGTCGGTGAGATATGGGCTCGATCGCGCGACCGCGAGTCCCTCCGCGGCGTGTTGAACGACCAGCGCACGTGCATACGGAATGCCGTCGGCGGCGAGGGCTGCCCGCAACTTCTCGGCATCACGTGCGAACAGTTCCTCGAGTCCTGGCAGGTTGCCGAGCGCGGCACTGAGCCCGGAGGGGTCGAGAACGTTCGCGAAGTACTCGCTGTCGCCTGTCAGTGCGCGGACGTAGCCGCGCAGCAGCTTTCCCGGCCTGTTCTCGGAGAGGTCGACGCACGAGTGGACCTCGGCCCACGTCCGCTCGATGCTGTGCTCGACCACCCCGTAGAGCAGCGACTCCCGAGTCGGAAAGTGGTGCCGCAGTCCGCTCTGTGTCACCCCTGCCGCCTTCGCGATCTCGGCGAGGCTGGCTTTGGAACCGTGTTCGGAGAACATTTTCTCCGCGGCGTCGAGGATCGCCCGGCGGGTGCGTTCCTTGTCCCTGGTGACCACCTGCTCAGTGCGCTCCACGAGTACTCACCTCGATCTCCTTCGACGACGGGATGACCCGCCAGGCCACTACCGTCGAGATCACGAGGATCGCCGCTGCGATGTACGAGGTGGTCTGTACTGCGGTGGCGAACGCGATCTGGGCGTGTTCGACGACCACCGGATCGGTGGCGGTCTCGACGGTCACGGCGAGCGAGGCCTGCGCTGCTGCCGCCTCGGAGGGGTCGGTCCCGGCCGGCAGGTCCAGATGCGACCGGTACATCGCGAGGTGAATCGAACCGAGGACCGCGATGCCCAGTGCCACGCCGAGTTCGTAGGCGGTCTCCGAGATCGCGGATGCAGCGCCGGCTCGCTGCTTCGGCACCGCCGACACCACCGCGTCGGTCGACAGGGTCATCGCCACCCCGGTTCCCAGGCCGATCACGACCAGCGCGATACCCAGTCCCCAATAGGCGGACTGGAACGCGGACAGCCCGATTCCCACCAATCCGATAGCACCGACTGCCAGGCCGAGGGCGATCGCGCGTCCGGCACCGAGCCGCGTCGAGAGGATACCGACGAAGGCGATGACCACCATCGAGGCCAGAGTGGTGGGCAGTTCGGCCAATCCGGCCTTCAACGGCCCGTACTCACGCACGAGTTGCAGGTACTGCGAGAAGAAGTACAGCAGACCCACGAAGGCGAAGATCGCCAGGCCGTTGGCCACGACCGCACCCGAGAACGCAGGCACCCGGAACAGCGTGATGTCGAGCAGCGGATGCGCCAGCCGGAGTTGACGGCGGACGAAGATCACGCCGGCGACCATACCGACCGACGCGGCCACCGGGACACTCGCGTCCCAGCCGCTTCCGACCCAGTGCTTGACCGCGAACACCACCGGGACGATCGCCAGGATAGACAGAAGCGACGACCACAGGTCGATGCTCTTGGACGTGTCGCCGCGGGATTCGGGGATCAGAATCGGACCGGCGATCAGAACCAGCACCATGATGGGCAGGTTGATCAGGAACACCGAGCCCCACCAGAAGTTCTCGAGCAGCACACCGCCCACGAGCGGGCCCACCGCAGCGCCGGCCATCGCGCCGGTGGACCACACGGCGATGGCGGTGGTGCGTTGCTTCGCATCCGCGAACATCGCCCGGACGATCGACAGCGTCGAGGGCATCAGTGTCGCTCCGGCGATGCCGAGCAGTGCACGGGCGGCGATGAGGGTTTCGGCATTCGGCGCGAACGCCGCGATCGCCGACGCGATCCCGAATGCCGCGGCACCGATGAGCAGAAGCCGTTTGCGGCCGATGCGATCGGCGACATTGCCCATCGTGATGAGCAGGCCCGCCAGGACGAACGAGTAGATGTCACCGATCCACAACAGTTGCGTGGCGCTGGGTGCGATGTCGGCGGTGAGCGACGGCACCGCGAGGTACAGCACGGTGCCGTCGACAGCGAGCAGTGTCACCACCAGCACCAGCACTCCCAGAGCCGACCATTCGCGGCGGCCGGCGCGTGGGGCGGCAGGCAGAGTCTCCTGATTCATGCCCACATCGTAACAACTCGTTCAAGCGGTTGAAGAGCCGGAACAAGTTGCGCACTGGCATCGCGACTTCTTTCATGTCCCGATACGGAGCCCGAAACTTTCGCAACGATTGCCGGCCGGAGCAGCACACCTTGCATCTGCAACGAACGGATCCTCGAATTTCTTTCGCTCGATGATTAATACGCGGCGCGGGTGGTACCCATATTCCACGCCCGGAAAATAGCCGGGTAGTCGGGCCGGAGGTCCGAAGCCGATCGACACGAGGAGGAATTGATGACCGAGATCCTGAGTGCCTTCATCACGAACTTCGACGCCGTTCTGCAGACGCTTTCGACCGGCAGCGCCCAGCTCATCGATACCGTCGTGTAAATCCGGACACCGCAGGGAGTTCGAAGGGTTCTCCCTGGACGATTCTGCAGTGCCGAACAGTCTGCCACGGCATGATGCCCCTGAGCCGTGGCAGACTGTTCGCGCGCTCCTCGATCCGAATTGCACGGGATATCGAACACATATCGTTACCCGTTCGTCGACGCATTATGCAGGTAATCCGAACGGGAAAGAACGCGTTCCGGCCGACAATTCGAATTCGCATTTCCACCTGCCCGAGCAGTTCGGATGAAAATACCTGCCACCGATCCAGGAGGATCGACCATGTCCACCCATCTGACCGCTGACGACCTGCGCAATCTTCTCGACTCCACACTCGACGATGCCGCGCTCGTTCTCGACGAAGGCCGGTTCCGGGTGGCCGGTGCCGAGGACAGGACCGAACGGAACCGCACCTTCGTCGTCCTCACCCAGGAGCAGCTTCGCGAGCGGCTACCGCAGGAGGACTACAGCCACAGCGATCTCGAGATGCAGGCGAGTGTGCTGGATTCGACGATTGCGAATCTCGGCGGTTGACGCACGAGGCGATGCCGGAACCGAAGAGAGGGCGCCGGCCGCGTCACCTCGCCTCGTTCATGTCACTTCGACGCGGCGCGGATCCCTGCGCGCCGACCGAAGAAGCTGCCGTCTCCCAGCGAGATACCACTGCAGTAACCCCAGGCCGACAGGCCGGACGTGCAGCGCCCCGCAGCGTAGAGACCGGGGATCGGGTCTCCGTCGACGTGAAGGACTTCCGAGTCCACCGAGGTCTGCAAGCCGCCGAGGGTGAACCCGCCGGTCATCCCACGCAGGTCGATCGCCGCGATCGGTGATCCGAGCGGTCGCACCCATTCGCCCTTCTTGTGCAGGACCGGGTCCGTGCCCACCTCGGCATGCCGGTTGTACAACTCGACCGTCGAGGTCAGAGATCCCTCGGGCAGCCCCATTTCGGACTCGAGTTCGGCGACCGTCTCGCAGACCCAGGTCGGCTGGTGACGCAACTGCGGACTCGAACTCGGCGCAGCCATCCCTTCCTCGTAGGACTGCTCGTCGATGACCAAGAACGCCTGATTGTCGTTCTGGTACATGGTGAGCTGCCCGACTCGACCCGGATAGGTGTCCTCCGCGACGTAGCGCTGCCCGCGCCCGTTGACAAGGATGCCCCGCGCGATCAGCTGAGGGTCGCAGAAGAACGCGACCTCACATGCATCCATGTGCGCGAGGCGAGCACCGAGCGCCTGCGCCATCAGGATGCCGCGGCCGTCGTGCTCCTCCACGGTCGCAGCGGGTCGCTTGTACAACCGAGGCGCATAGGTCTGCATCATCTCGTCGTTGTAGGCGAACGATCCGGTGGCCAGCACGACACCGCCGCGCGCACGGACCGCAAGCGTGTCGCCGAACCTCGTGGCGACGATTCCGACGACGCGGCCGGTCTCATCGACGACGAGCCGCTGTACCCGGACGTCGGATTCGACGCGGACGCCGAGATCGGCAGCCTTGGCGATCAGAGTGGTCATGAGCACGTAGCCGGCGGCCTGCTCACCGTTTCGCGGCATCGGCACCTGGGCGAGGTGCCCTCGCGGAGCAGGGTCGACGAGCGCATTGAACGGTGCGGCGTTCTCACCGCCGCTGTACATCAGCGAATCGTCCACGGGGCATTCCCAGCCGGGCTGCGACCAGAAGCTCTCCTTGTAGGGCACACCGCATGCTTCGAGCCACTCGAAATGGCCGACACTGCCCTCGCAGTAGACGTCGAGTTTGCCTTCGTCGACGCCCGGGCCGAGTGCCGCGGCGAGGAACGTCTTCATCTGTTCGGGGGTGTCGTCGAATCCACAGGCCTTCTGCAGTCGTGTTCCACCGCCGAGGTAGACGATGCCACCCGACAACGCCGCCGCGCCTCCGCCACCGCCGGTACGTTCGAGCACCAGCACGTCCGCGCCACTCTCGGCCGCACCGATCGCTGCGGACACACCGGCGATACCGAAGCCTGCGACCACGACGTCGGCTTCGAGATCCCAGTTCCCGATGTCCCCTACGGACACTGGGCGGACCGAGATGTTGCTCATGGGAAGTTCCTTCCGATAACGAAGTGCGGCAGGATGATTCCGCACAGGGATCGAGTGATCCCCCGGACCGTAGGTGCCCCACCCCCTTATCGGCGAAAAAATCCCGTTGTTCGAGAAACTGCACGTAGACCTCTTCGGGGCAACATCTTCGAGGTCAGATGAGGTTGTCCTCGACCGGCAGTCCGAAGGCGTCGCGCCCGTACAGCGCATAGGCGCGTTGTGGTTCGTTCGCGACGTGGACGCTTCCGGCATGCGCGTCGCGCCAGGCCCGTTCGATGATGCCGCCGAGGAACAGCGACGTCCCGCCGGCCGTCTTGAACAGCAGGTCGATCGCCTCGATCGCCCGCTCGGTGGCCCGTACCTGATCTCGCCGGGTACGCAGGCGCAACTGCAACGGGATCTCCTCGCCCGCCCGCGCCAGTGCCCACAGCTCACGGATGTTGTGATCGAGCTGAAGCGTCGCAGCATCGATGTCCGATGCTGCTCGTCCCACGGCCACCTGCGCGAACGGGTCGTCCACGAAACGTCCCCCGCCCAAGCTCAGCCGCACTCGGTCACGCATGGCCGCCAGGTACTCCTCGTAGCAACCGGCTACCACTCCCACGATGGGCACGGCGACTGTGGTGGTGAACAGTGCGGCGAACGGAAGCCGGTACAGCGGACCGGTGTTCACGCGCTGGCCCGGGCCTCGAAGTTGCGAGGTCTCGTAATTGCTCTTGATGCGATGGGCGGGCACGAACACGTCGTCGACGACGATCTCGTCACTGCTCGTCCCGCGCATCCCGACGACGTTCCACACATCACGGATGGTGTAGTCGTTCCGTGGCACGAGGGCCGTGACGAAATCGACGGGCCTGCCCTCCGAGCCGACGATCATCGCACCGAGCAGTGCCCACGACGCGAATCTGCAGCCGGACGAGAACATCCACGTCCCCGACAACCGGTATCCACCATCTACGGGCACGAGGCGACCGGCCGGGGCGTAGGCCGACGAGACGAGCGTCGAGTCGTCCTCACCCCAGACGTCGTGCTGTGCGCGATCGTCGAACAGTGCGAGATGCCAGGGATGGACGCCGACGACGGAGGCAACCCACCCTGTCGAACCACATGCCGCCGAAACGGTACGCACGACTTCGTAGAATCGCGCCGGTTCGGTCTCCAGCCCGCCGTATCGGCTCGGCTGCAGCATACGGAACACCCCGGCGGAGACCAGCTCGCGGATCGTGTCGTCGGGAATACGACCGATCCGGTCGGTATCTGCTGCGCGAGAAGCGATCCCGGGGATGAGATCCAGCACCGCCTCCAGAACGTCGTCGGCCATCGATTACCGGATCAGCCCGCCGGGGGCGTGAACGCCGCAAGAGGTTCGGAGCCCGACCAGTCGTGACCCCAGTAGCTGTCCGCGGTGATTTCCTCTGCGGTGTAGAAGGTCTCGTCGACAAGCATGCCTTCGGTACCGAATTCGATGTCCCATCCGCCCGGAGCGCGGACGTAGAACGAGACCATCTTGTCGTTGGTGTGACGACCCAGGGTCGACGAGATCGAGAAGCCGAGCTTGTTCACCCGGTCCAGGGCCTGTCCGACGGCGTCGAGGGTCTCGACCTCGAGCATCAGGTGCACGAGACCGGGCTCGGAACCGGGCGGCGCCGGGCACAGCGCGAGGCTGTGATGGCGGCGGTTGACACCGAGGAATCGCACCCGGCGCACCGGAGGCGGCGCCGAGAGCCCACCGAGCCGTGTCGCTCCGCGCGGAAGGAAACCGAGTACCTCGGTGTAGAACTCGTATGATTCGGCGAATGCCGCGGTGGGCAGGACGACGTGCCCCAGCCCTTCCTCGCCCGTGTGGAAGGTGCCACCGAAGGGCGTCACGAGCGGGCTGTGATCGAGCACCGGCCCGAAGAAGATCTCGGTGCGCGTGCCACCCGGGTCGTCGAACGCGATGACCTGTTCGGCATCCCGATAGGTCGATTCCTCCTCCGACAGCACCTCCACGGCGATACCGGCCTTCTCGACCGCTTCGCGGACGCGGCGCAGAGCGAACTCGTCACGCACCTCCCATCCGACGGCGAGCGCCTTGTCGGTTTCGCCGGGAAGCACGATCAGGCGCGCCCGCCGCTCGTCGATGCGCAGATAGAGACCCTCGGGTTCGGGCCCCGTACCGATCGCCATGCCGAGTCCGTCCACGACGAGGTCACGCCACCGTGCGATGTCTGTGGTCTGGATCCTGAGATAACCCAGGCCCCGGATGTCCGTCATTTCCGAATGTTCCTTCGCCCTAGTGGATGTGGTGTCAGATCATCGACCGCATCATGCCCTGCGGCTCTTCGCCGAGCTGGCAGAGAGTCGAGGCATGGAAGATCGATCCGGGCACGTGGATGGCGTGGCTCAGGCCCGCGTGGGCGTCGCGCCAGAAGCGCTGCAGCGGGTTGGTCATCTGCAGCGCGCCACCACCGGCGCGCGCGAAGATCTCGTCGACGGCCGCCACCGCGCGCCATGCTGCGGCGGTCTGCGTGCGGCGTCCGATCGCGCGCTGTTCGAAGGTGACTTCCTTGCCCTTCTCGGTCAGGTCCCAGAACCGATCGACGGTCTCGAGGATCGCGGCACGTGATGCGGCGATCTCCGCTGCCGCACCGCCGAGCGCCGAGAGCACGTAGGGATCCTGCTTGATCGGTGTGCCGGACACCGTGACACGCTCCCGCTGCGACTCGAGGTAGCAGTTCAGGGCGCCCTCGGCGATGCCGATCAGCGACGAGGTGATGCCGAGCGGGAAGATGCAGGAGAAGGGGAACTTGTAGAGCGTTTCGTCGCGTCCGGCATCCTGCCACGCCACGCCACCCATGACGCGCTCCGCGCGCAGGGTGCGGTACTCGGGGAGGAAGGCGTTCTCGACGACCAGGTCCTTCGACCCGGTGCCGCGCAGACCGACCACGTTCCAGCTTTCGTGGTCGATGCGGTAGTCCGACCGCGGCAACAGCACATGCAGGCTCTGCGGCGGGCTCAGACGGTTGCCGTCCTTGTCGCCGACGGCCGCGCCGATCATCACCCAGTCGCAGTGATCCGTGCCCGAGGAGAACGACCAGCGACCGTTGAGGATGTACCCACCGTCGACGGGGGTTGCGACACCCATCGGCGCGTAGGGAGAAGCGATCCAGGTGTCGGGGTTCTCGCCCCACACCTCTTCCTGGGCCTTCGGGTCGAAGAACGCCATCTCCCAGGGGTGGACGCCGACGATGCCGCTGACCCAGCCCGTCGCCCCGTCCATCGCACCGATGGCCATGGCGGTCTCGGCGAACTCACGCGGGTGTGCTTCGAGGCCGCCGAATTCCTTCGGCTGCAGAAGCCGGATGACGCCGGCATCACGAAGCCGCTTGGCGCTGCGGTCGGTCAGACGCATGAGCTTGTCGCCCTCGGCGCCGTCCGCGCGGATCTCGTCAGCGAACTCCGAAACGGAGTCGAGCACCTGTCCCATGATCTCTCCAGCTCTGTAAGGGTGACGCCCCCGTTACGGCGTGGTGAGCGTCGGTTCCGTCGGCGCTTACGGTCTCAGGAGTACTGCCCTTGCATTGCCGGCTTTCCACTGAGCGGGAACCGTCTGGACGGGTGCCGGGACGGCGGACGACATCCCGGCACCCGGTCGCCTAGGCGTCCTCGCGCTTCAGGAACGCGAGGACGGCCGACAGCCATGCGTCGCGCGCTTCGATCATCGTCCAGTGCCCGCAATTGGGGAACACGTGCAGTTCACCCCGGCGCAGGTCGCGCATGGGGAGCATCGCCATGTCCACGGGGCTGACCCGGTCGTCGCGACCCCAGGTCATCAGCGTCGGTGCCGTGATCTTGTGGAGCTGCGCCCAGTACGGAGTGGCGTCGGAGGCGGCAGCGGCCTTCGCACCCGCGGCGAAAGCGGCGCTGCTGTACATACGCCGCGCGATCTCGAGGGTCTTCGGTTCGGTGGCCAGCGCCCACCTCTCCTCGATGAGTTCCTCGGTGATGATCGCGGGGTCGTAGACCATCGAACGCAGCCAGCGGACGAGCTTCTCGCGGGTCGGATCGTCCGTGAATTCCATGAGCAGCCGGATGCCCTCGCCGGGCGACGGAGCGAAGATCGATCGTCCCGCTCCGCCGATGGTGACGAGCTTCTTCACCCGGTCGGGCTGCGCGATCGCGAACTGCGTCCCGACGATGCCGCCCATCGAGTTGCCGATGATCGAGACGCGATCGAGGCCGAGTCCGTCGAGGAAGTCGGTGACCGCCACCGACGCCATCGCCATCGGATGTCCTTCGCACGGGTCGCTCACCCCGAAGCCGGGGAACTCGAGAACCAGGCACCGGAAGTGCTCGGCGAGATCGGCGAGCACACCGCGGTAGTTCCGCCAGCCGGTGACTCCCGGCCCGGAGCCGTGGAGCAGCAGCAGCGGTTCGCCCTCCCCGGCTTCGTGGTAGCGAAGGGTGCCGCGGTCGGTCGCCAGTTCCCTCGCCGTGGTCTCGAAACTCAATTCCGTCGTCATGGGAACGAGGCTTCCAGTGATCCCCCTCACGTCGCGCGCACGCTCCCGATCACCGGGATGTCCGGGCGACGTGAGGGAGTGCAGGCGTATGCGAGTTACATCCAGCCGTCCGACTGCGTGGCGAGCATCCGCTCCATCACCTGCGGTGACCATGAAGGCTCGGACGTTCGCGCGGCCCGATTGCGCCGAGGGGCGCTCATCTCGGGGTACAGCTTGCGCGAGATGTCGCGAACGGCGTTGGCGACCAGCGGAGCGATGCGTTCGAGGTGCCCCGGCCGGGTAGGTCCGCACAGAGAGATCGCGGCGACAGGGGACGCGGGGCTGCGGATCGCGGCACCCACGCACGACATCCCGGGGGTGGCCTCGCCGGTCTCGAAGGCCAGCCCGTGGCGGCGGCGGATCCGGTTGAGTTCGAGGTGCAGGGTCGAAAGGTCGGTGATGGTGCGCTCGGTGCGCCGAGGCAGCTGCAGCCCGGTATAGAGAGCGTCGACCTGCTCCGGCTCGAGCCCCGCGAGCAGAGCCTTACCGCCGGCGGTGGCGTAGGCGGGCACGCGTCCACCGACTCGGGACGGCAGTGCTGCGGCGAGCTGCCCACCGATCTTGTCGAGATAGACGCAATCGCGGCCGTCGAGCACGGACAGATGGGCGACCATGCCCGTCGTCATATGGAGTTCGTGAAGCAGTGGTGCCGCAGCCTCGCGGATGCGGATGTGCCCACCGTCGCCCTCGCCCATGGACTTTGCACGGCGACCGAGGCAGTATCCGAACGACGCATGGTCGATCCAGTCGAGCCGCACCATCTGATCGAGGATGCGGTGAACGGTCGAGCGCGGCAAGCGGGTACGGCACGCAACTTCCTCGAGTGTGAGTCGCGAGGAGAGGTCGTCGAATGCGTCGAGGATGAGGGTCATACGCTCGACCATCGACGCAGGCAGTTCACGCTTGGGCGCTTGGGGGGCCTGCGTATGTTGCGACTCGGACATCGCCACCCTTTCTCCAACACTCGTCGCCCACTGCCGTAACAAACTGAAATTGATTCTTGTGGGCGAGGACCAGAGTACAAGGTGCGTGACTTGTTGCACAATTCCCGGTGAGCGGACACGCCGCGCAGCCGTACGGCCCGCACTTTCCCTCGACCGGCCCCGAGCACGTCTCACTGAGCAGGAGGTCCCTGTCCCACGGGTCGGCGCGTGAGTACAACCGAGTCGCGGGCCGAATCTGCCTGCACCCGTCACCCGCACGAGCCGAAAGAGTCGAGACCGTGATGCCAGAAGCCGAGTCCCCCCTCTTCCGCCCCCTGACGGTGCGCTCACTCGAGCTCCGCAACCGCATCGTGATGTCCCCGATGACCCGCTCCCATTCGCCGGGTGGAGTACCCGGACCGGACGTCGTGGAGTACTACCGGCGGCGCGCGGCAGGCGGCACGGCCCTGATCATCACCGAGGGTGTCGCGATCGATCACCCGACGGCGGTCGACAATCCGCGGGTACCCCACATGTACGGCGAAGCCGCCCTCGAAGGCTGGCGCCGCGTCGTCGATGCGATCCACGCCGAAGGCGGACGCATCATTCCTCAGCTCTGGCACGTCGGCCCCCTCTGGGGGGCGATGACCGCCGATGTCGACCCCGCCCTCACTCCCATGCGGCCGTCCGGAATCTGGGGAGAGCCCGGCGTGACCTCCTACGGCGAGGATTATGTCGCCCGCGCATCCCGGCCCACCCGGGCCATGACCGTCGCGGACATCGAAGAGGTCGTCACCGCGTACGCAGACGCGGCGGCTGCCGCTGTCGAAGTCGGATTCGACGGGATCGCACTGCACGGCGGACACGGCTACCTGCTCGACGCATTCCTCTGGGAAGCCACGAACCAGCGTGACGACGAATGGGGTGGAGACCTCCAGCGCCGGACCCGCTTCCCCGCCACCGTGGTGGCCGCGATCCGCTCCCGCATCGGCGACGATCTTCCGATCTTCTACCGGTTCTCGCAGCACAAGCAGCAGAACTACGAAGCACGGATCGCCCACACCCCGGAGGAGCTGAAGGCCGTTCTCTCCCCCTTGGCAGAAGCCGGCGTCGACGTGTTCGACGCGAGCATCCGCCGCTTCGACATCCCGGCCTTCGAAGGCAGCGACCTCACGCTCGCAGGCTGGGCGAAGAAGGTCACCGGAGCTCTCTCCATGGCGGTGGGCAGCGTCGGAATCGGAACATCGTTGCGGGAGAGCCGCGCACAGGGCAGCGCGCCCGTGCGCAACAACGTTCCCGAACTCGAACGACGGCTCGGCGAGGACGAATTCGATCTGATCGCCATCGGGCGACTGCACCTCGCCGATCCGTCACTGGCGACGACCCTTCGCCACGGCGCTGAGCTGCCGGAGTTCGATCGCACGGTCCACGAGGCCGCACTGATCTGATTCGAACACGGTCTCGCTCAGCGAGATCACACCGCGGGACGACTCTCACCTGCTCTAGAAAGTGACCCGAGCCACTCCCCTTCGTGGGTAAGGAACTGCGGCCCGGGAGCGGGTCGCCGAGAGTCTGGAATGTGTTGTGACGTCCTACGCCAACGAGCTCTCCCACTCGGAATCCGCAGCCCGCCACGGGCGGAGCCGTTTCGACCGGCAGCAGCCGGTGTGGGTGATCGTGTCGGTCCTGATCGCCGTCGAAATCATCAGCGCGTTCGAAACATCGATGATGTTCGCAGCGATCCCGACGCTGATCTCGGAATTCGACAGCAATGCATCGACGGTCGGATGGGCCGTGACGGCCTTTCTCCTCGTCTCCGCTGCATCCGCCGCCGTGTGCGGCCGGCTCGGCGACATGTACGGGCGCGAACGGATCCTGATGATCCTCCTCGCCGTCGCGGCGCTGGGTTCGGTCGTAAGCGCCGTCGGCGACAGCCTCACCAGCATCATCGTCGGCCGGGCGATCCAGGGGGTGGCGGGCGCGATCCTGCCACTGTGCATCGGACTCGCACGTGAGCATCTTCCCGCCGAGCGCGTCCCGGTCGCAGTCGCACTGATCTCCGGTTCCGCCGTGGCCGCAGGCTCCGCATCGCTCCTCGTAGCCGGCCTGCTGATCGACAACGCCAGCTGGCACATGATCTTCGTCGTGGCTGCCTTGTACTCGGTCTTTGCTCTGCTGCTCGTCTGGTTCGTCCTCCCGTGGCGTCGCCCCACCGGCACGTCCGAGAAGGTCGATTACGTCGGAGCTGTCACCTTCGCCGCCGCAGTCGCCGCGGTCTTGCTCGGCGTCAACAAGTCCCAGGCGTGGGGCTGGTCGGATACACGCACTCTGGGTCTGATCCTGGGTGGCGCCGCAGCTCTGGTCATGCTGGTGCGCTGGGAACTGCGCACACCCTCTCCCATCATCAACGTGCGCCTGTTCGCCGACCGCAAGTTCTCGCTCACGATGCTGGCCACGGTCGCGATCGCAGCGGGACCGCTCGGCGTGGTCACCATGATCATCCCGATCATCATGCAGACCCCCTCCACCGGCGACTTCGGCCTCGGCCTGAGCGCGACCCATGCGGGCTGGTTGTCGTTCATCGGCTCCCTGTTCGGTTTCGTCTGCACCCCGCTGAGCGGCCGAATCTCCGCAGCAGTGGGTTCTCGGGCAGCGATGCTGCTCGGCACCGGCCTGTTCATCGTCGGCACCGTCGTCATGCTCACCGCGCACCACTCCGTGGTGGCCATGACCGCGATGGTCGTCGTGGTGTCGGTCGCAACCGCGTTCGCCTACACAGCAATTCCGAACCTGATCGTCGAGTCCGTGCCCGAGCACAATACGAGCGAGACGACCGGCACGAACGCTGTGCTGCGCACCGCCGGCCAGGGCGTCGGAACGTCGATCGCCACCATGCTGCTCGCCTTCGCAGCGACCCCGCTCGCCGGAATCACCATGGTCGGCTTCATGCTCATCGCCCTGTCCGTCGTGACGGTGGGGATCACCTTGCTGATCCCGCGCTCCGCACGTACTGCCTGATCCGAACGCGCGTCTCCTCCCGGTGTCCCGATTACCGGGAGGAGACGCGCGTCTCGTTCGGTGGCGTTCTACGGTGACACGATCGAGAAGTTTGCGTACCGAAGGGAACCCGCTGCGATGACAGCCGTTCAGGCACCGGTCAGTTCACGCTCCACTGTGCTGACCGTCAGTGCAGTCGTTCGAGAAACCGCCGACGCCGTATCACTGGTGTTCGACGTACCTGCGGACCGGCGCGCCGACTTCACCTACAAACCCGGGCAGTTCCTGACCCTGCGCATCCCGAGCGACCGGACGGGTTCCGTGGCGCGGTGCTATTCCCTCGCCAGTTCCCCGCACACCGGTGAACCCCTCAAGGTCACCGTCAAGCGCACCGCAGACGGATATGCATCGAACTGGCTGTGCGACAACATCTCTTCCGGTGACACCGTAGAGCTCCTTCCGCCGGCCGGTGTGTTCACCCCGGTCGACCTCACCGAGAAGCTCGTACTGTTCGCCGGAGGCAGCGGCATCACCCCGGTGATGTCGATCCTCAAGTCTGCTCTCCACAGCGGAAACCGCAACGTAGTGGTCGTCTACGGCAACCGCGACGAGAACTCCGTCATCTTCGCCGAGGAGCTGCGCGAACTGGCCGCCCGGCACTCCGACGCTCTCACCGTCGTGCACTGGCTCGAGAGCGTGCAGGGAATTCCGACCCCCCGGCAGCTCGCGACCCTCGTTTCCTCGTTCGCCGATCACCGCGCCTACATGTGCGGGCCCGGCCCGTTCATGGACACCGTCCGCGAAGCGCTGCTCCTGGCCGGCGTCCCGAAGGACCGGATCCACGCCGAGGTCTTCACGTCCCTGTCCGGTGACCCGTTCGCCGAGGTCCCCGCCGTCGAGATCGACGAGTCGGACGCCGACGCGGCCGCCGTGACGGTGCAGCTCGACGGTGAGGAGCACGACCTCGTGTGGCCACGCAACGCCACTCTCGTGGACGTGATGCTGTCCAAGGGACTCGACGTGCCCTACTCGTGCCGTGAGGGCGAGTGCGGGTCGTGCGCGTGCACCGTCGTCGAAGGCGACGTCGACACCCCGCCGTCGGCGATCCTCGACGAGGAGGACATCGCCAACGGATACATCCTTGCGTGCCAGGCGAAGCCGAAGAGCAAGCACGTGCGCATCGACTTCTGACCTCCACCGACGAACGAAAGAGCCCGGGTGCCCGTGGCGGGTTCACATGATCGTCGCAACACTCTCAACGAGAGGTTGCGACGATCATGTCGTTTGCGGAGGACTGCGACCGGTTCGGTAACCATCTGGC